>JBEKXC010000005.1:0-48568 GCA_049512435.1 Terriglobales bacterium | reverse complement strand
GGCGCTTATCCCACCGACTCACTGGTCATCACCATTAACCGCGGACTGGTGGTGGCTTCCGGGACCACTGGAACAGCCCCGGATGTTGTCGGGACCGTTGTGACTGTGCAGTATCCGTATCATTGGACGTTCAATAGGGTGATTCAATTGTTGATTCCGGGCGCATCCTATGCGGGCACAACCCAGTTGGCCGAGAGCGCTACGGTCCAGAACCAGACGTGAGGATGCTTGCGCCGAATAAAGGACATCTCGTGTGGGAAGAACGAACCAGGCACCATCATCACACTGGTCGCGGTCTTCATGTTATTCGTCATCGGAGCGATGGCCGCGCTCTCGATCGACGTGGTGACTATCTACACCGCGCGTAGCGAGGCGCAACTGGCAGCCGACGCCGCAGCCCTGGCTGGAGCACGCGTTCTGGCCAACTCTGGACTCACCTCGACCGGTGCCCCGAACGGAGCCGAAACCAGCGCGCGCGCGGTCGCGACGCAGGTGGCAGAGAGTAGCCAGGTCGGAGGCAGAAGCCTGAACGCCTCCGGCGCTTGCACGACGGGAGCGGAAATCAGCGTTTGCTTCAACGATGGCGCTCCGAATTTTGCCACCGACCCGCACATAACCGTAACCGTACAAAGAAGCGACCTTCCAACATTCTTCGCGCGCATCTGGGGTAGAACGCAGCTCACGGTTGCCGCGTCGGCCACGGCGGAAGCTTACAACCCCTCCAATGCCACGGGATTGTCGACCAGCACCAACCCGCCGGTCGCGCCGCTTTGCGTGAAGCCCTGGCTGCTGCCGAATATCGATCCCACGCAAACGACGCTGACCGCAACGATCTTCGATTCGGATGGCGAGATTGTGAATACCGGGCTGGTGGGCCTAGGTTGGCCCAACACGGCCAATACTAATGGCATCTATTCCCTGTGCGGCAGCGCCTGCAGCCTCGGTGCCACAGGTACTACGACGCCGTCGGCGGGAGCATACTATCCGGGAGCGATTGACGCCGGTGATTTCCCCGCCCCCGCTTCCGCGTCGATTGTCTGCAGCAATGGTGCCAGCAGCGCTAGCTTCAATGCGTACCAGCTTGCCGTCGCAGGCTGCGTTCAGCAGCCCATTGTGTGTGGCGCGAATTCATCGATCAACATCGACACCACCGCCTACGGAACCACGCGCGATGCTGACACGGTTGCGGCGGCAGAGTGCTTGATTCACTATGTCAGCCTGGCGGGAGACAGCGACAGCGTCGAAAGCGGCCCTCCCTTTCAATTCCTTGGAGGCAATCAGAACCCAATTGCTGGCGCAGTTGGGAAGAATCTTCTGGTGAGCGACTCCCTCGTAACCATTCCAGTAATCAACACCACGCCCGGAGTGGCCCCAGCCAACCCCGTCCAGGTGATCGGCTTCCTGCAGGTGTTCCTCAACCCTCAAGCAGCAACAATGCCATTGTCACCCGTGGGACCCGCAAGCTCCAATGAGATTCCCGCGATGATCATCAACATGGCCGGCTGCGGAACCGGCTCCGCCGCGCAGCCCATCCTCGGCAACGGGGCGTCTCCTGTTGCGGTGCGGCTTATCTCGCCGCCTTAGTTTAGAGGAAGCCTACTCGCGGCGCGTCAGGATTACGCTCTCCAGGGTTAGTTCATTGCCCACAAAAATAAAGTTGTAGTGGGAGCCGTTCAGCAACGCTGCCAGCACGTCGCGCGCCGGAGCCGGCCCGAGATCGGCGAATACTTCTTCCTGCTCGGCGCCGGAGGGAATGGCAATCTCGGCCTGCGTCTGGCGCTGCACTTCGAACAACACTTCGGCAAGCGTAGCTTTTTCGGCGCGAATGCGCAGCATCCCATTGGCATAGGTCACAGTCACCAGCGGCTTTAGCGGCGACGGGGCTGCACTGACGAAGGCGGGAAGCGGCGCAGCCGCCGCATGGGAAGCCATGACAGAAACTTTGGCGACTGCAACGTTGGAGCCCGCGGGCAGCAAAGCATTCTGAAGTCTGACGGCGGGCCGACCTGCGACATCGGAAATGTGGGCCGCAGCGTCGGAGCCGAACCCTGAATTTTCCTGGCCCAGGTTTATTTGGCCCAGCTTTATTTGGCCCAGCTTTATAACGATCGCATTCTGAATCGTTGAAATCTGATACGACTGCGGCTCCAGCAAATCAAGCACGATGCGTGTAATCGGAGGATTGCTGAAAAACAATCCGGAGCGAACGCGCTTCAGCGCACCGCGATTCACTTCTAGAGAGCGCAGTTCGGCCGCCGGAAGCGCGCCGGGAAAATCCACGACGATGCGGTCGGGACCGGTGAGGGACTGGGTGTCGGGCGCGACCGGCGGCCCGGAAGTCTGAATTTCCACTTCCATCGCGGCGCCACTGCCACGCACCAAAACGTGCTGAACGCGAGCGCCATTCGCCGAAGTGGCTTGCGCACCCGCCTGTACACTGGCCGGCACAGACAGCAGCGCCGCCATGCCCAGCAGGACTCCGAAATAGGAGAGGCGTGGCATGTGTATTGAGATTGAGGCTCTGAAGAAAGTCTAGCAGCTATGGGATGGGCAATCCGCACCGGAAGTCTTAGCACTAATTGCGAAAGTGGATACCTTAAGGCAGGTATCGGGTCCAAGGTGTCAGGTCTCAGGTATCAGGCTTTAGGTCTTTGAACGTGGTTTTCCTGAGACCTGACACTGAGACCTGACCTCCCAAAGCAGCTACTCGGTCTTGATTGCCGTAACCGTCGTCTGGAACACAATCTTATGGGTACCGTCACAGAAAGGCTTGTTGGCGGAAGCGCCGCAGCGGCAGAGGGAAAACGCCGTCTTGCCCGTCAGGTCGTACTTGTTGCCATCGGCGTCCACCATTTCGACAACGCCATTGGGATCGTCTACGCGCAATGGACCGTTCGGGCGCACCGTAATCGTGACTTGCGGCATGGAACCTCCAGGGAAAATGAATAACTTTCAAACTATTGTACAGAAGGAAAAGTTCTCAATTACCAGTTCTCAGTTCCCAGTTCCCAGTTCCCAGTTCTCAGAAAACCAAAACCGGCAGCGTCATCTCGTAAATCGACTCTAACTGAGAACTGAGAACTGGGAACTGCCGGCTGACTAGCGCCATCGGTCTACGGCTTCAAACCACAGCAATTTCGACCACTCATCAAAAGTGACTTTCGCCCATTCGCGTGTCGTCCACCAGGCTTCGCCGAATCGGGCCGGATCGCGAGCCGCAGCCACGCTGAACTGATATTGCGGCAGGCGATGGCGAAAGATCAGCAAGGCGCGGCGGGTGTGAAATTCCGAGGTCACGATCAGCACCCGATGCGCGCCCACCGTCTGCAGACATCGGCTTGTATCGTCGACCTCGGCGAAAGTAGAAAAGCTAACGATCGGGCACACCGAGATGCGATTGGCTTCCCCAAGACCGTTGAAGTATTTCTGCGCGATGTCTGTCAACCGCTGATCGAAGATCACATCTCGCGTCTGAGCATCCACAAACACGTGCGGCGCTACGCCCTGGCGCAGGAGTTCGAGCGCGCGGGCGGGACGACGACTGGTTTCCCCAGCCAGCACCACGATGGCATCGGATTTTTCCGGTTCGTCCAGCACCAGGAAGCGCGCCGCCTGGCTGGCCGCGACGGTCGCAATAACGATAACGGCCAGGAACGACAGAATTGGCAATCGGAGGAGTCGCATCTCAATCTGTATGTTACTAAGGAATTGCGTTACCAAGGAAACCCAGGCTGCGGCGAATTCGATTACCAGAGTAACCAAGATCGCAATCGCGCGGTAAAAGTTGGATGGAAGTCGCGTGACAATCGTATCCTAACCGCAGTTTTCGCGGCTTTAGCGTGACCTTCCAATGTTAGAATTGCTTTTCGCATATGACTACTCAGGCCACCGCTGCCTCCCTGTTTACTGATTTGAAAAGCCGCATTGCTGCGCGCCAGGCTCAGGTCGGCATCATCGGCCTCGGCTACGTTGGATTGCCGCTGGCCCTGCTGTATAGCGAGCAGAAATTTCCCGTCACCGGTTTCGATATCGATCAGCGAAAAATCGACACGCTGGCCAGCGGCGGCACCTACATTTTCCGCATCACTCCCGAAGAAATCGCGGCGGCGAAAGCGAACGGGTTTAAGGCTACGGCCGACTATTCGCAGATCACCGCGATGGATGCGATCATCATCTGCGTCCCCACGCCGCTCAACGAATATCACGAGCCCGATCTCAGCTACATCACCAACACCGCCCACGCCGTGGCACCTTATCTGCGCGCTGGTCAGATCGTCATCCTGGAAAGCACTACCTACCCGGGCACCACCGAAGAAGTTCTGATTCCGATTCTCGAGCAGGAAAACAAGGCGGGCCTGAAGGCATCGCGTGCGGGCACAGGTGGCGATAACGATATCTGGGTTGCGTTCTCGCCCGAGCGCGAGGATCCCGGCAACACGCAGGTGGCTCGTCACGACATTCCCAAGGTGATTGGCGGACTCGATCCCCAGGCCAGCGCAATCGCCGCCGCGCTTTACGGGTCGATTTTCCGCCGCACCGTTCCCGTCTCCTCGCCGGCGGCCGCGGAGATGACCAAGTTGCTGGAGAACATCTATCGCTGCGTTAACATCGCGCTGGTCAATGAACTTAAGATGCTCTGCCTGCGCATGGACCTCAACATCTGGGAGATCATCGACGCCGCCGCCACCAAGCCTTTCGGCTTCCATGCATTTTATCCCGGGCCGGGTCTGGGCGGACACTGTATTCCGGTCGATCCGTTTTATCTTTCCTGGAAGGCGAAGGAGTTTGACTTCCGCACCCGCTTCATCGAACTGGCTGGCGAAATCAACGTGGCCATGCCCTACAACGTGATCGCCTCCACCATCTCGGCCCTCAACCGCCAGAAAAAGGCGATCAACGGATCGAAGGTTCTGGTGCTGGGTGTTGCCTATAAAAAGGATATTGACGATCTGCGCGAGTCGCCCGCGCTCACCATCATTGAGTTGCTGCAAAAAGAGGGTGCGCTGGTCAGCTATAACGACCCTTACTTCCCCTTTGTGGGCCGTGGCCGGAAGTACGATTTGCAGATGAAGTGTTCCTCGCTCGACGATCTCGGTCAGTACGACTGCGTGCTCATCGTCACCGATCACACCGACTACGACTACAAAAAGATCGTCCATGAAGCCCAACTGGTGGTGGATTCGCGAAACGCCACGCGCGGCATCAAGAGCGACAAGATCGTGCACTGCTAGGGTACGGCCTTTCGATAACTCCACTAATCGAACAAAGTCCATTCTGGGCCTGCAAAGGGCGCGGCAGATACCGCGCTTTCTTGTTACTTTTTCCCCGCCTAATTGGATTTATGGTAATGCCGATGTCTACCTCGGGGGAGATAACTGCCATTATCCAGGGCTTAGGAAGTCTTACCCAAGAAGCGCCGCTGGGGTGATCCGTTGAGCAGCAAGGCAAACATAGGTCGAGTACAGCTTTCCGCGTTCGGCAGCGCAGTCGATATTGTTTCGATACCTTGCCATTTTTATGCCGCTAATTACAATTTGCTCGACCAGTTGTTTGTTCCCTTACTGTCTTCTGCGCAACAAGCAAACGACATCATGGGCCTCCGCTCGGGCGACCAGGAGGCGGCTCTTCGTGGTTCCGCTTACCTGGCTGGCGAGCTCTTGCGCGATAAGGGCTTTTCCCCCGCTCGTTCTCTGATGACTACCGCGGCACACATCTTTCTCATCGATTTGCCCGGAAATCTCTTTCAGACGGAAACAGTGGTTACCCCGACTGGACAAAATGCCTCGATGTTTATTTTGAAAGTAAAGGGGGCGATTCGAGGGGACAAGTTCATGGTTTTGGACCCCGCAACCAACAGCAATCTTTTCTCCTTCACGCGATTCGAAGCCGAAAAACCGGATTTCTTCGTCCGCGACTTTCCCTTCCTTGCCCAGGAGGCCCGTCAGGACCCCACCATGTTCAGTGGAGCACCGTCGGCACTGGTTCAAGGAGTCGTCGATTTGATGCTCGGTATTCCGGTCGGCGAGAAGGTGATTACGGTGCGCGTCCACAAGGAGGCGGGGACCGCGTCGGTCGAAGTCAAACATCCCGTCACCAATGAGACTGTCATTAGCCTGCCACTCACTTCTCTCAACAACCTCGGCAAGTTGGTGGAGACAATCGCCCAGCACCTGCTCGCCAATCCGAAAGCCGCTGCCCTGCTGTCCTGAAACCATCGCTACACCTCGTTGTTGCCGCAGGAGCGGTGCCCCTCACAACCGACCGGTTCGGCCTGCCCTGGTTTCATTCGCGGGCGTGCCCAACCACGGTGAAACCAGCCGCCCTGTGCTAGTATTTTCGCGTTGGCCCGAAGCAGCGTCCGCGTCGCGCGCTGCATCTCTAGGGTGTGCCGAGGACAGTGTGCCAATGAAGGAAACGCTCGGAATCTTACTCGCCGGGGGCGCCGGGGAACGCCTCTATCCGCTCACCCGCGACCGCGCCAAACCCGCCGTAACCTTCGGCGGCATCTACCGTATCATCGACATCACGCTTTCCAATTGCGTCAACTCCGGCCTGCGGCGCGTCTTTATTCTCACGCAGTACAAGGCGCTCTCGCTGAATCGTCAAATCCGCGAGGGCTGGAACATTTTCGGCCGTGAAATCGGCGAGTTCATTGAAATCCTACCCCCCATGAAGCGGGTCAGCGAGAACTGGTATATGGGGACGGCCGACGCGGTTTATCAGAACATCTATTCCATCGGCTCCGAGCAGCCGAAGTACGTACTCATCCTCTCCGGCGACCAGATTTACAAAATGAATTACGATCGCATGCTCAAGCAGCACAAGGAATCGGCCGCCGACGTCACCGTAGCCACCCTGGTCACCGACCCGGCCGAGAGCCGCCATTTCGGCGTGGTCGACATTGACCACGAGCATCGCATCACTGGCTTCCTGGAAAAACCAAAGCACACCGAGCTGCGATCACCCTACGATCCGACGAAAATTTCAGCATCGATGGGCATTTATATCTTCAACACCGACGTGCTCATTCCGGTGCTGCTCAAAGACGCCGAGGATCCCGATTCCAGTCACGATTTCGGCAAGAATATTTTGCCCGCAATGCTGGGTGACTATCGTGTCTTCGCATTCAATTTCGTCGACGAAAACAAGAAAGAAGCCCTCTACTGGCGCGACGTGGGAACGCTCGAAGCCTATTACGAAGCCAATATGGACCTGGTTTCGGTCTCTCCCGTCTTCAATCTTTACGATGAACAATGGCCCATCCGTACTCACCAGCGGCAGTATCCGCCGGCAAAATTCGTGTTTGCCGAGAGCGAACGCATGGGCCACGCCCTCGATTCGCTGATTTCTTCCGGTTGCATCATTTCCGGCGGCTCCGTCCAGAATTGTGTGCTGTCTCCGGATGTGCGTGTCAATTCCTATGCGGAGATCGAGAACAGCATTCTGTTCTCGCACGTGAATGTGGGACGCAGTTGCCGCATCCGCAAAGCCATCATCGACCGCGACGTGCACATTCCCGAAGGAACCAGCATCGGCTATGATACGGAAGCCGATCGCGAGCGCTACTTCGTCACCGACAGCGGGATCACGGTGGTTACGCGCGATTACTCTCTGTTTGAGAACCCCGTGAGCGTGGATTACTTCACGAGTGAGTAGGAGGGCAGGTCTCAGGTGTCGGGTGTTAGGTCTCAGGAAAAAACCTAGAAAGCCGAAACTCGTGAGATTTTCCTGAGACCTAAAGACCTTCTTCTATGTCCCTCAGCCTTCGCCGCCTTTTCAAGAAAGAAAAGCAGGAGCGCCGCATCCTGCGGCAGATCGAACGCACTGGCGACCAACTGCAGCCTGAATATCATCGCCCTACGCCTGAATGTCCGCACCCGGAGCGCTGGCGCATGTTCGATTCCATGACCGCCGAGGCCGAGGTGCTCGAGTTCCTGCGCACCGTGGTCACCACCATCAAGCCCGAGTTGGTGGTCGAGACCGGGACCTTCAGCGGGATCAGCACCCTCTGGATCGCCGAGGGACTAAAGGCTAACGGACGCGGGCGCGTCATCACCTGTGAGTTCGACTACGAGATATACGAGAACGCAAAGTCGCGAATCCAGGCTTCCGGACTCGCCGAGTGGATCGATCTGCGCAATGAATCAAGCCTCGATATGAAAATCGAAGGCACGATCGACCTCTTCTTCAGCGACAGCGATATGCCCATCCGCGAGCAGGAGATTCGCCGCTTTCTGCCACAGATCAATCCCTATGGCCTGATCCTGATGCATGACGCCAGTTCGCATTTGAAGATCGTCCGCGAAGCCGCGCTTAAACTTGAACAAGACGGCCTGATCTCAGCCGTGCTCTTGCCAACGCCGCGCGGGCTGGTCGTGGCGCAAAAGCGGGCAGGAAGAAAGTAGATCCTAAGTCAAAACGCGATCCCTAGTTTAGTTTGAGACGAACGGCCCGCGCCAGCTTCCTTTGCTGCTGGTCGAAGCTGTAGAAGTATTCCGCGCCCAGTTCAAGCGCCGCAGCCACATGCAACAAATCTGCGGTGCGGGTGCCAAGTTTGGCCGTAGTCTGCCGAGACAGTTGGCTCGCTCGCTCAAAGATCGCATCCGATAACGCCCGAAGTTGGAGAGCCCCATCGCGCAAATCCTTCTCGAAGTCAATCACTGACTCCTGAGCTCGCGCACTCGAAATTTCCTTCCGGAACACACGCAATCCAAACGCATTGACAACTTCGAGCTCTCCGAGAGTAGTAACGAAGCACTCGCCCGAAGAACCCTCCATCGTGCTCGAGGCGGCGGCCCAATTGGAGTCTGGGCTGTACAACGATACGAGGAAACTGGAGTCGGCGTAGATCTTCAATACCGGTCCCGATCGGCGGATATCAAATCGGCTCCGCTCACCGTCAGCATCTGGTCGCCGTAGATCCTGCGCACTCGCGCCAGGAAATCGGGGAACTTTTTCGGGGCTTCCGCGCTCTCCGGCACCAGCCGGCCGATGACCCGGCGGTGTTTGGTGATTTGGATTTCCTCGCCCTTCAGCAAAAGGCGCTCAATCTTCTTGAAATCGTAGCGCAGGTCCCGAACCGAGGCTTTGGTCATGTGATACATTTTAGCATCACATTGGACATAGGGCAATGGCATAGATCAAGCTGAAAGTCGAGGTCTTCCTGACACCTGAGACCTGACACCTTCTCTAATGCCTCACCAAATCTTCCGCCAGCAATCGCGCCTTCTCGGCCAGCGTGCTCGCTCTCCGCACATCGCCTTCCTGCAAAGCCGAGCGCGCACCACCCATGTAGTTGCGGACCTGTCCCACCGTTTCCTGCTGTTGCGCATCGAGTGTGCGTCCCACCAGCTGTTTTAACTGGTCGTCGGTAGAACCCAGCAACCGTTCCGCGTTCTGGCGCTGGTGAATGGCTTCTGCGGGAGTCAGGCCGGGGACAATCTGCGCCGTGGGTTCGCTCGCTCCGCCCTCGCGAACCACAATCTTCCGCGGAGCGTCCCCCGGAACTGGCGCGGCGCGCTTGCGGCGTTTCGTGGTTCCGCTGGCCGAGTCAGCATCCGTCTTTCTCTTCGCCACGCTCTCCGGCGAGTTCTGCCCCGTGGCCGGCGCGGTCTCCGCCTGAGCCTTCTCTGCCGGCTCTTCGGGCACAACTGGGGCTTGTCCCGCAGCCGGGAAACTCAGCCCAAGCGCAATCGCGAGTACACAGGCAAGTCGCATAACTGTACCAGAAGAATTGTTTCCCAGCCTAACCAAGAACGCAAGCGTACGCACTTCGGGTAGCTCAGTTCCCAGCAAGCCGCCGATACCACCTGGAGCGGGGCGCATCGCAATTCTCCGGCCGGTTCGCGAAACGCAGGCTTTGCCGACCACGCAAGTCTTCCCGCGCAAGTCTTGGCCACGCGGCACGCTGAAGATTTCCATTGACAACTATATCGACGAATGATATATCACTCACAAATATATCTCTCGACAAGGGGTGCCGATGCCATCCAAGACCAGCAATCTTCCCGAAGACCTGCAGCGCCTGCTTCCGCTCACTCCGGCCGTGTTCTTTATCCTGTTCGCCCTCGTGGATGGCGAGAAACACGGCTATGCCATTATGCAGGATGTCTTGACGCTGTCGGAGGACAGGTTTCGCATGGGCCCCGGGACGCTCTATACGACGATTCAGCGGCTGCTGAATCTTTCGGTCATCGAAGAAACCACAGGATCTGGCGCCGCCTCGGACCACGAAGCCCGGCGCCGCTATTACCGGCTTACCCGCAGTGGAAAGGCCTTGCTGGAGGCCGAGATCGGACGGATGGAGTCGGTTGTGCGCCGTGCTCGGCGAAAGAAGCTAACGCCAAGGACCGCGGAGTGAGCCGTATGCCGAACGCTCTTCAGATGAGTTGCTTTCTTTACCGCTTATTGCTCGGTTTTTACCCGCGCGAATTCCGGCAGCGGTTCGGCGTCGAGATGACGCAAGTTTTCGCGGACCAGATGTGGGGAGAATGGCAGCGGCACGGCTTCGTGGGCATGGTTCGAGTAGGTTTCACCGCTGCCTGGGAGGTGGTGAGCGTGGCGGCGCCGCTCCAACTGCGCAACTCCGTCGTGATTGCGGCCGCATTGTCGTTGGTGAGTTCGTCAGCCCTTTTCCTGGCCTTTTTCCGCGCCGTCTCGCGGTAGTGTGCAAGACCGTTCGCCGAAAGAGGCGGGCGAACAACTGTTCCCGGTTCCAACCCGTCGTTAGGAGGTGTCTCAATGCGTGGTCAAATGTCCATCGCCTTACTGGCCATTGTGCTCGCTACCCTGGAAACCGCCGGGGGAACGCAAGAATTTGTCTATCTAGGCATCCTGAGGAGTGAGACCTATCCCCTCGTTGCCGGAGCGCTCGGGATTCTTGCCGGCGTCCTGCTGCTGGCAGCGGGAGTCGCTCTGCTGCTCGGTTCCCCGCTCATCGCCGTCCTCGTGCCCGCCACCGCGTGGGTGTCGGTGCCCGTTTTCATTCTGGTGGGCATAGTCACCCACAGAGCCGGCTGGCCAATAACAGCTGCTGGCATCCTTTTCCCGTTGTTCCTCGTCTTCTTCTGCCAGAAGATCGGCAAAGCTGGCAACGTACTCTCCAAGACCTGAGGGCTACCAGGCCAGGCGAAGCACTCATGCGCAAGAAAAAACCGGGGAAGCGTTTCCGCTTCCTCGGCTCGCGTTTCAGCTTGGGTTTTAGTCTTACTCGGTGCCGCCGGCATCCGCTGCGGCGCTCATGGGTTCGTTTTCCGGTTGCAGGATGACGCCATCAAACGGAGTCGCGCCCACGAACCGCCCACCAATTACGCTGACCCGGCGCAGCGGGTATCCGCTGTCGGGACCGCGCTGCCAGGACCTTCCGCCGTCGCGGCTTTCGAAGATCACGCCGGTCGCGTCGCTGGTCGCCAGCAGGCGCTTGTGCGTAGGATCGAAGCTGACGGAAGTGATGTCCTTGCCGGGCAGGCCGCTGACGACATGCTCCCAGGTTGCACCGCCGTCTCCGCTGCGGAACGCACCCTCGCGCGAAGCGATCACGATCTGGCTATCGGAAGCGATGGCCGCGTTGTGGATGCTGACCACGTACGCCGGCAGACCGGCCTGTTTCCAGGTCGAGCCGCTGTCATTCGAGACCAGCACGCTGGAGTGTGTAGCCGCGACCACCGTGGAACCTGCGGCTCGCACCGAAACAAAATCGTGCTGTGCCAGAATATTTCCGCCCTTCCAGGTTTTGCCCTGGTCGGTGCTGGAGTAGATGCCGCTAGTCGTTGCCGCCAGCCAGCGTCCGGAACCGAGTTCCAGATCGTTGACGCGCGATTCGAGTTGCGCCTTCTGGTAGGACGTTGTGGTGACCGATTTGCGCGAACCTTTGCGCGGTGTTTTCACGGTCGACTCGATGAGCAAAACGTTCATGGGATGCCATTCATTGCCATTGCGCTCCAGCGAATACATGCCGTGGTTGGTGCCGGCCACCAGCATCCCGCTGGGAGCCTGTTTGAGCGCGAACACATCTTTTCCGCCGAGACCGGCCGCTTTCTGCAGCCAATGCTGTCCGGCGTCACTCGAATGGAACACGCCGCCGTATTCGCGGTCGTTGACAACGCCAACGTAGAGTGTGCTGGCATCTTGGTTGTCGGCGAGTATGGCGGAGACATAGCGGTGCGCGTAGCCTTTGTTGGAAGTGCTCCAGGTGGAGGCTCCATCCATGGAGGCCATCACACCACTGCGGTCGGTAGCGAGCAGCACGTGATTGGAATTCCGCGGATCGACCATGACATCGTTGACCACAACCTCAGGATCGCTCACACGCTTCCACACCTTGCCCAGATCGGTCGTCTTCCACAGGCCTTCGGTGGTTCCGGCGTAAACGATCTTTTCATCGGTCGGGTCCTGCTTGAGCACGCGGGTGCGGCGCGCCGAAAACGGGATGCCCTGAATCTTCTGGAACAGGTTGCCGGCGGTCTCACTCTTGTAGATTCCGGAGCAGGCGCTGGCGAAAACGATCGCGGGATTGTCATGATCGACGATGACCGAGAAGACATCAGAGTCGTCGATCATGCCCTTATTAATATGCTGCCAGTTGGCGCCGCCGTCGGAAGTTTTCCACGCCAGGTGCCAGGTTCCGGCATAGACGGTGTTGGGATCCTTGGGATCGACCGCAATCGATTCAATATTCTTGATCTCGGCGGAGTTCGCAGACAGACGCTCCCAGGTATCGCCGCCATTATTACTGCGGTAGACGCCGTCCAGCGCACCGGCCACGAGCACGCGGGAATCACCCTTGTACATGGCCATGGCGCGGATGGATTTGCCGTGCATCGCGGG
Source organism: Terriglobales bacterium (assembly GCA_049512435.1). Lineage (GTDB taxonomy): Bacteria > Acidobacteriota > Terriglobia > Terriglobales > Acidobacteriaceae > Acidiflorens. The sequence goes on along the minus strand of JBEKXC010000005.1, from coordinate 35,743 downwards.
CAGCGTATCCCAGTTGCGGCCACCGTCGCGGGTGCGAAAAATTTCGCCGATCTGCTGGCCCGCTGAGCTCCACGCCGACACATAAATTCGGTTGGAATCCTGCGGGTCGATGGAGATGTGGTCGAGCACGTATTCGTCGCCGCCCAGGCGTGCCAGGCGCGACCAGGTGCGTCCGCCATCATTCGTGCTAAACATCTGGCCGGTGCTGGTGCCGAGCAGGATGTGATCGGGATTGTGCGCGTCGTAAGCCAGACTGCGCGCATCGCCTCCGTCCGGACCTAATACCTGCCACGGGCCGGAGGCCATAAGCGCCGTACTAAGAAGACTGACGGCGAGAAGCATTAAACTGCTGCGGAGAACGTTCCATTTCATTGTGAAATTCATGCGCGTAGATTGACCCCTGCGAACGATATTCGCCTGCGACCCACTTTAGACAGGCTAGCACGGCTCGCGCAAGGTTACCGAAGGTCAGAAAATAGAAAGGCCGGTGGGGTAAATCCCACCGGCCTCTCGTGCTCATACATCAGTTATTCGGCCTTTTTTGCCGCTTTCTTTTTCGCCGCCGGCTTCGGATGATCCGGAATCGGCAGTACTTTGGTTTCATCGACCGGGGTCGTGCTGCCAGCCTCGGGGAAGGTTGCACCGGCCGGAACGATCCACTGTTCCGAAGTCGCGGTGCCAGCGTTTCCGGTACGGGTCTCGATGCGGCTGGCGTCGATGTTCTGTTTCGCCTCGCCTCCCGAGATGTAGAACTTCACGTCAACCGAGCGCTCACCCGCCAGATTCTTATGCTTGGACTTGGCGATCTCCTTCGGATCGGCGTTGCCGACGACGACCAGCTTGGCGTCTGGATCCTGCTGCAACTTGAGTGCAACATCGTCCAGCGCGGCCTTGCAAGTGTTATCGACTCGCCACGGTTTCTTCTCGTTCGGATACGTGCACTCGTTCACCTTGCTCGCCTGCGGTGGCGGCGGTGGCGGATTTTCAACCGTGACCGTGCTCGTAGTCGAAGCCGTCAAGCCGCGCGAGTCGGTACAAGTCGTGCCGATACTGATCGGACCCGACGAGGCGCCGGTGGTGTTCAGGGTCGCGGAGTTTCCGCTGCCCGAAATGCTGCCGCCGCTCGATGTCCATCCACCCACCGTTACCGGAACGTTGTCCGGACTGGTGCAGGTGCAAGAGATGGTTGACGAAGTCCCAGCCTGAACCGTCGACGGGTTCGCCGAGCAGGAAATCTGCGGCGGGTTCTTCGGCGGTTCCTTCACCGTGAAGTTGGCGGTGCAGCTGGCCGTGTTGTTACTCTTGGCCTTGGCATCGGTGACCGTCGCCGTGACCGTGTAGCTGCCGCCGCTGACGCCGTTGGTGTCGACGCTAGCGGTCGTGTCCTTGCCCGCGATCTTGCCGCCATTACTCGACCAGGCGTAGGTGACCGTGTGCTTGGGGTTGAAGTTGCTGGCCACGACTGTGGCATTGACCGGTTCGCCGACTAAGACTTCCGTAGGCTGCACCGAGCAGGCCGCCGCGACGAGAGCTGGGGGAGCTTGGCCGCCAAAGTTGAACACCAGACCGGTCGTCAGGCGGACGCCGTTGAAAGTTTGACGCCGCAAGGAGGGATCTTGAGGCGGCACGCTCGCCGAGAAGTTTACACGCTGCAGCTGGTAGTCGGCTTCAAACAGTCGCAGCGACACCGTGTCCCAGAATCTCAGGTCCATGCCGCCGCCAAGAATCGACGCGACTCCGGTGGTGTGCACCTGGTCACTCGTGAAGCGTTGCACTCCGAGCAGCGTGTGCACGAAAAAATTCACACCGTCGCCGCGATAGGTGAGCTTCGGCCCAACGCTGAATGCGCTGTTAACGTAGCCCAGGTTGGGGTCGCTGTTCCAGTTCCCGCCGTAGTTGCCTTCGAGCGACAGATACTTGGTGAAGTTATACGACACATTGGTGCCGGCACCTCGCGCCGAAGAGGGCGCCTTCGCGGCCGTGGGCGGTGAGGTAGTGTTATCGGGAATGTTGCCACCCGGGTTCCACCATTGATAGCCAACGAACCATTCCCATTGTGGCACGGTGTCGTTCGAGGTTTGTGCGTTCACCAAAGCCGGTAACGCAATTAGTACGATAGCCAGGACGAGCGCGGCACCCGCGCATCTCCGGTAAGTTTCGTGGCAAAGTGACATTGAGTTCCTCCGAATCAAATCCACTGCATCAAATCCACTGCAAACTATTTAATAGAACGGGAATCCACTAAAGTCTTACGGCACGCACGCACGGATAGGCTGTACCTAGGAAACACCGAATTCTACAGCAAGCGGGCATTTTTGCAAACTGAAGAAGTTTAGTTAATCGGCCTTTTGTTAGCCGTCGCTGGTCCTGATTCCGTTTTTTGTAGAAACCTGCTGCAGCGATCTCAAATTGATATTCCCGCGTTCCAAGGCGGGTTGCGAGTCGGCGCGCTTCCCTGAATAATGCTGATGGGGCCATGGCCCCATGAATATGACACAAGAACGCGTACTGATTGTTGAAGACGAAGAGAACGAGCGCACCGGCCTGTCCGAACTGGTCTCGGGATGGGGCTATCGCACCGACACGGCGGCTGACGGCGTGGAAGCCCTGGAAAAAATCCCAGTCTTTGCTCCGTCCATCGTGATCACCGACGTGAAGATGCCCCGCATGGGCGGTATGGAGTTGGTGGAGAAGCTGGCGGACTTGGCCCAGTCGATCGCCGTCGTAATGGTGACCGCCCAGAAGGCGACTGACACCGCATTTCACGCCGGCCGGCTGGGCGTCCAGGACTACATCGAAAAGCCCATCGACTTCCGCCGGCTGCGCTCCATCCTGACCAACATCGGCGAGATCCTGAACACGCGCACGGAAAACGAATCCCTGCGCCGCAGCTTGCGCGATAAGGGAGCCCTCGGCCGTTTGGTCGGCGCATCCCCTCAAATGCAGGGGATCTTCCGGCTGATCGAGCAAGTGGCTCCGAGCACGGCCTCGGTGTTGATCACTGGGGCGAGCGGAACCGGGAAGGAGTTGGTGGCGCGCACCATCCACGACATGAGCCCGCGCCGCAACAAGCCTTTTGTCCCCATAAATTGTGCGGCGATTCCCGAAACCCTGATCGAGAGCGAAATTTTTGGCCACGAAAAGGGCGCATTCACGGGTGCGTTGGAGCGCCGCACCGGCTGTTTCGAACTGGCGGAAGGCGGAACACTTTTGCTCGACGAGATTGGCGAGATGCCAGTGGGTACGCAGGCGAAGCTGTTGCGCGTGCTGGAAGACCACAAACTGCGGCGGCTCGGCAGCAAGGTCGAAACTTCGGTGGACGTGCGGGTGCTCGCCGCGACCAACAAAGTTCCCGACGATGCCGTAGCCAATGGACAGCTTCGCGAGGATCTCTACTACCGTCTCAACGTTTTCAATATTCATATGCCGGCGCTGCGTGAGCATAAGGACGATATCCGCGAGTTAGTGAAGAGCCTGCTGGCGGACATGAACCAGAAGCACGATCGCAAGGTGGCGGACGTGAGCGAGGCCGTGCTCAATATGTTCCAGGCTTACTCGTGGCCGGGCAATGTGCGCGAGTTGCGAAACACGCTCGAACGCGCCGTGATCGTCTGCGAAGGCGGGCTGGTGGAAACCAAGCATCTGCCCCCGGGCTTTGGCCAGAGCGTGCGGCCCGTGCTGAACGATCCCGATGCCGTGCATCTGAGTGTGGGCACCACGATCGAAGAAGCGGAGAAACTGCTGATCCTGAAAACTATGCAGGCGACTAATAACAATAAAACGCGAGCCGCGGAGATGCTCGCCATCAGCTTGAAGACACTGCATAACAAACTGAAGGAATACGGCCGGCCGCAGGGGACGGTGATGGCTGAGGAGGAATAAGAAAAAGTTCTCAGTTCCCGGTTCTCAGTTCTCATAAACCTCCTGTGCCTCTCACTGAGAACTGAGAACCGGGAACTGAGAACTGCTTTTCGATGACTCGCAAATTCATCATCGTGTTCGTGATCACCACGCTGTTCACGGCGCTGGTCGTCGCCTTTTCCTGGATTTACCTGTCGCAACTGCTGCGCCAGCGCTTGCTGTGGGCCGATGAAACCGCTTCCCAGCTCACCAACTCCCTGGAGTACACCGCATCCAAAGCGGTACCCGATCTGACCAGCACGCGGGTCGATACCGAAAATCCCAAGGCCATGCGCGCTGCCATTACCAACTATCTGCAGACCGATACCAACCTGAACGACATGCTGGAATCGGTGGTGGGAAATTCCCGCATCATCTACGATGCCGCCATCATTGATCCGAATGGAGTGGCGATTCTCGATACCAATCCGGCACTGAACGGCAAGCCGGTTCCGGATCGTCCCCCTTTGAGCGCGTTGCGCGACGCCGGTTTTCGCCACCAGTTGCGTCTGCTCTACGCGCCCGGCGCCGTTTATGACGTGAGCATTGGGCTGGAACTCGATGGGCACCAGTTCGGCGGCGTTCGAGTCGGCGTGTCGACGGTTTTCTTGCGCAACGAACTCACACCGAGATTGCAGCAGGCGGCTTTCTTTTCGGTGGTCGCGATTTTTTGTTCGCTGGTGCTGGCGGCGGTGGTTTCGAACGTTGCGCTCGGGCCCTTGAAGGCCATTAGCCGCAATCTTGACAGCGCGAGCGCGGGAAATTTGTTGCCGGAGGAGGAATCGGGTTCCGAAGACGAGGTTGGCCTGGTATCGCTGAAGATCGCTCACCTCGGCCGGCAGATTCGCGATACCAACCAGATCTTTTCCGCACTGAAGGACAACGTCGAACAAGTCATGACCAAACTGCAGGACGGCCTGATGCTGTTCACGCGCGATACGCGAGTGGTGCTGGTGAGTGCGTCGGCAGAAAAGTTTCTGGGGCGCCCGCGTCGCGAAATTCTGGGACGCACCGCGGCAGAAATTTTTTCCGCGACCTATGGATATGGAACCGTTCTGGGCGCGGTCGTGCTGCCCGCATTCCAGAAGCAGCGCCCGCTGGTGCAGTACGAATTCGAAGCCGCCGATGGCCGCCGCGTGCAGGTATCGCTCGACTTCATTGAAGAAAAAGGCACCTCGATTGGCGCGCTCCTGACCATGCGCGATGCCGAGTCGGTGCGCCGCATCGAAGACGAGATCGAAATTTCGCGCCGCCTCTCGGCCAGCGGACGCCTCACCCGGGGCGTGGCCCACGAGGTCAAGAACCCCATCAACGCCATCGTGCTGCACCTGCAGTTGCTGCAAAATAAACTGCAGCAGGATGATCCCGAGACGCGCCGCCACATGGACATCATCAGCAACGAAATCCACCGCCTTGACCGCGTCGTGCAAATTCTGGTGGACTTCACGCGTCCGCGCGATTTGCGACTGGAGGACGTGGACTTGCGGAAAATTCTGGAGAGCGTGGCGGCGCTGGCGGCACCCGATGCCGCGCGCCACGGCGTGCGCGTGCTGCTGGAGTTGCCCGGCCACGAAGATGACGCGCTGCTGGTGCGCGTCGATTCCGATCTGATCAAGCAAGCGATTCTGAACCTGGTGCTGAACGGCGTGCAGTCTATGACGGCGGAGGGAACGCTCATCCTGACGGCTCGGCGCGATGACGAAATGATTCTCGCCGAAGTACGCGATCAGGGCTGCGGCATTCCGCCCGATGCGCAGGAGAAGATTTTCGAACTTTACTACACCACCAAGAGCGACCAAGGCGGCAGTGGAATCGGCTTAGCGCAAACCTACCAGATCATGCAGTGGCACTACGGTTCAGTGGAATTCGATTCCATCGTAGGAGCCGGCACCACCTTCCGCTTGCGTCTGCCCGCGGCGGCAGTGAAACCCGATCGCCGCGAAGACGAACAGATTACCGCCTGACATGAGACCTTTGCTGCCGATCGTGGCGACCCTCGCATCATCCCTGGTGTTCGCCTTGCAACTCACGCCGGATTCCCAAGCACGCCCGGCCCCCTCGGGTGGATACATAGGCTTTGACCGCAACGACTATCCGGGCGACTCGAACCTGAAGATTCTCCGCCAAACCTTCTCCTATTCCGGCTATTGGTTGAACCATCCGCCGGGGACAAAGACAAATTCCTGGACTGGAAAGCGAGAGACTCTCCAGGCTGCCGGTTTCGGCTTCCTGGTTCTCTTTAACGGCCGCACCTACGCCGAGATCAAATCGGCCGGGAACGCGAACAAATTAGGCAACTCCGATGCCGCGGCGGCGGTCCGGGCGGCGCGTGCCGAAGGATTTCCATTGCAGACCATCATCTTCCTCGACCAGGAACAAGGCGGACGTCTGCTTCCGGAACAACGTGCCTATCTTCATGCCTGGGTCGATGGCGTGAATTCCGCGCACTTTGCGGCGGGTGTGTACTGTTCGGGCATCGCTGCCCGGGAGGATGCCGGTTCCGGCGCTTCCATCGTGACCGCTGAGGATATCCGGGAAAATGCTGGCGGGAGAAAAATAACGTATTGGGTCGTCAACGATTCCTGCCCACCTTCGCCGGGATGCACCGTTTCCCGAAAGGATCTCTCGCCGGAAGCGAGCGGACTATCCTTTGCCGACGTCTGGCAGTTCTCTCAGTCGCCGAAGCGAGCTGATTTTGCCAGGGGCTGCTCCGCTACTTACAATAAAGACGGAAACTGCTACCCACCCGGCATAGTTCGAGCAGAAGTTCGAGCAGAAGATCCCGCCCAAAAACTGCAGGTGGACCTCGATGTCGCTACTTCAAGTGATCCGTCGCACGGCAGAACAAACGATTGATGCCGTGCCGCGGGCATGGGCAGGAACTGACGCCCAGTCCTCGCCCCGCCCACAATCTATTGCCCCAGGTACCTGGCTAGTACAAAGCCGGTGCTCCCACCTTGGGGCTTATTGATCTGAAAGCTCCCGACAGTCACGATGTCGCTGTTTGATTGAATCGCGAGGCCGCTGGCATTGAGTGAAGTCGTTCCAAAAGAGGTAGTGACAGTGCCGTTGGTTCCGAAGGTACTGTCAAGTTGACCCGTGGGCGTGTACCGAGCCAACCCAAACGCGAAGTTGGGATATGCCGATGCCGTGCCCAGCACCACAATATCCCCACTCGACTGAACCCCTAAGCCCGCAGTTACTACAGTGGGAAAATTGGGAACCGGTGTGACCACTCCGCCGTGACTGGCGAATGTTGCGTCGGTCACTCCGATGCCCTTGTAGCGAGACACGGCAAATCCAGCGACCGGTCCACTGAGGCTGCTGGTAAGGCTCCCGCCTACTACCAGCTCTCCCTTGCTAAGCACGACCATAGCGTTGCCAGATCCCGCAGTGGCCAACTGTCCGTTAACTCCAAAGCTCGTGTCAAGGCTGCCATTCGAGTTATAGCGCGTGACGTAGCCGCTGATCGAAGAGGCCGAAGGGGAAAGAGAGGACGCCGCCAGGATCTTTCCATCAGAAAGCAGCGCCAGCGCAGAGGAACTATAACCAGCCGTCGTCGCGTACCCCCCGGTCCCAAAGCTGGTATCAAGCCCGCCGTCCGGCAAGAGACGCAGCATCAGGCCCTCGGCAACCACGATGTTGCCATCCGGCTGGACGACAACACCGCCGCTTGGCCCGCCCGCATCGATGGGGGCCTTGGAAGTGAATATGCCCGCAGTCCCAAACGTTGTATCAAGGTTCCCATTCGAGTTGAATCGGGCCACCTCGATTATCGCGCTGCCGGGAGGGCCCGCGACGACAATCTGTCCATTCGCTTGGAGGGTGATTACGTTAAGCGATGAAATGTTCTGCGTAACCGCAATGCCGGCATTTCCGAAACTCATATCCAGGCTGCCGTCCGTGTTATAACGAACGACCGCTGCGACGGGGAAATCGTCGCTGCCCGGCACTCCGCCGCAGACCAGGATTTTTCCATCCGGCTGAATCGTGACTGCGTTCCCGGTGGCCACGTTAAACGAACCGCCAAGCGGGAAAGCCGTAGTCACGATTCCCCCTGTGCCAAAAGTAGGATCGAGTGTGCCAGGCTGAGCCGCGGCCTGCGTAGAGGCGATGAGCGAGATAGAGAAAATCGACATCAACAGTAACCACGAAGCGCGCTGCGACGTTGCGGCGGCATACATAAGTTTCCTCCTACTGACTTGAGTTGCCCCCTCGGGCCCGTGAACCCAACGGGCGAAGGTTACCACTGCCTGCGCAGCCACTTGTCATAATATTGTCACGAGGTTGTAAAAAAATTTGTAGCGGGACGGAGCGACGGGCGGGGACGTCCGGTTCTCCACCGCCAAATTCCGAGGTAAGTCAACCGACATGACGATCGAAGACTATCGGCGCTTTTACTCCGAGGAAATACGCTTCACTGCCAACGTCCATTCGCCCGGCCTCGTCGAGGCCTTCGCGCGCGTACCGCGGGAAAAGTTTCTCGGACCTGGCCCGTGGGAGATCGCCTCCGCCGAGATGAGAGGACTCTCCGCTGTCGGTGCCATTCAAATCTCGTACACGCCGGTGGATGACCCGCGCCATCTCTACCACAATGTGGTCGTAGTGCTCGACAAAGCCGGCGACATCAACAACGGCCAGCCCAGCGCCCTGGCGCGCTGGATTGACGCGCTCGATCTCAAGCCCGGCAATCGTGCCTATCATCTCGGCAGCGGCGTCGGATACTACACCGCGATCATGGCGGAAACCGTCGGACCGGAAGGAAGCGTTGTGAGTACTGAGGTGAGCCCTGATCTGGCGGCTCGCGCCCAACAGAACCTGTCGGGCTATCCGAACGTGACCGTGGTCGCCGGAGACGGCACGACCTTTGATCCGGGCGCATGCGACGCCATGCTGATCAATGCTGGAGTAACCCATCCGAACCCGTTATGGCTGGACCGGCTGCGCGAAGGTGGCCGTCTCGTGGTGCCGCTGACCATGGCGACGACACCCAAGCTCGGCATTGGCGTGATGGTAAAGATTGTTCGCGAGAACAGCGGGTTTTCCGCGCAGATTGTCACTTCGCTGGCTATCTATTCCTGCACCGGTGCGCGCGATGCACAACGTGAGCCTCTGTTGAAGGCGGCCATGGCCAGCGGCGCGTTGATGAAGATGAAGTCGGTGCGCCGCGACGCCCACGAACCGTCGGAGACGTGTGTGATGCACGCAGCCGATGTGTGCTTAAGCACCGTGGACATTCAGTAACCGGGCGCTCCGTATGAACGACAACCTCACACGCTCAATCCGCGAGAGCTATGACCGGATTGCGGACGAGTATGCCCGCCGGATTTCCGATGAACTTCAGCACAAGCCCCTTGACCGCGAACTGCTCAATCGCTTCGCCGCTGAAGTCGCAGGACGTGGCGAGGTTTGTGACATGGGCTGCGGCCCCGGTCACGTCGCCCGCTATCTGCACGACGCTGGCACAACGGTCTTCGGTCTGGATCTCTCTCCACGAATGCTGGAAGAAGCGCGACAATTAAGCCCTGACATCTCTTTCCGGCAAGGCAACATGTTGGCTCTCGACCTTTCGGATGCAACGCTTGCCGGGATCGCCGCCTTCTATGCCATCGTAAATATTCCCACGGAATCTCTGTCTTTGGTGTTTCGAGAAATGCAGCGAGTGTTGCAACCGGGCGGCCTGGTGTTGCTGGCATTTCACACCGGCGATGAAGTCCTTCACGAAGACGAGTTGTGGGGCCGGCCAATCTCCATGGATTTCTTCTTGCTTCAGCCATCGGCAATCCGCCAACACCTGGAAGAGGCTGGGCTGGCGGTTGAAGAGATCATCGAGCGCGAGCCTTACTCCCCCGAAGTGGAGTACCAGAGTCGAAGGGCATACATTTTTGCGCGAAAACCGGCCTAGATTGGATTGCGGCCTTGAATGATCCGGATCAGCACTACGACAATCGCGAGTAAAAGCAGCAGATGTACATAAGCGCCCAGCGCGTGAAAAGAAACCATCCCCAGCAGCCAAAGGATCACGAGAATTATGGCGATAGTCCAAAGCATGTCTAGCTCCTTTCCTGGTGACGCTCCTCCGTCAATGATCTGACCTCGCTACGATTTCGCGTTTCTGCATCGTGCCGGGCGAGGCACCCACCGGCTGGCCTATGCCTCGCCCGGTTCTCGTCTTCCGTCCAACTTACATTAACGAACGGCCCTACTTCCGAGGCCGAGCCTGCTGCGCTCTCTGCTGCAGTTGCTGCGTCTGCTGTTGGTGCTTCTGCTGCAACTGTTGCGTCTGTTGCTGGTGCCGCTGTTCCACCTGCTGTTTTTCTGCGTCACTGGCATTCCGTTTCGCCAGTTGCTGGTGTTCCTTCTCCTGCTGTTGCTGCAGCCTTTCTCGTTCTTGTTGCTGTTGCGCGGCTTGCTTTTCCGCCTGCTGCTGGAATTTTCTGTCCCGCTTCGGGTCGCCCGTGTTCGGCGGACCAGGCCGTTCTACCGGCGGCAGGTCGTGAGGATGAATCGCGTTGGCCGGTCCAACCGCATGTCCACGATCTCCGCCCCGATTCACGGGAGTATAAGTCCCCCCCGCCTCGCGCGCCGCCACCACGCCGCGGCCGCTGAATTCTCCCGGCCGCGCCGTCGCTGCGATCGCGGGTTTGCCCATGTTCACCGAAGCCCGCATCTGTGGGTTGGCGCGCGCCGCCTGCATATGCTGAGTCTGAGCCGCCACCGGCCCGATGTGCCGCTCACGCGCCGCCGCTTCCTCTTCCGGCCGCGGACGTACGTCGATTCCACCATTGCCGCCGTTATAGCTGACCCGGTTCACCGTCTCGTGGACTACGGTCGTGTTGTAAACGTTGTGAATTACATTGACGTCCACGTTGAGCACGGCGCGGTTGTAGAAAAAGTGCCCGCCGTCCCAGCGTCCGCCTTCAAAACCGAAACCGAAATAGCCAAACCCGTAATTAATTCCGCCGTAGAAACCGACCAGCGGCCCCCAGTAGCCGTCATAGAAAACAAATCGGTCGCCGCCCCAACCCCAATACCCGGGAGTCCAAAGAAAAGCAACCTCCGGAGCCACAATCCAGGTTCCCGGCACCCAGTAATAATCATCGATGTCGTAGTCGTATGCCCAGTACCCCGGTACCCACAGATAACCGTCGCCCGGACAAATGGGCTGCTCATACACAGGAATCGGAGGCGGGCCGATGGTGATGGCTACTCCGATTTGCGCGAACGATGCTGCCGACGTCGACAGCATGACAAGTGTCAACATTAACGCGAACCACAGCGTACGAATAAAGCGAATATGCATGGTGATTCCTTCGGCCTCTCATCCCTCGTTTGCCCGGTGCCGCTGCTCCGTCTGCGGGCTTCGTGGATTGAGCGGCGAGATTGCTGGCCTGAAACGCCGCTTGCTTACAGAATTTGCGTACAGAAGTTGATCTCATGTCTGCGGTACGACTGCAGATCCGGCAGCCAACATGGCGAAGATCGTCATGGCGACGATTGTTATTATGAAGATCGTCCAAAGCATGAACGCCTCCACCAACTGCAAACCGGAACAGCACGCTGCGTGCCAGAACTGAGAAGTCCATTGCTTACTTCGACATAACTTGCGGCAAGGCGGCGACCCGGCGAGTTGCTACTGCCCAGAGGAATGTAAATTATATCTGGCTGAGATACCAACTTCTACTCGCAACCGGCAAGCGCTTCGTTGATGATTGCATCGAAGATCACTGCGGGTCAGAGCTGATGCCAAGCGTGGCTATCGCACATCATGCATTTCTCAAATCATCCTCACTGCAAATCAACCGTCTGGGCGAGACGGAAGTTGAGACGGCGACCGACCCCGAACATAATGTCCTTGTCTTTCTGAGGGAAGTCTTTCTGACCAAAGTCTTTCTGACTGCCGCCAGAAGCCGCGCCGGTCGCCGAGGGTCGTTCCTCGCGGGAGCCGCCTTTGGCGAAGATGCTCGAGGTTTCGATCATCACGGACCGGCCGCCGACCTTCAAACTCACCAGCACGATGCGCAGATAGCCGGGCTCAAGCGAGCTTTCGACTGGACTTTCGAGTGAACTGTCGCGAAGACTCGCGGCGGGCTTGGCTTCGAGCACGCGGCCGGTCGCGGAGGTGCCGCGGGCAACCAGCGTCTGGCCGTCGACTACAACCGGTTCATCGATGATTGCGTGAAAGGTGTCTCCCGCATGCGACGACACGCTCGAAAGCGCGCTCTGCAGGCGAATCGGGATGGGCGTTCCCTCGGGCAGTTTCGTGGTGGATGGAATCAACGACTGGCTGGGCGAAATTCCGTTCGAGCGCGGCTGGCGATCGAAGGGAAGCTTTTGCGAATCGGCGGAGTTCGCAGAGTTGTCGATTGCAGGGCGGCCACAGGCCGACAACCAGCTCACACTCACGAGAACCGACGTCAGCAGAAAGAACTTCGGCAGAACCACCTTCCGCGGAACTAGCACGACGCGATTGCAGTGGGATGCCATATTGCCCCATCAGAATATCAATATCAAGGAGCGAACCGCTGCCCCGCTCCTGCCTGAGGTCATGGATTGCCAACCGCTCCCACCAACCCAATTCCCATGGCGGCCAGGGTTTTCCTCACTTTCTCTAATACTGCTCAAAAAAGATTTCATTTGACTGAACTACTATCTTGGATAACACTAGCCGAACGCCGTGTTGGGCGTGCTGTTTCACCCAGCATCGTTCGTTCGGTCGTGCCACTTGTTCCCAGGAGGATTCCCTATGAAGCTCCCAGCCAAAACTCTACTGCCGCTGATTCTGTCACTGTTTCTGTCTGCGACCCTAATCGCTCAATCCAAAGTCCAGCGACCGCCACAAACCTTCCCCTCGCAAATTACCCATGTGGTCGTAATCTTTCAGGAAAATCGTACCCCCGACAATCTTTTTCAAGGCTTGAGCCCTCTCTGTACCATCCCTCAGGGAGCCTCCGGCTTAGCCGCGTGCACACCCAATCCAGTAACCACCAGTTGCTATGACGTTTCACCCTGCGGCGTTACCAACAAATCTGGAACCGACCAGCCGTTTACCTTAGTTCCGGTTACCCTGTCGGGCAGCAACGATCCCAGCCACACCCATGCGGCGTTTGAGAAAATGTGCGACCCCAACCCCGCCAATGGCTACATTTGCCGCAACGACGGCGCCTGGAAAATAACCCCCACTAACGACTCTTACGAATATGTCAACAACGCAGCCGTCACCAACTATAACGGCCAACCCGGCACCCTGCTCGGTCCCTACCTCTACTTTGCCCAACAATATGGATGGGCAAATTACATGTACCAGACCAACCAGGGACCCAGCAATCCGGCGCATCAGTTCATCTTCACCGGAACTTCGGCAGCGTCCACTCAAGACGACATGAACTCGTTTTTCCAGGCGGAGAACCTCGGGAACTCGCCGTACGGATGTCTGGCTACGGCCGGTGCCAAACTCTCGTTTATTTCTCCGCTCCTTCCCGGCACCACTCTCTGTACCGGCGGCACGAGTTATGACGGCAAGTCCGTCCAGGAATGCCCGATCGCCAATACCGCCCTCAACAACCCTCCGGGCAACCCCGTAGGCACCTTCTGCTACAACAAGCCGACCATGGGCAGTCTGTTGGACACGAGTAACGTCAGTTGGAAATACTACGCGCCTGGGGCCGGTTCCATCTGGAACGCCCCCAATGCCATTCAGGATATTTGCGTCCCGCAATTCACCAACGACAAAGACACGACTTTAGAGTGTACTGGCACAGAATGGACCGCCAAAGTCGACTTGAAACTCAAGGGTGCCGACATCCTGAATGACATTAACAACTGCAAACTGTCCGGCGTGAGCTGGGCAATTCCCAACGGAACCTGGTCCGACCATGCCGGGATCACTGGAAACTATGGCCCGTCCTGGGTGGCAGCGATTATCAACGCCATCGGAGGACAAGGCAACAGTTGCGGATATTGGCAAAACACCGCCGTCGTCGTCACTTGGGACGACTGGGGAGGCTGGTCCGACAATCAGGTTCCCCCTCTTGCCTCGCCCCTGCCCTGCACTTCAAACAACTGCCAGGGTGATTATCAGTACGGATTCCGCGTGCCCATGCTCGTGGTTTCCGCCTACACGCCACCAGGTTTTATTACCAACACCCAATACGACTTTGGCAGCATTCTCCGCATGATCGAAGGCATCTTCAACGTGCCGGGAGGAGAAGGAGCCTTGGGGGTCGCCGATGCCCGGGCCACTGCCGATCTTTCCGAATTCTTCCAGGGCTCGCAACCCACCTATACCGCGGTTCCGGCGCTGGAGCCGGCCAGCTTTTTCACGGGAGCAAAAGCCCAGGAGGGTCCCCCAGCGCCTCCCGACAATGACGACAATGACGACGACTAGCATCGCCATGGTTGTTTGGACACAACTGACATTGTGATCGTTCGATCAAGTGCCCGCCCAGGCTCCACGCCTGGGCGGTTTTTTACTAATCCATAGAAACGACGGATTCCCTCTACACTTTCCCTAATATTATTTAAAGAAAAATTCATTTGACTAAACTACTATCCTGGATAAGACTTGTGGATTGCTGCTTGGTTAGCCCCGCGAGTTGGGTCCGGGGCTCTTGGTTACACTCTGGCCTGCGGGGAACGCACCAATCCTCGCAAAGCACATCGCACGGAGTCAGACCATGTTTTCCTCTCGCTGTTCCCACACCTCGTTCACACGTTGTTTCCTCTAGGAGGATCGATATGAAGCTCACAGCCAAAACTCTACTGCCGCTGGTTCTGTCACTACCTGGGACCCTGTTCGCACAATCCAAACCAGCAGCCACATTTCCCTCGCAGATTCAACACGTGGTCGTAATCTTTCAGGAGAACCGCACCCCAGACAATCTTTTTCACTTCCTGAGCCCTCTGTGCCCCATTCCGACCGGGGCCAGCGGCTTAGCTGCCTGCACTCCCAGTCCAGTAACTTCGAAGTGCTATGACATTTCGCCCTGCGGCGTCTCCAACCAGTCGGGAACTGACTTGCCAGTTACGTTGGCGCCGGTTCCGATGATGGGCAGCACCGATCCCAGCCATGCCCATTCCGCGTTTGAGAAAATGTGCGACCCCGATGCCGCCAATGGATATGTTTGCCTTAACGACGGCGCCTGGAACATAAAGCCCGTCAATGACTCCTACGCCTATGTCGAGAACCCAACCGTCACCAACTATAACGGCACAACGGGTACCCTGCTCGGTCCCTACCTGACCTTTGCCGAGCAATACGGCTGGGGGAACTACATGTACCAGACCAACCAGGGACCCAGCTTCCCTGCCCATCAGTTCATTTTCAGCGGCACCTCGGCCCTCACGAAGGCCGCCGATAAGGCCTCAACTTTTATATCGGAGAACTACAACGGGACCGGATCCGAAGCCGGTTGCCTGGCTCCGGCGAGCAC
Organism: Terriglobales bacterium; assembly: GCA_049512435.1. GTDB lineage: Bacteria > Acidobacteriota > Terriglobia > Terriglobales > Acidobacteriaceae > Acidiflorens. The sequence goes on along the minus strand of JBEKXC010000005.1, from coordinate 20,411 downwards.
AACCACCCAGTTGCTTTCTCCTCTGCTTCCCGGCGGCACTCTCTGCACCGGCGGCACCTCCTATGACGGTGGTACCGTTCAGGAGTGCCCGTTTGCCAACACTCTCCTGGTGTTTCCGACCAACCCAGTCGGGAGCTTCTGCGGCAGCAAAGCGTCTATGGGCAGTTTGTTAGACAACGCCGGCATAGGTTGGAAGTATTACGCGCCTTCCGCCGGTTCCATTTGGACCGCGCCCGACGGCATCCAAAGCATCTGCAATCCGCAATTCGTCAGCCAGACCGACGACACCCTGGAGTGCACTGGTACGGAATGGACCACCCACGTTGATCTCACCCTCAAGGGTGCGGACATCTTGAATGACATTACCAACTGCAAACTGACAGGAGTGAGCTGGGCAATTCCCAATGCAACCTGGTCCGACCATGCGGGGTCCACCGACAACTATGGACCCTCCTGGGTGGCGGCGATTATCAACGAGATTGGGACCAACCCCACTTGCGCCACCGGAACGCTCGATGCTGGCCAGACCTTCTGGCAAAACACGGCCATCGTCGTTACCTGGGACGACTGGGGAGGCTGGTCCGATAATCAGGTACCCCCTCTTGCCTCCACCCTGCCCTGCACCACAACCAGCTGCGAGGGTGATTATCAATATGGATTCCGCGTGCCGCTCATCGTGGTTTCCGCCTACACGGGTCAGGGTTACATTAACAACGTGACTCACGACTTTGGCAGCATTCTTCGTATGATCGAAGGCATCTACAAGTTGGGAGAGGGCGCTCTCGGCGTCGCCGATGCCCGGGCCACAACCGATCTCGTCGAATTCTTCCAAGGCTCACAACCGACGTACACTGCGATTCCGGCACTGGAGCCGCCCAGCTTCTTCACGGGTGCAAAAGCCCAGGAGGGTCCTCCAGCGCCTCCGGATAATGACGGCGACGACGATTAGTTTTACAAAATTAGCCTCGTAACCGCATAAACTATAGAAAAGCACCCGCCCAGGCTCCCGCTTGGGCGGTTTTTTGCCAAGTCTTCCACATCCTTTCCCGAATCATCACAAATTTGGTGTGATGGCCCGCACTTAGCGGCCACGGGTTTCGCTCTACACTTTTCCCTGATCAGGTAGCCGCGGTTCATTCGCGGAAAAAGTTGAGACCGCTTTTTCCCAGCTTGGAATCGCGGAGAGGTTTCGGGTGTCAGCTCTCATGTATTCGGTTTGTTTTCCTGAAACCTGAGACATAAGACCTGACCTGATTTTCCAAGGAGTGGCATCGGCATGAACGTCATCACCCAATTTCCGGCGGCGCGCGATTACGGCCAGGATCTGCGCTTTCAGGCGATGTTTGAAGGAGCCGCGATTGGCATTGGGATTTGCCGGCTCGATGGCTGGATTCTGGAAGCCAATCCCACGCTCAGCCGCATGCTCGGCTACAGCCCACAAGAACTGGCGGGCACGCACGCCGGTGAGCTTTATCCGGAAATTGGCCATCCACTTTATTCCGGCACGCCCGATGAACGATTGCTGGGCGAACTGATGCGGGGCGAGCGCGGCTGGTTCGAGGTCGAAAAGCGCTACCGCCGCAAAGACGGTTCCGAACTCTGGGGATATCTGACGGTCTCGCTGGGGCGCGACGCGCGACGCCAGCCTGCCTTCCTGATCGCGATGCTGGCCGACGCGACCGAGCGCCGGCGCGTGGAAGAGCATCTGCGCCAGGCCGAGAAGATGGAAGTGATCGGACGGCTGGCGGGAGGAATTGCCCACGACTTCAATAACCTGCTGACCGGGATTCTGCTCTACTGCGACCTGCTAAGCGCCGGATTGGAGAAGGACGGTCGGCAGAGCGGCGGATCGGCCAAACTTGCATCGGCCAAACTTGGAGCGGCGAACCTGAGCTTAGAGAATCTGAGCTTGGAGAATCAGGACGCAGACGCCCCTGGACCGGAGACGAGCGCGTTGTGGCAACACGTGGAAGAGGTCCGCATGGCGGGCGAGCAAGGGGCGGCGTTGACGCAACAGTTGTTGGCGATTGCGCGCAAACAAGCCGCGGAGCCACGGCCGATCCGGATCAACGAGATTGTGGCTTCGGCGAAGAACCTGTTGCAGCGGCTGATTGGCGAGCAGATTGAGCTGGTCATAGCACTGGATTCGGTACTCGACTCGGCGCGCGACTCCGGCGCGGGACTTGTCCTCGCAGATCCGGCGCAGTTGCGGCAGATCCTGTTGAACCTGGTGCTGAACGCGCGCGATGCCATGCCACAGGGCGGAAAGATACGGTTGAGCACGCGGGCGGCGGAATTTCCCGGCGCGGAATCTGGCGGAAAATTTCGCGGTAACGTCGATGCTGGCGGCTCGCGCCGCGCCGTCGCGCTGGCGGTGCAGGACCACGGTTGCGGGATGGACGCGGAGACGCGCGCGCGGCTGTTCGAGCCGTTCTTCACCACCAAAAAGCCGGGCACCGGTACGGGTCTGGGTCTGGCGACGGTGCAGCGCATCGTTAGTGAAGCGGGCGGCATGATCGAGGTCCAAAGCGAACCGGGACACGGCACATTGATTGAAGTGTTTCTGCCGGCCGTCGAGTCTTCTACACCGAGTCTTCTAGCCAGCGCTAGTAGCTTGTAAAGTTTTGCATCGCAATGGAGATCGCCAATGTTCAGTGCATCGACCGCCGTTGTCCTTAGTCACAGCCAGACCCGTGCGCCACAGATCGAAGGCGCGAACTTCCTCAACCTTCTGATCGTGGACCATGACCGCACCATCCGCGAGGCCTGCCGCGAGGTGGCGCAGTCGCTCGGTTTCACCACGCAGGTGGTGGAAACGGCAGAACAGGCGTACCGGTTGCTCGACAGTTCCTGCACCGACGCCGTGCTGCTGGATTTGCGGCCGGGTACAGGCAGCCTCGACGCCCTGCACACGATCAAGAAACATCGCGCCGACGCGGTGGTGATCGTGGTCACCGGCTATGGGACGGTGCAGTCTGCCGTGCAGGCTATGAAAGATGGCGCCTACGACTACGTCACCAAACCTTTCAGCATGGAAGAACTGCGTTTGCTGCTGGAGCGCGTGGCGGGGCATCTGCGGCTGAAGACGGAGAACCGCGTGCTCCGGGAGACGATTAAGTCGCGGCAAGGGTTCGGCAACATTATCGGCCGCGCCCCGGACATGGAGAAGCTCTACCGCATCATCGCCAAAGCCGGACAGACCTCGCACCCGGTGCTGATTCTGGGCGAGAGCGGCACGGGTAAAGAGTTGGTCGCGAAGTCGATTCACTTCGCCGGTATCTTCCGCAATAAACCATTCATCCCCGTCGATTGCGGATCGCTGGTGCCGACGCTGATCGAAAGTGAACTGTTTGGGCACGTGCGCGGCGCGTTCACCGGGGCGACGCATCCGAAGGACGGCCTACTGGCGATCGCCGACGGAGGCACGGTATTTCTGGACGAGATTGGCGAGTTGCCAACCGACTTGCAGGCGAAGCTGTTGCGGGCGATTCAGGAGAAGGAGATTCGTCCGGTGGGAAGCGTGAAGCGCGTTCCCATCAACGTGCGGATTTTAGCCGCTACCAATCGCAATTTGGAACGCGCCGTGACCGAGGGCACCTTCCGCCGCGATCTTTTCTTCCGCCTGAACGTGCTGACCTTGCGCATTCCCCCGTTGCGCGAGCGGAGGCAGGACGTCCCGCTGCTGGCGGCGCATATTCTGGAGCGCATCGGACGCGATGCCGGCATAGAAAAGAGGATTTCAGACGAGGCCCTCAAGGCGCTGCTGAATTACGACTGGCCGGGCAACGTGCGCGAACTGGAGAACTCGCTGGAACGGGCATGCGCGCTCAGCAGCGGGAACGAAATTCAAGTTCGTGATCTTCCCACTGCAGTTTATGGCGCACCCGCCGACCTGATGGTGATGAGCCCTCCGACCAATGGCATCGTGCCCATGGCGGAACTGGAGAAACAGACTATCCTGAATGCGCTGGCGCAGGTGAACGGCGACAAGATGCTGGCGGCGCGACTGCTGGGGATTGGCAAGACCACGCTCTACCGCAAGCTGAAGGAGTACCAGTCCCAAAACTGAGCGGCCCGAGGGAGCGCTGGTGCCAGAACAGGAAGTTCCGCGCAGCCACGCGCGCACAACTCATTTATTTTCAGGCAAAGTAATTGGCCCGGAAGTTGCGTAGGGATTCATCGTGATCCTTCTTGTGACGCCGAGCGAGCGCGCACGCGAGTGTGCCGCAGCATTGCAAGCGGCTACGGGCGAAGACGTGACGATAGCGGAAAGTCTGGTGCGGGCAACTGCACTCTTGCGAGCGGAATGCTACCTGGCCGTGGTGCTCGACCAGCACTTGCTCGAAATCGAACCGGATGAAGCCGGAACCACAATCGAACACTTGGGCACTGCCATTCCGGTGCAGGTCAATCTCGGGATCAGTGGAATGGAGCGCCTGGTACGGGAGGTCCGGGCGGCCATACACCGTCGCCAGCGCGATGAAGTAAGGGCCCGCCAGGTGGCGATCGGCAGGCTCCACAGCGAACTGAATGGCACGATTACGGCGCTCCTGCTGTCCACAGAACTCGCCCTGGAAACTCGTGGCCTGGCGTCGGCTGCGGCCGAAAAGCTGGAGTTGGTGCACGACCTGGTAAAGAAACTGCGCCAACAATTGGAAAGTGCGGGGACAGTGGAAGAGGTCAAACAGGCTGCAGGCGTCTAACGGCTTCTGCGGGGAAGCTGAGTGAAAAAATATCGGCACTCAGTTCTACCCGGTTCGCCCCCGACTCTAAGTAACCTCATTCCTTATGAATAACGGCGACTTTCTTGCCGATAACTATCCTTGCGGACTAGCTATCGATTGAGGCAAAGCCAGCGTCATGGAATTTTTCCAACAATCGTTGTCTTCTGATTTCATGCCGCATGGGTTCTGCTACCTGTGGGATCCACGAATATTGTGGCTACACGTCATCTCGGACGGGCTGATCGCACTCTCGTATTACTGCATTCCCATGGTCGCTATCTATTTCATTCGCAGGAATCGGGACCTCCCCTTCAGTGGGATCTTCTGGATGTTCGGGACCTTCATTCTGGCCTGTGGCACGACCCACTTGATGGAAATTTGGAACGTATGGCACGGCAGTTATTTGGTTGCGGGTGTCATCAAGGCAGTCACCGCCGCGATTTCAGTATTGACCGCGGCGATGCTGATCCCGCTGGTTCCGAAGGTGATTTCTCTGCCCGAACGGATGCACCTGCGCGCAAAGGAAATTGAGTCACTCGCGAGGGCGGAAGCGGCGCTGCAAGAAAGCCTCGCTATGAGCAAGGCTGCGCTCAAGGAGTTAGCCGATCAAAAGTTCGCTCTCGATCAGCATGCCATCGTGGCGATCACCGACGTCGAGGGGACCATTACTTACGTTAACGAGAAGTTCTGCGCCATCAGTAGATATTCCGAGAATGAACTGATCGGCCGCAATCACCGCATCCTCAACTCCGGCTACCACCCCAGGGCTTTCTTCAGGCAGATGTACCACACCATTGCCAGCGGGAAGGTTTGGCACGGCGAGATCAGGAATCGAGCGAAAGATGGATCGATCTACTGGGTGGACACCACCATAGTCCCTTTTCTCGGGCCGAATGGCAGACCGCGCCAGTACGTCGCGATCCGTACGGATATAACGGAGCGCATGCGGACGTCGGATGAGCGCGCAGGTTTGGCCGTGGCGGTTGCGCACTCGGCGAATAAACCGCGCGCAACCTGATTCGCGAAGGATCTTGAAGTCTGCGACCCACCTCCATTGGCGCACCCCCATAAGTAACCTGCCTCTCACTGGTGACGGTAGCGGCCTCGCCGATAAATCTTCAGTAAGGTAAAGCCGGAATCTTGAAATTCTTCCAACAATTCGATGCGCCGATCGAAGCCAAACTACGGGGCAGGGTCACCGGCGGTTTCGCCGTAGCCCTGCTCCTGACAGTCTTCATAGGCTTTTTGTCGTGGCGCGGCGCTCATCTGGCGGCGGATGATGCCGACTGGGTAGCCCACACCTACGCCGTAATGGACGCGCTTGAGCTCACGTCCAAACATGTGATCGAAGTGGAAACCAGCGCGCGGGTACTTGCCTTGGCCGGGCAAGACCCGTTGCTTGCGCCCTACGAGGCTGCGAGGGGCGCCCTCGCGCAGGACGAGGCCGAGCTGCGCCATTTGACGGCGGACAACCCCAATCAGCAACGACGGCTGGACATGCTTGAGCCGCAGATCCGTGCCGCGCTCGACTTCGCCGAGAGCATAGTCGCCAAACGCCGGCAGACTCACACCGTTTCTGGCGCCGACGAAATTCTTGAGACCGAGAGGCTCATGGGTGCGGTGCGCGTAACGACTCAAGAAATGCGCGCCGAAGAGATGCGGTTGTTGAGCCAGCGCACGCAAAGAACGGAGGCGGGACGGCGGTTGACCAGCTTCCTCATAGTCGCAGGCATTTTCGTTGGGGCAGGATTGTTGGCGCTAGCCCGGCGCGCCGTCAACCGCGAGATCGACGTCAGCGCACGGGGGCGGGCGCAAATCATCACCCTGAACGCCGAGTTGGAAGAGCGCGTGGAGCAGCGGACCGCGGCCCTGGAGTCCGAGATTACCGAGCGGAAGAGAGCCGAAGAAACCCTGCGCGAGCAAGCCCAGGTTATGGATTCAGCTCAAGTGTTTGTGCGCGACATGGAGAGCCGCGTGGTGTTCTGGCCTCAGGGCGCGGAAAAGCTCTATGGCTTTAACTCGCAGGAGGCATTGGGCATCTTCTCCCACGATCTTTTCCATACGCAATTTCCAGAACCGCTGGAGACAATCGAGAAGAAACTTCTTGAGACCGGCGAGTGGGAAGGCGAACTGATACACCGCAAGCGTGACGGCAGCACCATCGTCGTCTCCAGCACGTGGATATTGCATCGCGATAGCCAGGGGCACCCGGTGCGCATTCTGGAGACCAACATCGACATCACGGCCCGCAAGGAAGTCGCAGAAAAGCTCGCGGGGCAGGCAGAAGAAATGGCCCGCCAAGCCGAGGAACTGTCGCGCTCGTGGCAAGCCGTGGAAACTCAGACGCTCATGCTTCGGTCGGTGCTGGACAGCATGGCCGAGGGATTGGTGGCGGCGGACGAGCAGGGAAAGTTCGTCATCTGGAATACCGCAGCGGAAAAGATCCTGGGTATGGGTTCGGCAAACCTGCCTACCCAGAAATGGTCTGAGCATTATGGCCTCTTCCTGGCCGACATGGTGACACCCTTCCCGAGTGATCAACTCCCGCTGGTTCGCGCCCTCCGCGGGGAAGCGAGCACGGCCGAGATGTTTGTGCGGAATCGCGGGCTCTCTGAAGGCGCGTGGATTGAGGTTAGCGGCAGTCCACGGAGGGACAAGGACGGCGTGGTGTGTGGCGCAGTGGCTGCTTTCCGCGACATCACGCAGAGGAACGCCGATGAGCGGGAAATCCAAAAACTTAACGACGAACTCGAGCAGCGAGTCGCAGAGCGGACGGCCCAGCTGGAGGTTGCCAACAAAGAGCTGGAGGCTTTCAGTTACTCGGTGTCTCACGATCTGCGGGCGCCTTTGCGGCATATCAGCGGCTTCTCCAAGATGCTGGTGGAGGAATTCGGTTCCACCCTCGATCCGAGCGCTCAGCACTACCTGGAACGGATTCAGGCGGGGTCGCACAAGATGAACCTGCTGGTGGATGAATTGCTGGATCTCGCGCGGGTCGGCCGCCATGTACTACGTTCGCAGCCAGCCGGGCTGAACTCAATTGTTGCTGAAGTAATAGCGATCCTCGAACCGGAGACCGAGGGGCGGCGGGTGCAGTGGATCATCGCTGACCTGCCCACGGTGGTTTGTGATCCAGTTCTAGTCAAACAGATCTTTCAGAACCTGCTGGCCAACGCGCTCAAGTTCACTCGCCCTCGCGCCTCCGCCGTCATCGAGGTCAGTCACAAAGAAGAGGATGGGCAACCGGTGTTCCTGGTTCGGGACAACGGCGTCGGCTTCAGCATGAAGTATGCCGACAAATTGTTTGGAGTCTTTCAAAGGTTGCACAGGGCGGAAGATTTTGAAGGTACGGGCATAGGCCTGGTCACGGTGCAGCGCATCGTTCACAGGCACGGAGGCAAAGTGTGGGCGGAGGCGGAGCCGGACAAAGGCGCTGCGTTCTATTTCACCCTCGATGCCGGAAGGCAAGTGGAATCGAAAAGTAATGAAGCTACGGCGGGAGGCCAATCATGAGCTCAGGGAAGCTCGACATACTGTTGGTGGAAGACAATCAGGACGATGTGGATCTCGCTCTGCACTCGCTGCGGCGGGAGAAGCTGGCAAACAACATCTACGTCGCCCGCGATGGCGAGGAAGCTCTGGACTTTCTCTTCTGTCGCGCGGCGTTCACGCACCGATCATTCGATCATCCCCCCAAGCTGGTGTTGTTGGATTTGAAACTTCCCAAGGTGGATGGAATGGAAGTGCTCAAACAGGTCAAGAGCGACCCTCGGACCAGGACTATCCCAGTCGTTATTATGACCTCCTCCAAAGAAGAGCGGGATTTGGTGGCCAGTTACAACCTGGGGGCTAACAGCTATATCCAGAAGCCGGTTGACTTCGACCAGTTCCGGGAGACGGTCAAGGCTGTGGGACTGTACTGGCTGGTCACCAATCAGCCGCCGGTAATGGAAGATTCCCGGCATTTGGCAGGGCTGGCCCATGGCACACAATAACGATCTCGCAGCTCAGGCCGGCGAACTCCGAGTGCTGCACGTTGAAGATAACGAACTGGACGCGGAACTCGTAGCCCAGGCGCTGCGCAAAGGCGGCTTCACGTTTACCGTGGTGGTGGTACAAACGGAAGCCGAGTTTGAGCAGCAGCTGCGCCTGCAAAGTCCGGATGTGGTGATCGCCGACTACAACTTGCCGCAGTGGAAAGGGATGGACGCGCTCGATGTGTTGCGGCGGGAAGGGCTCGACATTCCGCTGATCCTGGTCTCGGGCGCATTGGGCGACGTCACCGCGGTCGAGTGCATCAAGCGGGGGGCGACGGATTACGTTCTGAAAGATGGCCTGGCGCGGTTGCCGGAAGCCGTCCGCCGCGCATTGCAGGAAAAAAGTTTGCGCGCGCAGCAAGCGCGGTCCGACGCCGCGCTGCGAGAGAGCCAGGCGCAGTTCGAAGCCCTGGTCCACTCGGCCTTGGACGCGATCCTGACCGTGGATGAGGAGCAGAACATCATCGTCTTCAACGCCGCCGCCCAGAAGATGTTCGGTTGTTCGGAGGCAGAGGCCTTGGGACTGCCAATCGAACGCTTCATTCCGCAACGCTTCCGTGTCGCCCACTCCGTTCACATGCAGAAATTCGCCGAGGCCGGCATCACCAGTCGGCACATGAACAGACTTGGCGCCATGAGGGCGTTGCGCGCCGATGGCGAGGAGTTTCCCATGGAGGCGTCCATCTCGCGCACCGAGATCGGCAACCGCATACTGTCTACCGTCATCCTGCGCGATATCACCATGCGCGAACAGGCAGAGAAAAATCTCATCGAGAAGATGGCGCAGTTGGCCCGCTCCAACGCCGACCTCGAGCAGTTCGCCTATGTGGCGTCGCATGACCTGCAGGAACCGCTGCGCATGGTGGCGGCGTACACGCAGCTACTTGCGGAACGCTACCGCGGCAAGCTCGACGAGAACGCCGACAAATTCATCGGCTACGCCTGTGACGGAGCTCTGCGCATGCAGTCCCTGATTCAGGATCTGCTGACCTTTTCGCGCGCTGGCCGGAATGGTTGCGAAGCTGTCGAGTGTGACGCGGTAATGAAAGAGATCCTGCTGAGTCTAGGGCCGGCGATGCAAGAGAGCGGCGCGGTAGTTACCCATGAAGCGCTTCCGCTGGTGTGGGCGAACCGCTCGCAGATGGCGCAAGTCTTCCAGAATCTGATCGGAAACGCGATCAAGTTTCGCGGAAAAGAAGCGCCGACGATCCTTGTTCAAGCCGAGAAGGTTCAAGCCGAGAAGGTGCAGGCTGGGAAGACGGGCGAGCAGTGGTTATTCAGCGTGAGCGACAACGGAATCGGCATTGCGCCGGAGTACGCCGAGAATATTTTTGTTGTCTTCCAGCGCTTGCACACCCGGACCGAATATCCGGGCAACGGAATTGGTCTGGCCGTCTGCAAAAAGATCATCGAGCACTATGATGGGAAGATCTGGGTCGAGGCCGGGGAGGGCGGCGGTTCCACTTTCAAGTTCACCTTGCCCTGCGCGGAGAAAGGTCCGGCGGAGGAAGAGTTGAGCAACGAGGAAATGTCGATGTCAGCCACCGCAAGTCATTCCCCCAAATAATTTCCCGTTGAGACGCGGCTTGCCGCGTCTCCTGCCACAAAGTGAGACGGGCAAGCCCCGTCTCTACAGCAAATCATTTACAAATCTCTACCCACTTCGTTTGCAAGGGCGATGCTCGATTGCGTTCTTCGGGAAAGGAACGGAGGCTTGTGATGGAGAACCGAACGACAGTGTTTTACGTAGACGACAATCCCAAATCCAGCCGATTGCTAACCAGTGTTCTTGAAGAATGCGGGTTCCGGGTGATCACCAGAAATGACCCTATCGAGGCGCTTGCACTTTGCAAGAGAACTTATTTTGATCTGGCACTTCTTGACTACGAAATGCCTTCGATGTCAGGCTCGCGGCTAGCCCAGGAGATCAAGTTTCTGGTCCCGGATGTTCCCGTGGTGCTGATCTCCGGCCGCTCGACTCTTCCGTCTTCGGAACTGGCATTTGTGGACGCTCACTTCGGCCATGGAACCGCGCTGGACGATCTCCTGTGGGCGATGCGGATTTTGACGCGCCCCAGGGTGGTCACGATGCAGGATCATCTCGCGGTTCATCTTGCGGATCGACGCGCGATGACGCAGTGGGCGGACTCGACATGAGGGGAGGGGGGGAGGCTCCTCGGAACAGCTGCTGGACGGGCCCGAGGCCCGTCCAGCCGGGCGGGGGCCTCCGGCTCTCCACGGGCGCGGCCGTAAGAAAACCCTTTCCTCGGCACCGTCTTACACCCTAAACTAGACCGAAGCAGGCCGAGGGCAGATCCAGCCTTCGAATCCCCGGGGGTTCTGTGCGCGTACTAGTAACGGCTGACACGTTCAGCGGAGTTTGGACTTACTCGCGCGAACTGGTCTCGGGTCTGGTCACCCACGGGGCGCAGGTCACGCTCGTCAGCTTTGGAGAAATTCCACTTCCCCATCAGACGGCTTGGATGGACGGGCTGCACGGGCTCGAATATCATCCCACCGCGTTTCGTCTCGACTGGATGCAGGAAGGTGAGCAGGACTTTGACGCGGCACAAGATTATTTGTGTGCGATTGTCCGCGACACGCGTCCTGATTTTCTGCATTTGAATCAGCTCAGTTTTGGAGCGCTGCCGGTGGCGACGCCGCGACTGGTGGTGGCCCACGGCGACGTGATTACCTGGTGGCTGAGCATCCACGGACACGAACCCGCCCCTTCGGCATGGCTGAAGTGGTATCGCAAGACAATGATCGCAAGCCTGAAGCGGGCCGACGGCGTGGTCACCGCGTCGCGTTGGATGGAGGAGATGCTCGGTCTTGCCTATGGCGACGACTTCGAGGGCCACGTGATTGCGCCGGGACGCAATCCGATTTACTTCAATCCATTTGTGACCAAGGAAGAATCGGTGCTGGCGATCGGACGCCTGTGGGATACGGGAAAGCAGGTGGCATTGCTGACGCAGCATACACATGGCCTGCCGGTATGCATTGTGGGCGCGGATAATCCGATTCCCGCGCCGCCGGTGCCGATCCGCGCCGACGTGCGCGTCTCCACCGGCCAACATGAGATTTCGGTGAAGGGAGCGCAGACCGAATCGCAACTGCGCTCGCTCTACAGCAAGTCGAAGATTTTTGCGGCGACTTCGCAATATGAGCCCACGGGACTGGCGTCGATCGAGGCTGCGTTCTCGCGCTGCGCGCTGGTAGCCAATGACACCGAAGTGTATCGCGAACTGTGGGGCGATGCGGCCTTGTACTTTGAACGCAATAACGCCGAGAGCCTCGGCGTAGTGCTCAGCCAGATGGATGGCGACCGCGAACTGGCACGCCTCTACGGGACCCGCGCCTACAATCGGGCGCGCGAGCGCTTCACGGCGCGGCGGATGGTGGACGACTACCTGCGGCTGTATCGCCGATTGCGCACGGCGAAAGTGGCTGTAGCATAATGCAATAGCGCAACTTATTGCACACTGCACGTTGAATTTTTATCTTCCCTTAACATTTCTGTCATTGTGGCGAAATATATGTTGCCTAAGGTTCTCCCATCTTCCCGCCACGCGGCAGCTCTACGCCTTGCGCCGGGCAATTCCAGGATGGAGAGAACACAGTATGTTTGAACCGAAGCAGCCCTTTGCCAACTTCAGGCGAGTGATGGCATCGTTACTCACGATGACCATTGCCTTGGGACCGACCGTTGCTCCCGCTTTCGCCTCTTCCGCCAAACCGGAAACAAAACAGAAAGTAGTCGCCCACCGACCCGCGACGGCCACTCCGATTCAATACCTGGTCGTGATTTTCAACGAGAACGTTTCCTTCGATCACTACTTCGGAACCTACCCCAATGCGCTGAATCCGCCGTTTGACAATAAGTTCACGGCGAAAGCCAATACGCCGACGGTCAATGGATTGTCGGGCGCTCTGCTCGTTCATAACCCGAACCTGAACCCCGCCAATGGCACGGGCGCGGCCAATCCGTACCGGCTGGATGTGACCCAGGCCGCCACGGCGGACCAGGACCATGACTATACGCCGGAGCAACAGGCGTTCGACTCCGGTTTAATGGACCTGTTTCCGTTGAACACCGGCACCGCCGGACCGCCGCCAGGTGGTGGCGGGATCAACAGTACCAACGGCTTGGTCATGAGTTATTTCGACGGCAATACCGTGACCGCCCTGTGGAACTACGCTCAGAATTTCGTACTGAGCGATAACTCCTACGGATCGACGTTCGGTCCCTCGACGGTCGGGCTGATGAACTTGATGGCAGGGCAAACCAATGGAGTGGTGGCCTACCTGAACGGAACCGGTAGTTTTGTCCCGGACGGGAACGGCGGCTACACGAACATCGACGATCCCGATCCAGTCGGGGACGTTTGCTCCAGTCCGACCCGTAACCAGGCGCAAATGGGTGGGTTGACCATCGGCGACCTGCTGAACAACGCCGGCGTGACCTGGGGCGCGTTCATGGGCGGCTTCAATCTGTCGATCCAGAACCCGAACGGGACGAGCGGCTGCGCCCGGAGCACAAAGTCCAACATCACGGGAGAAACGGAAGAGGATTATATCCCGCACCACTCGCTCACCTCGTATTGGCCTTCAATCGCCAACCTAACGCACGCGCGGCCTTGCGGCGAGGCTTATGGAACCGCCGGTTGCGCCAACCACAACTATGATGTCCTGGATTTCTACACGGCCGTTTCGACTGGTCAACAGCCGGCCGTGAGTTTCATCAAGGCGCAGGCCTATCAGGACGCGCATCCTGGCTACTCAGACCCGATCGACGAACAGGAGTCGGTGGTCAACATCATCAACTTCCTGCAAAATCCGGCGAACAATCCGAACTGGAACAGCACCGCTGTGGTCATCATGTATGACGACTCCGACGGATGGTACGACCATCAGATGGGCCCGATCGTAAACACGTCCAATGGACCGGGCGACGCTTTGACTGCACCCGGCTTCTGCGGAACTCAGGCACCGTCGCTGGCGGGCATTTCAGGCCCATCGGCGCTCGGGCGCTGCGGGTATGGTCCGAGATTGCCGATGCTGGTGATTTCACCGTACGCGAAGGACAACTTCGTGGACCACACGGTGACCGACCAGTCGTCGATCATCCACTTTATCGAAGACAACTGGCTGGGTGGACAACGCATCGGGGGCGGTTCTTTCGACGCGATCGCCAACTCCATCGTCCAGGACTTTGACTTCAGCAAACTCAGAACCAATGGGACGCTGTGCTTGAATCCGATCACTGGCGAGAAACAAAAAGCATCCCTCTGCGGGCTGTGACGCAGAGCTGTATTCGATTTAGCCTGGGCGGGCGTGCGAAAATTGATTCGCATGCCCGCTCTTGTTTTTAAGTTAGTATCTGCAAGCATGCGGTTGCATAAGGGAGGGGGCCGATTTGGGAGTTACACGGCGAGTGTTTTTAGCGCGCGGCGGAATGATGACGATGGCACTGGCCATGCGCCGGGGCATGGGTCACGCGATGTCGCACCCGACCCCACCCAAGTTCCGCACGCAGCTCAATGCAAGTTCGCTCACGCAATTCGTGGACCCGCTGCCGCTGCCAGAGATCGTCCAACCCAGCGGCCATCGGCCAAGCCCGGAGAATCCAGCTTTGCAACTCCCTTACTACCGGGTCGCCATGCGGCAGTTCGAGAGCAAACTGCACCGCGACTTGAAACCAACTCGCCTTTGGGGATACGCATCCAGTTTGCCCGGACCGAGTTTTGAAACGCGCAGCGGTCAGGGCGTGCTCGTGGAGTGGGTCAATGAGCTCCCGCAGACGCATTTCTTGCCCATCGACCACAGTATTCACGGCGCCGAAGCGGACAAGCCCGAGGTGCGGACAGTTGTACATCTGCATGGCGCGAAGGCTCCGCCGGAGAGCGATGGCTATCCTGAGAATTGGTATGTGCCCGGCAAATCGGCAATCTGCCATTACCCCAATCGGCAGGACGCAACCATGCTGTGGTACCACGACCACGCCCTGGGCATTAACCGGCTGAACGTTTTCGCCGGACTCTTTGGCGCATTTTTCGTGCGCGATGAATTTGAGGACTCCCTGAATCTGCCTCGCGGCAAATACGAAATTCCACTGATTATCTGCGACCGGATATTCGATCTCGATGGGCAACTTAACTACCCAGTATCGGCGGACGATGCGAAGTCACCGTGGGTGCCAGAAGTTTTTGGCGACGCCATTGTCGTGAACGGGAAACTTTTCCCTTATCTTGAGGTTGAACCGCGGAAGTATCGCTTCCGCGTGCTCAACGGAGCGAATGGCAGGTTCTTTCATTTGACCTTGTCTGGCGCACAGACGCCGAACGCACCACTGTTGGGCGGTCAAGGCTTTCACCAGATCGGTACCGATCAAGGCCTGCTGTCAGCGCCTGTGCCATCGAAGCTCTTGTCGATCGCGCCCGGCGAGCGCGCCGACCTGATCGTTGATTTTTCGGGGAGCGCGGGAACCAATGTGATCCTCAAGAACGACAACCTGAACGTCATGCAATTTCGCGTGGCGCAGAAGGGACCGCGCGACGAAAGCGTCCTGCCCCAGACTCTCAGGGCAGTTCCCAAAATTCCGGAATCCTCCGCCGTGAAGACTCGCATGCTGAGCCTGGTGGAGATTGACAATCTTGTCCAGCGACCCGTGAAGATGTTATTGAATAACACTCATTGGAGCATGCCGGTAACCGAGAATCCGGTTCTCGACTCGACCGAAATCTGGAGCCTCATCAACACGACGGACGACGCTCATCCCATTCATCTGCATCTGGTCAGGTTTCAGATTCTCGACCGCAGGTCCTTCAGTATCGCCGACTACTGGGTGAAGAATGAGGTCAGATATACCGCTCCAGCCGTGCCTCCGGACGCGAGCGAGTCCGGGTGGAAAGATACCGTGCGCGCCGATCCTGGAATGGTGACGCGGATCATTATTCGATTCGAGGGATTCACCGGACGGTATGTGTGGCACTGCCACATCCTCGAGCACGAAGACAACGAGATGATGCGGCCGTTCGATGTGGTGGCGCGATAGCTCCAGGTTTGGTAACTCAGGTTTGATAACTCCAGTTTTGATAACTCTAGGTTCCTCGTCTCGATTCTGCCACTCGGCCACGCATCGAACAGCGTGGTCGCATTCACCGAGCCGAGTCCCGTGGCCAGATCGTAGCCGACCGTGGCCGGATACGCGGGTTCGCTCGCCGATGTGGACGTCGAAAGTTCACCGATAATCTGGCTGGCGTTACCGTAGCAATCGTAGGACATTTTGCGCCAGTCTTGGCCGCAGGGGATATCCATGTCGCCGAGCGTGACGTCGTTAAAGATACAGGATGCGGCGGGCAACTTACCGCTGGTTTGACTGGCATTGCACGCTTTCGTGCCCTGCTTGGTGAACTGGTTCGCCGCCAGAACGTAATAAACGTAATTGGCATCTCCCTGCTTGCCGTATTTCTGATCAATCAGCGCTTGAATACCAGCCATCGCCGGCGAAGCAAAGGACGTACCGCCGCCGCCCAGCAGTAGCGCGTCGTTTCTTGCAGTACAGGGAGCGCCCCCCTCGTTCTCATCCGACATGCACTCGACCAGAAAGCTTCCCCACACGCCATCCGCGGCGAACAGTGAGAGGTCGGGCTGGTCGCGTAAACCGTCGTTCGGAATGCCGGGAACACCCGTTTGCCACGAAGGCTTGGGATTGCCCTGGCACGTTCCACTGACCACTCCGCGGATCGACGGCTTCCCGGTAAAGCAGGTGCTCGGCCCACCGCTACCGCTCACAGAATACTTAAATTCCCTACCGAGTTTCGTGTTGCAGAATCCCGACGGCCCATAAGACTGCGTGTAAATTCCCTCCGCCAACGCAGGATCGCTGTAGATAAGCTGGCTCGTGCAACCGTCGTTCCAGGGAATCTCCGGAATATATGACAGCGCGGAAGCCTTCGTCTGAGGATTATTCTTAGCGCTCCAGTAGTCGCTGAGGGGAATGCCGTTAACGTCCTGGTTGTATTGCGCCATGAAATCGGTGCCGCCCACATCGACCGCGTAAGCAGAAGCGGTGTTGTCTCCGCTGTTGATGCCGTAGTGCGAAGTGAAGCCCTCCACGGGGGAGCATTCGTCGGCGCCGGTGTCTCCCTGCGCGATGAAGAACGTCACGCCGAGCGCCGTGGCCGTTTGCGCTTCCCGATTTTCGAGCGCGATTTCGGTTTGGCCAGTGATGGTCTCGCACAAGCCGTAACTGTCGGAAATAATATCCGGTGGCTCGAGCTCCAGCAGATTGAGTATGGCAAGGTCGAGCCCCGAGACGGAGCGGGAAGGAGCGCACGCGGAAAGCTCGATGTTGGCGTCGGGAGCGGCTACACTCGCCCACTCCACATCGAGGGCGGCTTCGATCTCGTCCCCGTTTTGGCCGGGATTCGTGCAGTTGGGATAAATTTGCTTGAAGTTGCCGTCCTTGAAACCATTCAGGTCGAAGGTGTAGCGGAATTGCCGCCAATCGGATTCATGGGCGAGATTGGAGTCTTCGACCAGGGCAATGGTGACGCCTTTGCCAGTGAAGCCACGGTTCCAGAGCGGCAGAACATTGTAGATGGTGTCGAAGTCGTAAGGGCTCACGGTATGGAACGTCTGTCCTTGATACTTCACGTTGAAGTGCGGATGCCACTTCTGAGTGGCGGCATCATAGGACACGGGGCCAAGCTGAATGGCGTGCGGCCTGGGGAAAAAATCGTGCAGTGAAGCAACTCCTTCGACGGCGGGCGCGAGCGCGGCGGGAATCTGAGGATCGCTCATGTTGGCGATGTGTTTTTCTCCGTTCGGCAAAACCAGGTTGTGAATCTCGGTATGGAACGCTTCGCGGATCTGTGCGGCGGTTCCGGCGAAGTCGATGACGAAACCATTCTGGTAGACGCGATTGACCGAAAAGCCATGCAATTCCAGCCAGCGCTGGATGGTTTGCCGATCCTGAGGGGCAAGACCGAAACGCTCGCCCAATTGCTGCGCAGTCAGCCAGCGATGGAATTCGGGTGAATCCTGTTTGTGCATTGCGTCAATCAGCTTCTCGAGGCGCGCTTCGGTTTCCGGCGCGCGCTTGAGTGTGAGCAGCAGATGATCGAAGATCAGGTTGTCCGCGACGGGGCCGCGATCGTTTTGGACGCGCAGTGCGGCAGAAGTCGTGTTTCCGGTGAGCGTTACTAATTGGGACTCGTCAATCGGGCTGGTGATGACAGGTTTGGGGCTGTCGGCTGGAGTCTCGGAGCATGCGGCTCGGGAGATAAGAAACATAGAAGTTAGAACCACGGAAGTTAGAACCACGGAACTCAGAAAGAGAATGGAAGCAGAGCGACGCATAGCGAGAACCTCCGGGCAGTGAGGAATAGGTGGTCCCCGCACGAAGGAGGGAGGAACCACAGGGTGCAATCCGGCAATGCTAGCCGCTTTCGATAAGTGCGGTCAAGACGCAAGAACGTGGGCCAAAGGAACTCTGGGCAACCCCATGCTATACTTTTTAAGCATCTTCCCTGTCAGATTCAGCCTGTAAGATAAGCAGACGGAGGACGGTATCGACAAGCGTTTTATCCGCATGAATGAGCGCATCCGGGCGCGCGAGGTTCGCGTGATCGGTGACGAAGGGGAGCAGATTGGCGTGATGCCTCCCTTCGAGGCGCTGAGGATGGCCCGCGAAAGAAACCTGGATCTGGTGGAGATTTCCCCGACCGCGCAACCTCCGGTTTGCCGCATCATGGATTACGGGAAATTTCTGTACCAGAACGAAAAGCGCGAGCGCGAAGCCAAGAAGAAACAGAAAACGATTACGGTCAAGGAAGTAAAGTTTCGTATTAACGTGGACGATCACGATTACGAAACCAAAAAAAATCATGTGCTGCGTTTCCTCGACGAAGGCGACAAGGTGAAAGCGACCATCTTCTTCCGCGGACGCGAGATGACGCGGCAAAGCCTGGGCCGCCAGATTCTGGAGCGTCTGATCAAGGACGTTGACCAAAAAGGTTTGGTGGAGTTTCGTCCACGTCAGGAAGGCAACACGCTGCACCTGATTCTGGCGCCGAATAAAAAAGAAGGCGGAGCCAAAGAGAAGACGGCGCCTCCTCCGAAGCCTGCACCACCTGCCGCGTCGCGAGGCGGCGCGCAGACAGCGTAGGAAAGCAGCTGTCAGCTCTCAGTTATCAGCCATCAGTAAAATCACATGGTGCGATCGCTGCGAGTGCATGGAACATTGTGCTTCACAAATGCTGAATGATTTAACTGAGACTGACAACTGAGAGCTATTTATGCCTAAACTAAAAACACACAAGGGCGCTGCCAAGCGCTTTAAGAAAACCGGAACGGGTAAGATCCTGCGTCACAAGGCGGGGTTGCGTCACATCCTGTCATCCAAGGCGAAGAAGCGCAAGAAACATCTGGGCCAGCCCACCTTGGTGAGTGACGGAGATTACAAAAAAGCGGCACGAATGATCCCGTACATGTAATGGAGCGACGGGCGTCCGCGCCCGTCCTTAACGAGTATGCAATCACCAGTCTGCGGAGCGAAATGCCCTGCAGCGGCGCGTGAAGAGGTCGGGCTTCAGAAATCCCCATGGGTAGAAGCCTCCTTACCTCCAGCCGCCAGATGAGGTAAAAAAGGAGAACAGCAATGCCTCGTGTAAAACGCGGAACCAAACGCCGCGCCAAGCGCAAAAGGATTCTTGAACGCGCCAGTGGATATTTCCTAACTAAATCCAAGCTCTACCGCTCGGCAAAGGAAGCCGTCGAGCGCGGGCTGAAGTTTGCCTACTCCGGACGCAAGCAGAAGAAGCGCCAGTACCGGTCGATCTGGATCGTGCGCATCGGCGCCGCCGCCCGCCTGCATGGATTGAACTACAACCAGTTCATTAGCGGACTGAAAAAAGCCGGCGTCGAACTCGACCGCAAGATTCTCGCCGATTTGGCGGTCAACGATCCCGCAGGATTTGGCAGTCTGGCGGAGCAGGCCAAGAAGGCGAACGCAGCGGCAGCGTAGCCGTCAGCTCTCAGTCATAACTTTAGGTTATGTAATCCTGAGCGGAGCAGGACGAAGCGCAAAGCGAATCGTTCTGCGGAGTCGAAGGACCCCTACTCCCGCACACATTTTCGGACGAGTAGGGGCCCCTCGCTTCGCTCGGGATGACAATTTCCTTTAAGAGTTTTTTGGGAAGCATGCCCTACACCGTTTCCAAGCTTACGGACTTCTCTGCGGCCCCGCTCGATGGTGCCGTGCGCGAACTCTTGTCTGCGCTCGATCAAGAATCGGCGGCGGTCGCTTCCGAAAACGACTGGAAAGCATTCCGCGACCGCTGGATGGCACGCAAGAACGGCATACTTACTCAGCTTAATGATCTGTGGCTGAAAGCCGCGCCTGGACCCAACAAGCGCGACGTCGGGCAGCGCGTCAACGAACTCAAGCCCAAAGTCGAGCAGACGGTCGACGCGACGCTCGCTCGCATTCAAAGCGGAATGTTCTCGGGCAAGCTCGCCGCCGAGCGTCTCGACATCACCCTCCCCGGCATTCGCCGCCCCCTCGGGGCCGAACATCCCGTCATCAAGACAATGAACGAGATGGTCGGCGTGTTCCGCAATCTGGGCTACTCGGTTGAGGAAG
>JBEKXC010000004.1:0-49911 GCA_049512435.1 Terriglobales bacterium | reverse complement strand
GCCGGCGGCTTGTCGAAGATGATCGAAGCCGGATGCACCGTAGTCGGAGGCCACAGCATCCGCGATGAAGAAACGAAATTTGGATATTCCGTCACCGGCGTGATTCACCCCCAGCGCGTGCTGGCCAATCAAGGTGCGCAAGTTGGAGACCGGTTGCTGTTCACCAAGTCACTGGGCACGGGAGTCATTTCGACAGCAATCAAAAAAGGCCTCGCCAAGCAGGAATGGATCGACGCGGCAGTGAGGTCGATGACCACTTTAAACAAGGCGGCGGCTGAGGTGATCGTCGCTGGGCCTGTGGCGCGGTACGAACCCACGTCTCGAAAAGCGAGAGACGTCGGTCACCCGGCCAACTACCAACAACCAACAACTAACGACGCCTTTGCTGTCCACGCTCTCACCGACGTCACCGGCTTCGGCCTCATCGGCCACGCTCGCGAAATGGCGCTGGCATCGAACGTCAGCCTCGTCTTCCAATCCTCCAACATTCCTGCGCTCGAAGGTGCGTTCGATTGTATCCACGCTGGCTACATTCCCGGCGGACTCAAAGCGAATCGTGATTTTGCCGAATGCCTCGTCGGTTATGAGCGCGAAGTCCCTGAGGAAGTGAAAACTCTGCTCTTCGACCCGCAAACCGCCGGCGGTCTGCTGATCTCGGTTTCCGCCGAAGATGCCGGCCCGCTCACGCGCACGCTGCAGGATGCCGGAATTCCTGCCGTCGAAATCGGCCAGGTGTTACCGCGCACGAAACCTTTAATCCGAGTCACCTTTTGATTAGCGCGCTCAGCCCGCGTTGATCAGTTCCCAGATGTGGGCCAGGTGATGGTCATCGTGCTCCGCCACAAAGTACAGATGGTCCACCAGCCGCATCGGTGTTTTCAGCCGTGGATGGAGAAGGGCGCGGGCAAAGGTGGCGGGTTCGATCTTTTCCACTCCGCTCACCAGTCGTGAGCGGGAGCTTCGAAATTCTGCCAGGATCTCATCGATCGGACGCTGGTTGTGCTGCGCTTCGAAGGTCTTCCGATTGCTCAGGTCAGCCACGGTAAGCTGTGATGCTTCTGTTAGGTAGTCGTCTCTGAGGTAATCATTGACCCGAGCCATCCATAGAGGTTCCAGATCCAGCAAGTGTCCGGCATGTTCCTGAGCCGACCATTTTTCCTCGCCCGGTTTCCTGACCAGAATGTAGCGATCAGCGCCGCTGACGATTTCCTCCAGCCGGGCCGGCGTGCCCCGCAACCGCGCGCACAGATTCGGATGCTGCTCCACCGGAAAGGTGAAGTCAAACTTCCGTTCAAACCAGATCGGCGGTCGATTCATGGCTGCAGGCAAAGCAAAATTATGTCTTCCTACAAGATGCCAAAGCACGCGGAAGCGACGCAGTTCGTGGAACACCTCCGAGCCGTTGAAACTGACCTGCGCCGCCTGAGCGAAGTGTTTCCCTTTTAGCCGCCGAGCAGTCTGTTCACCTCGGCATAAGGCACAGCTCCTTCCATCGCACAATATGTTCCGGAAGTCTTGAGTTCTTCCGCCACGCGGCGCAGCAACCCGAGGGTCGCCCGCATTGGGCCCGACCCCACGCTCACGCGCGCTACGCCCAACTTTGCGAGTTCCGGAATCGAGGGCGTTCCCGGCCCCGCCAGAATGTTGAGTGGACACTCGACCGCTTTCGCGAGCCGTCGGATTGTCTCGGCGTCTTTAAGTCCGGGAGCGAAAACGCAATCGGCGCCCGCATCGCGAAACGCCAGCAGACGCCGCACCGCTTCGGAATAGTCCGCGTCCGGATTGCCTCCCGGCAGCAGGTAAATATCGGTACGAGCATTGACCACAATTTGCGCCTGCAGCTGCAAAGCGGCCTCGCGTGCCGCCTTGATCTTTTCCACCGCTAACTCTAAGGAGCTCAAGGGTTGATCTCTGCGCCCGCTCGCATCCTCCAGGTTCATCCCGACGACTCCCGCCTGAACCAGTTCGCGCGCGGTCCTGGCGGCATCTTCAGGACTGGAACCATATCCTGATTCGACGTCAGCGGTCACGGGCACATGCACAGCGCGGGCGATACGGCTGATGCGAGCCATCATTTCTTCGCGTGGAATGCGCTGGCCATCGGGATAACCCAGCGAAAAAGCTATGCCCGCGGAGGTGGTTGCAATCGCCGGGAAGCCAGCTTCCTCGAAGATACGGGCGCTGGACACATCCCACGCGTTCGGCAGGATGAGCACTGCCGGGCCGCGATGGAGCTGCCGGAACTGGGCGGCTTTGTTGGTTTGGAAGTCCATAAGTGTTCTATTTCCCAGCACGGTCAGCTGCCGCGAGCTTTTTCCGCATGCGCTTTACGAAACTGGGTACGTGCACCACGGCGCGTCCCACCGTGCCGCGTCCGATCTCCTGCGCTCCGTCGTGGGCGCGGACGCACATGATATAGAAACGTCCGTCAAACGATTCCAGCTCCGCCTCGGCCTGAATTCGCATTCCGATCCCGGTGGCCGCTCGATGTTCGACATGGATCGAGGTCCCCACCGTGATTTCGCCTTCGTCACAATACGGCTGTAGCGCGTTGGCACAGGCGATTTCCATCAGCCGAATCATGTTGGGAGTCGAATACACGGGTGGCAACTCGGGATGATGACCGGCGAGCGTGTGCTTCAACTCGACGGTTTCAGCCGCCTCGCCGCGCACGCCGATGGGGATGGGTCGGGCCATTCTTGCTTAGAACGAGTTGGCGCAAGCAAGGAGCAAGACAGCTGAAGTAAGAGCCAGGATTCCACAGCTGTACTTCTGCAATCTGGCTTGTGAAAGACTTGAAACTACGCCGCAGTTAGTTGCGTGCGCCGTGCCTCGAAGCCATCCAGCACAGCCCACAAGTATCTGGCAGCGGTCTCGGCGGCCGCTAATGCCTTTTCGGCCGTCTCCGGATTCGCTTTAACCCGCTTCTCCAACTGAGAGCGCCAGACCTGTACGTGGTAGAGGTTGACGGTGGCGTGCAAAGTGAAATACCTGCGCGTCCTTTCATCGGCGCCGTAGAACTCGCGCAGGACGCGATCTTTCTCCCGCGCCACCCGCGGCACCTGCGATTCGTAGGCATAGAAAGCCGCCAGCGCCTCTTCCGGACTACCCTCGCTCGCGACTCGCTGGAACCAGGAGATGAGCTTGCGCACCTCCCCAACCGGCCGGCGTTTCGGGATGCGGCTGCCACCGACGCCTTCGATGAAGTCGAGCCATAGCTCAGAATGCGAACGTTCCGGCTCGCCGAAGGAATCTTCGCCACCCTTCTCATCGGTCATATTCGCAAGAACTGCCCGGCGCAAATCCCCTTCTTCCAGCCGTACGCCAAGCTGAGCTAAGTACCCCGGGAATGCCTCTACGTGAGGGTAGTAATCCTCAGCATATTCGCGCAAATCGTCGAGGGTTAGCTCGCCCACCGACCAGGCTTTGTAAAACGGATGACCGAGCAAGTCGTATTGATGAATGCGTTCTTCGAGTAGAGACACAAATGCCTTCGTTTCCATGATCACCTCGGAACCCTCCACTATACGTTTGTGACTAACGGATCACAAGGAGGCCCCTCGTTACAACCAAGACTCGTGGTAAGTTCAGGCTGAAGATGTATTTTATGTCTTAGAATCAATAGCTTACAAGGAATCTGCAATGCGATCTTAAGCTTAGAACCTGGCCATACGCACTACCACGGTCTTGTGCTCCCGGTCACATCGTCACACTCCCTGAGATTGCACAATGAACGATTGGACAATGGGGAGGGAGAGGGAACAAAACTATGCACGGCAATGAGAAAGTCATTGAGCAGTTGAATGCGGCTCTAAGCGCGGAATTGACCGCGATCGTCCAGTACATGACACAGTCGGAGATGTGCCAGAACTGGGGCTACTACCGGCTCGGCGAGCGCACGAAGACGCGGGCCATGGAGGAGATGAAGCACGCGGAGGGACTGATTGAGCGCATTATCTTTCTGGACAGCACACCCACGGTCGATGTCGGATTGAAGCCTCAACTTGGTCGTAATGTGCACGAGCAAATGGAGATTAATCTTAAAGACGAGCAGGATGCAGTGGGGCAGTACAACCAGGCCGTAAGGGTCTGCGTCGAGTCAAAGGATGACGGCTCCAGGGCTCTATTCGAGCGCATGATACTGGACGAAGAGCGCCACGTAGATTACTTGGAAGCGCAGCTTCATTCCATCAAGGAAATGGGCATTGCCAACTACCTGTCGCAGCAGTTGCACGGTGAAAAATAGGACAATCAAAACAGGACAAAGTGAAGATCGGACCAGTAATGAGTACGGATGACATAATCCCCATTCTGCGCAAGCCAGGGAAACTGGCGACTTTCATCCTGCTGATGTTGATTTTTGTCCTACCCGCCTGCAATTGGTTTCGCGACTTCGATTTCGAGCGAGGCGCTCGACTCACTGGAGGCGACCCGGAGTTGGGCCGCACGAAGCTCGCGATGCATTCCTGCGTCTCCTGCCACGTCATTCCGGGAGTTCCGCGGGGTGAAGGCAACAGTGCTCCGTCGCTTGCCCATTGGTCCAGACGCCGCACTTTCCTGAATACCTACCCGAACACGCCTGAGAATCTGGAGAAATGGCTGGAAAAGCCTTCTCATCGTAAGCCCGGCACCGCAATGCCCGATATGAACCTCAGCCCGCAAGATAGTCGCGATATGACTGCCTACCTGTTCTCGATCAATTAGCCGGTCTTCGCGCCGCGATTCGGAGGGCAGAATGCGCTTTGATGCCCTCTGCGATCGGAATCCGCTATTACCACCGGAACGAAGGGCTTGCGATGCCAGGAACATTGTTACAATTAACTTGGCAATATTCCCTCCGTTTTGTGGGTCCTGAACCAGCGTGAATGCAGATGTTTGACGAACATTTCGAGGTGGTGGTGGTCGGCGCTGGTCATGCCGGATGCGAAGCGGCCATGGCCGCGGCTCGCATGGGCCTGAAGACCGCCCTCTATACGTTGAACGTCGATCTGATTGCGCAGATGTCTTGCAACCCGGCCATCGGCGGCATCGCTAAGGGGCATCTGGTGCGCGAAGTGGATGCTCTCGGCGGCATCATGGGCGAAATTACGGATGCGGTTGGAATCCAATTTCGCCTGCTCAACACCTCGCGCGGACCTGCGGTCTGGTCGCCGCGGGCACAGTGCGACAAGCAGGCCTACCGTCTGAAGATGCGCGAAGTACTGGAGTCGCAATCGAATCTGAAAATCAAGCAGGCGGAAGTGGCGGATGTGATCTTGGAGTCGATGGTCGATGGTCGTTGGTCGCTCGCAGGTTCCGATGAAGATGGCGCAGCAACTCCGAGCGACCAACGACTAACGACCAACGACGCTCCTCGCATCATCCGAGGCATTCTGCTCCGAGACGGGCGGCGAGTGTCCGCCGAAGCGGTGATCATTACTACCGGGACCTTTCTTAACGGGCTGATTCATTGCGGAGAACAGCAGTATCCGGCCGGACGCTCGGGAGAACCGGCGGCGGTTTTGCTGGGCGAAGCGCTCAAGAAGCTTGGGCTGCGCGGATGCCGGCTCAAGACCGGGACGCCTCCGCGGCTCGACGGACGCACCATTGAGTGGTCGCGCTTCGAGCGGCAGCCTGGCGATTTGGATCCGACTCCATTCAGCTTCCGCACGCGAAGAGTGGCGCATCATGACTCGCAGGTGCCCTGCTACATCGCTTTTACGACCGAAGAGACGCATAGCATCATTCGTAAGAACGTGCATCGCTCGCCGATGTATAGCGGACAGATTCAATCCACGGGACCGCGATATTGTCCCTCAATTGAAGACAAGATCGTAAAGTTTCCCGACAAGCTGACGCATCAGCTCTTTCTCGAACCGGAGGGCCTGAACACGCACGAGATTTACGTCAATGGCATGAGCACTTCTCTGCCAATCGATGTGCAGTTGGCGATCCTCAAGTCGATTCCCGGACTCGAAAACGCCGAAATGATGCGGCCCGGCTACGCCATTGAGTACGATTCGATCGATCCCACGGAACTGAAGCGCTCGTTGGAAACGAAAAAGATTGAGGGGCTATTTCTTGCCGGCCAGATCAACGGGACGTCGGGGTATGAAGAAGCGGCGTGCCAGGGAATCATGGCGGGAGTTAACGCGGCGCTAAAGGTTAAGGCGGAGCCGCCGCTGGTGCTCGACCGGACCGAGGCGTACACCGCAATTCTAATCGACGATTTGATTTCGAAAGGCACGAACGAGCCCTATCGCATGTTTACTTCGCGGGCGGAGTTCCGCTTGCATCTTCGAATCGACAACGCCGACCGCCGACTCACTCCGCATGGCCGGCGTGTAGGACTGATCTCGCATGAAGCATGGGCGGATTTCGAGGCGAAGCAGCAGCGAATGGAAGAAGTGAAGCAGGCGCTGGAGAAGACGAAGCTGACCGCAGCAAATCTGCTCGCGTGGGGACAGCCGCCATCGGCTGTCCCGGCCGAGCCAAGCTCGGCAGCCTTTGCCGACAGCGAATCAGCGATGCAGGATTTCTCCTCCGCGATTGGCCAGCCGCTGGCGCAACTCCTGAAGCGCCCAGAAATCACCATCGAGCAACTGGCGCCGCTTCTCCAGAATCTCGTACCAAAGTTTTTCGATAGAAGTTCCTCGGCGAACTCGGCGTCCTCGGCGGTAAAGCTCTCTTCCGAAATCCGCAACGAACTCAAGTCCATCGAAACTGAGATCAAGTATGCTGGATACCTCGACCAGCAGCAGCGCGCCATCGATCGCTTGAAGAAAGCCGAGCAGCGCCGAATTCCGGATTGGTTCAATTACCAGGCGGTCAGCGGCTTGTCGCGAGAGATGCAGGAGAAACTCGGAAAGGTCACTCCCCAGACGCTGGGCCAAGCCTCGCGAATTCCCGGAGTAACTCCGGCGGCCGTATCTCTAATCAATGTCTATATCGAGATCCAGGGGCGCCGACGCGAGCAGGCCGCGACGCTGTAGGCTCGGTGGCTAGCGAGCGACCGCCTTCTGAACAGCGGATCGCAGCTCGTCGTAGGGCATCGCCCCCGGATGATACATCGCCACTTGCCCGGCGCGATTCAGGACGACCAGAGTGGGCGTTGTGCTTGCTCCATATGCGTTGAAGTTTTGCTTGCTCAACGGCACCGGCATATCCTGCAGGCTGGCGTAATAACGGGCGCGGACGGATTCGATATACGCTCGCTCCTGTTCGGGCGAGGCATCTGCGCCTTGCGCCGCGTAACCGTAGAGCTGGGTGGGGCCGATGACCACTAGGCCCTCGGGAGCGAACTCCTGCCGTACGCGGGCTATGACGGCGACTTCAGCTTTACAGTCCCCGCACCAGTGCGCCCAGAAAAACAAGAGAACTGGTGAACCCTTCAGCGATACTAGAAGCGGAGGCTTCGGTCCGAGATACTGAGTGACTTGCAGCGGTGGCGCGGGCTCTCCGACCAGAGTCAGCAAGTTGAGATTCTTCTGGAGGCGCGCTCGAATCGACGTGTTTCCGTAGCGCGCGAGCGCAGAACGCAGAAGGCTGACCGCTTTGGCTCGCTGTCTCTTATCCGCCAATCCATCCTCGTCCAGGCTCTGGGCAAGCACTTCGTAAGCGGCCCCGAGAGCGATGGGCAGGTGGGGTTCGGCGTCGACTTTGCGTTTGGTCGTCGACAATTGCTGCTCGCAGAGAGTGCGCGTCTCGCTGGCGTAAGTCGCGGCTTGGTCCCACTGCTTCATCGCGGCTGCTCCGCGGGCCATCCACGACAAGGCTTCGAGATACTCGGGCGTGACGCCGTGCTGAGCCTTGTAGGTGCTCAGTTCCGTCTCGGCTGCGGAAAAGGAATTCTGCGCTAATTGGGTGCGAACATCGCCGATCACGTCGGCTCGGGCAGACGACGGAACGCTGAAAGGAACGACGAGGAGAATTCCGGCAAGGACAAGGACGAAGACGAGGCCCCGCTTCCCCACTTGAATACGCATCGGTTGATGATGAACGAGGCAGTGGGAAGTTGCAAATACGATGCTCAGGCAGCGATGGCGTATTGGCTATCGGCATGGGCCAGGATATCCATCATTTCGTGGAAGGTTGCAATCTCGAAGTTCAGGATCGAGCGATTGTGCACCAGCCCTTCCAAAACCGGTTTGGAGGGACAAAATAGTTTCAATCGAATATCGCGTTCACGCGCCCAGCGCTCGAGAAACGCGAGCATCCCCAAGCCTCCGCCACCGATGGCTTCCACTTCGGACAGATCCAAGGCGATGATGCGGGCGGCGTTTTGCGCCTGCACCACATTGCGAAGCTGGAAAACGGAGTCACTGCGGATGATTCTGCCTTTGCATTCAACCACCGCGAGGTCACTCAGGTTCTCGACGTGTATGGCGAGCATGTGATCCCTCCAGACGGATTCCGTTACTCCTTATCAGAGAAAGCAAGAACCCTGCCAAAACAAAACCGCCTTATTTTTCAACCTGATACAAGAGAACGGAGGGTGGAACCCGGGAATTTTCGGGTGGTTATCAGAGAAATGTATACTCGTACGGGTTACCTCTGTAAGCATAGAATCCTCTAGCCATTTGCCCCTGAATATGTAAAATCTAGTTGCGTTTGATCTTTACGGTTGTTCAGCAGTACCCCGCTCTAAAGCGTGACCTGCCTGCACTATCCTGCGAGTTCCGGCGCACACTTCCACACAAAAGGGACACAGCAACATCATGGAAACAGGAACAGTAAAGTGGTTTAACGATGCCAAGGGCTATGGTTTTATCAGCCGCCAGAATGGCGAAGACGTTTTCGTTCACTTCTCCGCCATCCAGGCAAGCGGTTTTCGCAGCCTGCAGGAAGGTCAGCAGGTTCAGTTCGACGTAGTGAAAGGCCCCAAGGGCTGGCAGGCAGAGAACGTCAAAGGCGTCTAGGCCACAACCAAAATTCGAAACAAGGAAGGCGGCCTGGGCAGGCCGCCTTTCTTTTCTAAGAGTGGGAATGGAATGGATGCCGCGGGTGCCGAGCCTTGTTACTCCCCGCCTACGGTTAGCCCGTCAATGCGAATCGTCGGCGACGCCACGCTGCCGCGGAATTCCAAGTCGCTGCCGATCTCGGAGATGTTACAGAATATGTCTTTGAGATTGCCGGCGACCGTGATCTCTTCGACGGGATAGGCCAGTTCGCCGTTGACGATCCACATGCCAGAGGCGCCACGGGAGTAATCTCCGGTTACTAAATTCGCCCCGTGACCGAGAAACTCAGTTACATAGAGGCCGTCTTGGATCTCCGCGATAATCTGGTTCGGCGTTTTCGTTCCCGGTTTGAGGAAGTAGTTTCCCGGGCCGATCCCTGGGGTCCCGGCGAGTCCGCGAGATGCGTTGGCGGTGGTCTCAAGACCCAACTTCTTCGCGGTGTATGTATTCAGCAGATACGATTTCAGAATTCCGTTCTCAATCACGACCGTGCGACGCGTGGGAATGCCTTCGCCGTCGAAAGGCGTGGTGCCGAAGCCGCCGGGCATGGTGCCGTCGTCCACGACGGTAACGTTCGCTCCGGCAATTTTCTCTCCGAGCTTGCCCGCCAGGAACGAGGCTCCGCGATAGATCGAGTCACCGTTCACGCCCTCGAAAATATGCTCGAGCATCGAACTCGCGACCATCGGATCAAGCACCACGGGCACATGCGCAGTCTTCACTTTGCGCGCGCCCAGGCGTCGCAGGGTGCGGCGCGCGGCTTCTTTTCCGACTTGCTCCGCCGAGTCGAGCTTCGCCAGGCTGCGTGCCACCGAATACCAATAATCGCGCTGCATGCCGCCGTTTTCGTCTTGCGCGATGGGCACCACCGCAACGGAACAGTACGATCGCCGGTATTCGCCGACAAAGCCGTGAGAATTCGCCAGCACTTTTCTGCCGGTCGCGGCGTCGAACGATCCACCATCGGAGTTCTTGATGCGTGGATCGGTGTCAAGCGCGGCCTTTTCGGCGCGGCGCGCGTACTCGATACGCTCGGCGCCGGGCAGCGAGTAAACGTCTTCATGATAAAGATGGAGGTCGCCGGAAAGCGATCCGAGCTTGCCAGCGTCGGGAATTCCGGCGTAAGGATCTTCGGAACAGATCTTCGCCAGTTCGAGCGCCGACTTCAACATGCAATCGATGCCGGCAGCGGAAAAGTCGCTTGAATATGTGCTGGCCGCGCGCTGCCCAAAGAAAACGCGCACGCCAATCGCGCGCGAGCCGGATTCTTTTAGCGTTTCTACCTGGCCTAGACGTACCACGGTTGAAAATTCGTCGCCTTCGCGGACGACACACTCGGCTGCCGTTGCTCCGCCTTCCGTGGCGCGGCGAACCACGTCTGTGGCTATTTCTTTGAGATCGGTAGCGAGTTTCGTTTCGCTGGTTTCCAGTGTTGTCGTCATCGTCAAAATATTGCAGAGGCCAGACTCCAGATTGCAGAGGTTACGGCGTGGATTTTTACCTTTGCAATCTGACCTCTCACCTCTGCAATTCCCTCATTGCATGAATCCGCCTGTTTCCCGCTTCGCAGTGCCGCCGACGGTAAGCCGGTCAATCTTAATCGTCGGGATACCGACACCCACGGGCACGGCCTGTCCATCTTTGCCGCAAGTGCCGACGCCTTCATCCAGTTTCAAATCGTTGCCTACCATGGAGACGCGCGTCAGCACATCGGGCCCGTTGCCGATCAGGGTTGCGCCTTTAATTGGGGCGGTGATCTGCCCGTCTTCGATTAGGTACGCTTCCGAGGCCGAGAAAACAAATTTTCCGTTCGTGATATCGACCTGACCGCCGCCGAAGTTCACCGCGTAGACACCGTTCTTTACTGAACGAATGATGTCTCCGGGATCGTCTTGCCCAGCTAGCATGTAGGTGTTCGTCATGCGTGGCATGGGAATGTGTTCGTAGCTTTCGCGGCGTCCGTTGCCGGTATCGGCCAGGCCCATAAGCTTCGAGGACAGTTTGTCGCTGAGATATCCCTTCAGAATTCCGTTCTCGATCAACACGGTTTCCTGGGTCGGCTGGCCTTCATCGTCTACATTCAACGATCCGCGACGCCATGGCATCGTGCCGTTGTCGACCACCGTGCACTTTTCGCTGGCCACGCGTTTGCCGATCAGCCCAGCAAATGCCGACGTCTTCTTACGATTGAAGTCGGCCTCGAGCCCATGACCAACAGCCTCGTGCAGCAGAACTCCGGGCCATCCGGGGCCGAGTACGACTTCCATGTCTCCGGCGGGAGCTTCGCGCGCGTCGAGTTGCAGAATCGCCTGTCGCGCGGCCTCTTTGGCGAAGAACTCGGGAGTTTTGTCGCCGAAAAAGAAGTCGAGCGCAACCCGCCCGCCGCCGCCCGAAGTGCCGCGCCCTGAACTAGCATCGGTCTTCGCGATGCAGGAAACATTCACACGAGCCAGCGGCTGCGAGTCTTCCGCAAACGTGCCGTCGGAGCCAACCACCAGGATGGTCCTCAGTTCGTCGGCATAGCTCGCGCGCACCTCCTTGATCCGCGGATCGTAACCGCGAGCGGTTTGATCGGCGCGCATCAGCAGCTCAACTTTGGCGGTAATGTCGGCATCGACCGATGGCAACGCCACGGGGTACAAGCTGCGGGCAGGCTTTTGCTGGAATCCGGCGATCGTCGATTTGGCTGGAGCACTGGCAATCAGCGCCGCCGTGCGAGCGGCATGAAGAATCCGCTGCGGCGAAAGATCGTCAGTGTAGGCATAGCCGGTGCGTTCGCCGGAAACGACGCGCACGCCGCAGCCCGCCGAAATTCCCTGCGAGGCAGACTTCACCAGCGATTCATCGACCATCAGTGAGGTCGAAGTCAGATATTCAAAATAAAGGTCGGCGTAATCGCCGCCCGCCGAAAGCGCGGCGGCCAGATAAATTTCCAGATCGTGATTGGTAAGCCCGTAGTGCTGGAAGAAGAAACGTTCCTGATTGGCTGTCACCATATTTTGATGTTCCTAGTTTTGCAAACGACTCGCAGCGCTGACTCCATTATCCCATGAGCGGAAGGTCGTCACGATTTGGAACAAGATTACTGAGGTGACCCTGTGCCGGCCCGGCTCGAAACCAAACAATTACGTGGTCCAACGATCACTGACGTCAGGTCCGGCGAGGCGAATAATCCGGATCATAGTTCCTAAATATAGTTCCGAAATATGACCCCAGACTCGCTCAGCCAGATGCTCTCCGACTTTCTCAACGGCGCGCGTGCCGCGGTGGTGGTGGAGGACGGAGCCATTCAGTTCGATCTCACCGAATCGAAGTACTCAATTTCCGGCGAGTACAACAAGTGCCTGCTGCACCTGTGGTCAAGCGAACGGAATTTCGTGCGCCGTGTGCTCGATGCGGAAGTAAAGGCCACCACGCTCCGGTTGCAAGTGCAGCGCATGGGCCAGAATCGCCCGACGCGCCTCGACTTCTGCCGCGATAGAGATCAGCGGTCTCCCGCGGCGCGACGGGCGGCGCGCGTTGCCTACGAGCCTCGCCTGCGTCGCGCACTGGAAAGAAATTTTCCCGAATGGACTATCGTCCGGCTCACCACCAGCATCGATCTCGAACACTCCTTCGGTCCAGCTTATTTGCGCGGCTGGTTGCGCCAAGGGCAGCGCGCCTTAACCGTAGTCGGGGTGAACGATGAGGAGACGCAATCGACCGTCGATGGCGCGCTGACCTGCGGCATTCTCTGGCTCGAGGCGTGCCGGCTCGCACAGCACCAGCGCCGCGTGGTCGAAGGGCTGGCTCTGGTTGTGCCGAAAAGCACGGGTGCCCTGACTCGGCAGCGCATGGCGCATCTGCATCCCACGGCAGCGAAATGGCACTTGTACGAATTCGACCAACGGGAGGATGCGCTCGTAATGGTGGATCTCGGCGATCGCGGTAATCTGGCAACCCGGTTGGTGCATTCCATTGATGAAGGGCTGGCGCGCGATCGCTTTGCGGAATCGATTGCGCGTATTCGCGGCATTCTGCCGCAAGCGGAAGTCGTGGTGCTTTCGCCTGCATTGATTTCATTTCGACGGCACGGCCTCGAGTTCGCTCAGGCGCGGATTGCGCATGATCCGCAAAATTTCCAGAGCAGCGAGGAAGTCGCTTTCGGAGTAGGACCGGAAGAGCGCGTTCTCAAGACGGAGAATGAAACGGAGTTTGCCGATTTGGTGCGGCTGGCGGCGGCGGTTCGTCATAAGGACAGTCCGAAGAACCACGCGCTGTGGCGAATGCATCCCGAGCGCTGGCTGGAATCGCTGGTCTCCGGCAACATCGCGGCACTCGACGGGCGGCTGCGGCCGGAATTTGTGTATGCCCAGGTGCCCGCCTTCGCCGCCGCGGATCGAGCGATGATTGACATTCTGGCCGAGACACGCGAGGCCCGCCTGGCCGTCATCGAGCTCAAAGCCGACGAGGATCTTCATCTTCCCTTGCAGGGCGTGGATTACTGGTCCCGTGTCGCCTGGCACCAGAGCCGCGGAGAGTTCGTAAAATTCGGTTATTTCCCTGGACGGGAAATCTCCCCGCAGAAGCCTTTACTCATGCTGGTCGCGCCGGCTCTGCACGTGCATCCCACGACCGATACGATCTTGCGTTATCTTTCGCCGGAGATCGATTGGGAGGTGTTGGGAATCGACGAGCGCTGGCGGGAAGAGATCAGGGTTGTATTCCGGAAGCGACCGGCCCGCGCGTCCTGCCTTGCGATTCCGGCTTGAGGACGGAGAAAGGGCAGAGGTTAGAGGTCAGATTGCAGAGGTTAGAATCCCTTGCGGACATAGCGTCGGCGAACTTGGGATTTCAAGCTCTGCAATCTGACCTCTAACCTCTGCCCTTAAATCCCGATGCTCTTCCGCACCATCACCAACTGTCCGAGGTGATACGCATTGTGATCGGCCACCAGCAGCGCCTCGCGCAAAATTGTCTGCCCATCACCCCACGGGATGCGCGCGTAGAGATCGACCCGGCGGTCGCCGACGAGCCGCTCCATCGTCCGCAGGTCTTTCTTGAACGCGGCCTTGCTCGCCTTCCATGCCTTCTCAGTCGCCGGCGCTTCCGACGCCGGCCAGTATCCTTCGGGCCACTTCGGGGAGACATGCTTCGAGTTGCGGCTGAACTCCAGGATGTCCCACTGGGCGAGGCGCATGTGCTCGAGCAGCATCCAGGCGGTGTGAGGGAAGTTCGCAACCTTGACGCCGGCGAGTTGCACCGGCCACTCGCCCATGGCATCGTCGAATGTGGCGTGCGCCCCGCCGCCCTTCAGCAAGTCGAGAAGTTGGTCGCGAAGGGGCTGATCGAGAGATGCCAGTCGCGCCGCGGTTTTCTTGTTCGATTCGGGTTGGTTTGACATTTTCCTGGTCTTCGTGTTCTTCGTCTTCGTTTTCCTGGTCGTCTTAGCCATAATGACTCGATTGTATGAAGGCGGGGTATGAGAGCGAAAGCTCGATCGAGCGGCCGAGCATCATCCCGCGGGCTTCGGGGTGATTTCGCCTTCGGGAGCTTCGCCTTTATATACACGACTGATTCCCCGTACCACGCGCCGCATGGGCAGCTCTCCTTTAGCATCGGCGAGGAAGATCTCGCCTGCACGGGTCCCGCGATAGCACCAGCGCTTGAGGATTGCTAGATGCTCCATACGCTCGATCGCACTGGCTGGGTTGGCAACGGGAAATGCCGCCAGCGCAGCCTGGATGCGGGCCTCCATCGATTGAGACTTGGTGTGTTCATTGCCGGAAATCGGAAACTCCAGCGGCCCGGCGATTGCACCACCGTCGACGCGGAATAATGCGACGCTCGACGGCTGCCGGGACCTCTGCACGATTACAGCGTGCAGTTGGTCAATCCGGCGGACGAATTCCGGCAACTGCTGCAGGACCGGAGTGAGTTTGTCGACCCGCGCGTGAATGGCCGCGGCCGTCTCGAATTCCATTTTCGCGGAGGCGCTATCACGCTCTGCGGCCATCTGTCGCTTCAGCGATTCCCCGCACGAGTCGAGAAAATCCTCGACCCGCACCACTTCGGCACGGTACTCGTCATCGGTGCAGCCGCGAAAACAAGGGGCCAGACACATCTTCATCTCGGAATAAACGCAACCGGGAAATTTCGGATCGGGATGGAGTTCTTCCACGCAGCGCCTCATCTTGAAGAAGTCGAGCGCGTCGTTCAAAAACTTTTCCGCCGCCACCCGCGAAGCAAACGGGCCGTAGTAAGCATTCTTTCCCGAAATTCTCCCCAATCGGGTCGTGATCGAAGCGCGCGGAAATTCATTTTCCAGATGCAATTTGACCAGCGGGGCGAAGCGCAGACGCAGGCGATTGGAATAGGTCTTCGGAAAGACGACGCGCAGCATCTGATAAAGGACGAATCCCGATTCGAAGTCCGACCCAGTCAGCGTGTATTCGATCCAGCGGGCGCGATGGCGCAGGTTGAGTCGCTTGGTGCGCTCTTCAGGCGCAGAAAGCAGCCGTTGCAGCCGCCGCCGAAGATTAGCAGTCTTGCTGACGTAAGGCTCGGAGTTCAAATCTTCCCCGTGCAAAAGAAACACCGCCGGAGCGGCGGCGGCGGCGGAAAAGACTTCGGCGTCAGCCTCCGGCCGGAACTCTATGCGTTCGGTCAGCACGCTCTTGATTGTAGTGCGTGGGATTGTAATGCATGGGACTGCAGTGCGAAATTATCCGAAACTGGCGCTCTTGAACTTCTCGCGGTAGTCGTCGCCTTTCATCCTCACTACGCGGCACATCTCATGGAGGCGGGAACGCATGCTGTCGCCGATGCGGTCGCCTAGAGTGTCTTTGCGGACCGCTTTCTCCGCGTTCGAAAATTCCTCAGAGCGCTTCGGTGCGTTCGGGTCAACAATTTTGGTGGCTGGTTTATCCGGGAAGTTTGTGGTGATGATGGTGGTGCGACTATCGTTGTAACGCGTGTTGAGCATCAGTCGCACCGTATCCCACCGCCACTCCGTCGGCCTTACCGACCCTAGATCATCCAGCACCAACACTTCCGCTTCAAACACTCGCCGGAGCAAACCAAGCTCGGTGGTTTGCACCGACGGGTTGTATGAGTCCTGAATCTGCTTCAGCAGGTCGGCATAGTCGTAGAAAACGCAGTCGATTCCCTTCTCTCGGATCAACGCCTTCGCGATGCCGACGGCCAGGTGTGTTTTTCCCAATCCTGCGTCGCCTACCAGCAACAGGCCGATCTTGTTTACCGGGTACTCTTCCACGAATCGGCACGCCGCCATGCGTGCGGGAGCGAGATCCAATTGCGCTCCCTCAAACTCGAAGTTCGACAGTTCACAATGCTCATATCTCTTCGGAATGCGCGCCGCCGCGATCAAGGCGCTGCCCCGCGCCCGCAACTGGCAATCGCAGCGTGTGACGCCGCGCTCCGCCGCTACCACCGCCTTCCATCCCGAGCCTCCGCACAGCGGGCAAACCTCAACTGCTGTCTTCATAATTCTGAGTTTGATCCTGTACTTAGAACTCTGCACCCGAACCGGCCTGCGCCGCAACCGGAAACCGTTTCCTCTCTGTGCACATCCTGTGCAGAGCGGAGCTGAGTTGTGGAGAATCGCGGAGAAGCAGGAGAACCGCTGTGCCGAGTTTACGATCCAGGTTCGCAGACGAGGATTCAGGCAATGCTTTCGTCTAATTCCCCGATTGCTGCCTGCACAGCCGCTGGCTTCAGTTGTCAAAACCGGCAACTGGCACGTGTTTCCCATTGACAATCCCCGAACATGGGCGAGAATGGCCATCGCCGGTGCTCGCGCTTCGAGTTCTCCCTCCCCGGCCGATGCGCGGGAACCGAAAATGACTAGTGTCAGGAGAGAGCATGAATAAAGCTGATCTGGTTGACCGGATCGCCGGAGCCTGCAGTATTTCCAAGGCTCAGGCAACGACCGCGATCGACACCACCGTGGACAGTGTTACCGCTGCCCTTCGAAAAGGGGACCGGGTAGCCTTGATTGGATTCGGCACGTTCTCCGTCTCGCAGCGCAAGGCCCGCAATGGCCGAAACCCGCAGACGGGTGCCACCATCAAGATCGCTGCTCGTAGAGTCGCCAAATTTACTCCCGGAAATGAACTGAAGAAAGTGGTCAATAAAGGTAAGTAAGGGCCCCAGAATTTTTGGATAAGAACCAGACGGCAGGGGTCGGCCCTGCCGTTTTGTTGTTTAGATCGCAGGCAGTCTCAGGGTTTCGGAGGTGAAGGTCTTCCTGAGACCGTGCCTTGCTGAATCCTTCCTAACTCCGGTAGAATCAAATGTCTGAATTGAGGATTAGGAACCGACATGAAAGCAGCCATTCATCCCAGCTACAGTGAGATCCGCGTGCATTGTGCGTGCGGGAACACATTTATCACCCGCTCGACCCATAAGGGCGATATCGGAGTGGAAATCTGTGCCGCCTGCCATCCTTTCTTTACGGGCAAACAGAAGCTCATGGATACCGCCGGGCGCGTAGAGCGTTTCCGCCGCAAGTATGCCAAGAGCGATGCGGGCAAAGCCGAAGCCGCGAAAGCCGAAACGGCGAAGAAGTAATCTAAGTTTCCGCGGATCAACGCGAATTTCTCTAATATCAACGCCCTCGCCTCGGTGAGGGCTTTTCGTTGGCTGCTAAGTTCAGACTTGTGCCCGGAAACGATGTTGTTTCCAACCAGCAACCCGACAACGAGCAGAACAAAGCCGGGGAACGAGGTTGAGCCGGCGGTTGGGGACTTGGAAAGGACGTAGAATACAACCTGTGCGAAAGTTCTGGGACAATGCGGATGCAGCGGTGGATCGGACGGGCGAATCGCCCGTCCCCACACGACTTGTCCCCACACCGGCTCAGGTCTTTCCTGCAAGCCTCAAGATCGGCAACGTCCGCATCGCTCCCGCCACCGTGCTGGCTCCCATGGCCGGAGTCACCGACACCGTCTTCCGCCGCTTCATCAAAAACCTGGGTGGATGCGGGCTGATCATGACCGAGTTCACTTCGGCCGACGGCGTCCTGCGCGACCAGCGCGTCCGCGGACGCTACCTTCACTTTTATGAAGACGAGCATCCGGTCTCGGCCCAGCTGTTTGGCAGCAGTCCGAGTGTGCTGGCCGATGCCGCGCGGCTGGTGGAAGACCTGGGGTTCGACCTCGTCGACCTGAACCTGGGCTGCCCGGCGAAGAAAGTCGTGAAGTGCAACGGCGGATCGGGACTGCTGCGCGATCTGCCGCTGATCCGACAAATTTTCGAAGCGGTGCGAGCCGCCGTGAAGATTCCTTTCACTGTGAAGTTTCGAGCGGGATGGAACGACGATGAAATCGTCTGCGTCGAACTGGCGCGCATGGCCGAAAACTGCGGTCTGGGCGCGGTCGCACTCCACGCCCGCACCCGCGAGCAAGGCTACAGCGGCACCGCGCGCTGGGAATGGATCGCCTCCGTCAAGCAGGCAGTCAAGATTCCCGTGATTGGCAATGGCGACATCCGTTCGCCCGAAGATGCCTGCGCCGTAATAGCCCAAACCGGCTGCGATGCAGTAATGATCGGCCGCATGGCCCCAGCCAATCCGTGGATCTTCCGGCAGATCGAGCAGTATGCACATCGCGCCAGTGCTCACGTAGCGGCGGACGCATTCGTCCGCCTAGCGGAGCAAAGCTCCGAAAAACTGTACGACGAACCCACCGAATCCGACCGCTACCAGATGATCCGGACCTACTTCCAGATGCTGCTGGAAGAAGAAATGCCCGGAGCCGAAGGCAAGATGAAGCAGTTCGCCTCGTGGTTCACCCACGGCATTCCCGGAGGCGCGGCACTCAGGAAGGCTATTTACGAGGCCAAGAGCGGGGCGGAGATACTGGGCCGGGTCGAAGAGTTCTTTAGGGCCAAGCTTCCAGCGGGTGCGCCCGTCATTTCGACCTAGGATCGCGGGCGAGAGCACCCGCACCACACAAGATCTGCGGGGGCCGTGCCTACGGGAGCTTGGCGAGAGCTAGCCTTCCGCGCTCTCCCCGTTCCACATATCCCCACGGCGTGGCGTCGTCGTGCGTGAACGCGGTCAGCCATCTTTCCGGGATCGCCCACGAATAGTACTTCTTGCGGCTCTCGATGGTCTGCAGCGGAAACAGGTCGAATGCCATCACCCAGGTTAGGTCGAGATGAGCTGAGGTCGGAATCAGATCGGAGATGTAGCATGCCTTCTTGCCCGCACTCTCGATGATCACCGCCTGCATATTCGCCGTGTGCCCGGAAAAAATTTTGACTGAGATGCCGGGCAAGAGCTCCACATCGCCGTTCAGCAGTACCATCTGGCCGCTCTCCAGCAGCGGATCGTAGTTCGGGCTCATATAACTGACAGCGTCGCGCTCCAGTTGCAGGCGGCCATGCTCCCACTCTTGCTCCTGCACGTAATACTTGGCATTCGGAAACGTCGCGACGATCTGATCTCCGCGCCGCACGGTATTCCAGCCGCAGTGGTCGAAATGCAGGTGCGTGTTAATGACAATGTCGATATCTTCCGGCGCAACGCCGGCGGCGTGCAGGTTGTCGAGTAGTTTGGCTGGCTGTTTGTAGATCTGCGCCAACTTATCGGGCAGTTTGTTGCCGATGCCAGTCTCGATCAGAACGTTCTTCTCGCCGTTGCGCACAAGCAGCGAATTCAGTCCCGCGTCGAGCCGGTTCTGCTCGTCAGGGGTGACCTTCTTCGACCACATGGTCTTAGGAACCACGCCAAAGAAAGCACCGCCGTCGAGGAAGTAAGTTCCATCGGAGACGACAGTAAGTTCGAAATCGCCAAGGTTAGTTCGATGCATGAGAAAGCTTTTAGCGATAAGTTGTCAGTAAAATCTCACTTCCGCCAAGAATTGACAGCTGACGGCTGAGAGCTGACAGCTTCTATTTCAACTCCTTATTCCAGAAATCGTCCATCATGTGGAACAATTGCGTGCGCGTGCCTGTCCCAGCGATGCCGTGCGTCTTGTCCGGATAGACCATCAGCCGGAACTGCTTACCCGACCGGATCAGCGCGTCGGTCATCTGGATCGTATTCTGGAAGTGCACATTGTCATCACTGGTTCCGTGCACCAGCAGCAACGAACCGTGCAGACTGCCAGCAGCACTGACGATCGAATCGTCGTAGGCGCTGGCGTTGTCCTTCAGCAGACCCATGTAGCGCTCAGTGTAAATCGAATCGTAGTTGCGCCAGTTGGTTACCGGCGCCACCGAGATTCCTGCCTTGAAGCGATCGGAGTGCGTTAGTGCGTAGAGCGTCATCGAACCGCCGTTCGACCATCCCCAGATTGCAGTGTGAGAGCGGTCGAGCTGCGGAAACTGGGTATACAACTGGTCGAGCGCCGTAAGCTGGTCTCTCAGTTCGATCGGACCGGACTGCCGGCGGGTCGCGGCCGAGAATTTCTTTCCCCGATTCGGAGTTCCACGATTGTCGACCGAGAAAATTGCGAACCCTTCGCGCGCCAGAATCTGATGGAAAAGAGCCGTCGTTCCACCCCAATCATCCTGCACGGTCTGCCCCGCCGGACCGCCGTAGATGTGTACGATCAGAGGAATCTTCTGGCTCGCATCGCGCGGCAAAATCAGATAGCCATACAACGCCGTCCCGTCGTCGGCTTTGAATTCCAGCATTTTCGGCGCGATCAGATCGTAGTCCGCCACGCTGCGGCTTTCCCAGATCTTCTGGCAGGCGCCGCTCGGCGCGCACACCGAGATCCGCGGCGGCATCGGCGTTGCAGAATGTGTTTCGACAAAATGCTTGCCATCGTCGGAGAAGCTGGCAGTATAGTTGCCTGCCTCCGATGAAAGGCTTTGCATCCCCGAACCATCCAGCTTCACGGAAAAAAGCTTTTCCTGTCGTGGATCTCCCTTGTTGGCCGTGAAGAAAATCGTGCCCGCGGCTTCATCTACCCCGTCGATCGCGATCACCTCATAGTCTCCGCTTTCGAGCTGGCGTTCGAGTTTGGCCTCGGCTGCCAGCGGATCTGGCGAGTTGAAACTGTAAAGATAAATGTGGGTGTGGCCGTCGCGCCAACTGGTCCAGAGAAACCGGTTGCCGGATTTCAGAATGCGGAAGTCGTCGTTGACGTTGACCCACGCATCCGCAGCCGATTCGGTCAGCACTCTAACCGACCTGCCCGACTTCGCGTCGATAAAATAGAGGTCCATCACATCCTGCTTGCGATTCAGAACCTCGGCCCAAGCCCAGCCTTCGCGAATCCAGCCGAAGCGCGGCAGGTAAGTATCAACGTCATCGGTGAGTTTGATCCAGTGCACCTTGCCGCCATTACTGCCCACCACTCCCAACCGCACGATGGGATTCGGATCTCCCGCTTTCGGATATTTTTCCTGTTCGACCCGGGGATGAGTCGGCAGCCAATCGGTGATGGGATAGGTCGGTACCGCGGTCTCATCCATCTGCAGAAAAATGATGTCGTGCCCTTCCGGCGACCAGAAAAAGTTGCTGCGCACCGCCAGTTCTTCGGCGTAAACCCAGTCCACCTCGCCATTCAGGATGTTATCGTTTCTTTTTTCTCGGTCGCCGTCTTTGTCTTTCTCCTTCTCGTCGTGCGTGAGCAAACGATCGCCTTCCTCTCCCGACACGCCATGGACATAGAGATTATGCTTGCGCACGAAAGCGAGCCTTTTGCCGTCCGGGGAAAACTCGGGATATTCGCTCGGGTCCGGAGACGACGTGAGCTGCACCGCCGTTCCCGTGTCCAGGCTGTAATACCAGAGCTGTCCTTGCGTATCGAAGAGCAAGTGTTTGGAATCGGGCGACCACGAGTAGGCAGCAACGTGATACCGCGCCAGGCGCTCTTTCTCGCGCTCGTCATGAATCTTGCTCATTGGCGGAGCGAGTTGCGACAGTTTGATCTCGCTGACTAGTATTTTCTTCTCGCCTGTCGCCGCGTCCATATACCAAAGTTCGCCGTGTTCGCCAGCGTCGTCGCGTTGCACGAAAGACACCTTGGTGCCGTCCGGACTCCACGTGATCGTCTCCGGAGGGCGGCCCGTAACTCCACCTTCCGCGAAGATTTGCTCAATCGTGAGTTGCAGCGGTGCAGCTGTCGGTGGAGCGCTCTGAGCCTGCCCGATGGAAAGCAGAGCCAACAGGGTGATGGCGACGGCAAACGATTTCTTCACAAACGGACTCCGATTCGGCATGAGGTGTGACCTACAGCCGAGCTGGCACTGAAACTCAAAAGTGTACAACCCGAAGGGAGTTTGCGTCAGGAAGGATTCGATTTCCAACTGACCTTGGACGGGCGGGACGCCCGTCGCTCCACGGTCATACTCTCATGTTGAGTCACGGATGCTGTATCACCTTGCCAGAATTGCCTTCATTTCCGCGCCCACGGGATGCCCGGCTTCGTACTCTTTGATCTCCGCTTCGTGTTGGAGAGTCAGCCCGATATCATCCAAACCGTTCAGCAGGCAATGGCGCGAGAATCCGTCCATCACGAAAGTCACCGCGAGTCCTCGTCCGTCTTGCACCTGCAACGTTTCCAGGTCGACCGTGAGCTGGTAGTTTTCGATCTCTTTCGAACGGCGCATGATCTCCGCCACCTGCTCTTCGTTGAGTTGCACCGTCAGCAGGCCGTTTTTCAAGCTGTTGTTGGCAAAAATGTCGGCAAACGACGGTGCGATCACCAACCTGAAGCCAACATCCGCCAGCGCCCAGACGGCATGTTCGCGCGAAGACCCGCAGCCGAAGTTTTTCCCCGCAACCAGGATCGAGGCCTTCGCATAGCGCGGCTCGTCGAGTGCAAAACCGCCAGTCTTCTTCCCGCACTTTCCATCCCCCGAAAACCGCCAATCGTAGAACAGGAATTCCCCAAATCCCGTGCGCTCGATACGCTTCAGGAATTGCTTAGGGATGATCTGATCGGTATCCACGTTTACCTTATCGAGCGGGACAACAACGCCGGTGTGTTTGCGAAACGGTTGCA
The DNA here is from genome assembly GCA_049512435.1 of Terriglobales bacterium. Classification (GTDB taxonomy): domain Bacteria; phylum Acidobacteriota; class Terriglobia; order Terriglobales; family Acidobacteriaceae; genus Acidiflorens. The sequence continues at coordinate 27,008 of JBEKXC010000004.1, read as the reverse complement.
TAGAGTCTGGTTGACCTTGTGTGGAAGCGGGGCTTCGCCCGCTTGGACGGGGCAAAGCCCCGTCCCCACACAGTGCTATTGAAATCGCCAATTTCTTATGTCGGTGAAATGTCCCGCGATTGCCGCCGCCGCCGCCATCATCGGACTGACCAAGTGCGTGCGCCCACCGCGCCCCTGCCTTCCTTCGAAATTCCGATTGCTGGTCGAAGCGCAACGCTCCCCAGGTTGCAGAATGTCGGGATTCATGCCCAGACACATCGAGCATCCCGACTCGCGCCATTCAAACCCGGCATCCAGAAATATGCGGTGTAAACCCTCCTGTTCCGCCGCATGCTTAATCGCCTGCGAGCCTGGAACCACCATGGCCCGAACCTTCGGATTCACGTGCTGCCCTTTCGCCACGCGCGCCGCCGAGCGCAGGTCTTCGAGGCGCGAATTCGTGCATGATCCGATGAACACGCGGTCTACAGCAATAGCTTCGATCGGCGTTCCGGGATCGAGACCCATGTAGGCAAGTGCCTGTTCCGCCGCGCGCCGCTCAGCTTCCTGCGCGAAGCTTTTTAGCTCAGGGATGTGTGCGGTCACAGCCACTACCATTCCGGGATTCGTTCCCCAAGTCACAAATGGTGCGAGCGATGCGGCGTCAATCTCCATCACTCGATCGAATTCGGCCCCAGGATCGCTTCCCAGCGTCCGCCAGTCCGCAACCGATTCTTCCCACTGTTTTCCTTTGGGGGCAAAGCGCCGGCTGCTGACATAGGCAAAAGTCGTGTCATCCGGGGCGATCAGTCCCGCTCGCGCTCCTGCCTCGATGCTCATATTGCACAGCGTCATCCGGCCTTCCATCGACAACCCTCGCACCGCATCGCCAGCGTACTCGATCACATGCCCGGTGGCACCATCGGTGCCGATGTGTCCGATAATTCCGAGCGCCAGATCCTTGGCTGTCACGCCTTCGGCCAACTTGCCGCTCACCTGGATCTGCATCGTCTTCGGTTTTGTCTGCGGCAGACATTGCGTTGCCAGCACGTGTTCCACTTCCGAGGTGCCGATGCCAAACGCCAGCGATCCGAACGCGCCGTGGGTCGAGGTATGACTGTCGCCGCAGACAATCGTCATCCCCGGCAACGTGAGGCCCAGTTCCGGGCCGATGACGTGCACTATGCCCTGCTCAGCCGAGTCCATATCGAACAGGGGAACCCCAAATTCGCGGCAATTTTTCTGCAGCGCTTCAATCTGCTTCGCCGCAATCGGGTCAGTGATGGGAAGGCCCCGCGGAGTAGTCGGGATATTGTGGTCCACGGTTGCCACCGTGCGCAGTGGCTGCCGCACGGCCCGTCCATTTGCGCGGAGCCCATCGAAGGCCTGCGGCGAAGTCACTTCGTGCACCAGGTGCAGATCGATGTAGAGCAGCGCAGACCGCCCTTCGGGAGCGACGACCACATGCGAATTCCAGACTTTCTCAAAAAGAGTACGCGCAGGCATATTTTTTGCGTCGCTCATAGTTCGCCGACAGTGTCAGCTGATGGCTCAAAGCTGCGGAGCATCAATGCCAGCGGGCTCTATTTTACATTTTACCAACGCGGCCGCCTTAAATCTGTCGGTCGGCTGTTTTCTCGGCGCGGGCTGGAACCGAATCACTCAGCAGAAGTTCCTTTTTCCGGGTATGATTCAAGCAGCGCAATCGAGGAAACGCTGCATGATTAACGGGAAACGCATTGCCGTCGTGTTACCCGCTTACAATGCGGAAAAGACGCTGGAAGCGACGGTTCGGGAATTGCCCGACCTGGTCGATATTTGCATTCTGGTCGACGACCACAGTTCCGATCGTACGCTCGAAGTTGCGCACCAGCTCGGCTTACTGACCTTCGTCCATAACCGCAACTACGGCTACGGACGCAATCAGCAAACCTGCTACCGGGAAGCTCTGGCCGCTGGCGCCGACGTGATCATCATGGTCCATCCCGATTACCAGTACACGCCGCTTCTCGTAACTGCCATGGCAAGCATGGTTGCTTATGGCGTCTATGACGTCGTTCTCGGTTCCCGCATCATCGGCGGCACCGCGCTGCGCGGGGGCATGCCACTTTACAAATACATCTCCAACCGCCTGCTTACCGCTGTTGAGAATCTCTTCCTGCGCGTCAAGTTGTCGGAGTATCACACCGGCTACCGCGCTTTCAGCCGCGAGGTACTCACCCGCCTGCCTTTGCGGGAGAATAGCGACGATTTCGTTTTCGACAACCAGATGCTCGCCCAATGCGTTTACTTCGGATTCCACATCGGCGAAGTATCCTGCCCAACCAAATATTTCGAGGAAGCCTCCTCCATCAACTTCCGCCGCAGCGTGCAATACGGTCTCGGAGTGCTCGAAACCACCCTGCAGTTCGCGCTCCAGCGCGCGGGCATAATACACATTCCCATCTTCAGCGAAAAAGGAAAGACGCTCGAGAGCGATTCTGAGGTTTACTACGAGGGAAGATTGCCAACCGCGCCCCAGCGGCGTTAAAGGAACCGACCCTAATCAGCGCTTCCGCGAGAGGAAGCCCAGAATCCTACTGGCAAACTCATCCGAGAAGCCGAAGCGCACCTTGGCCCGCGAATACAGGTCTACGGCCTGCTTATCGATCCATATCATGCCGGACTTCAGCAGGCCGTCTTCCGGCCGCGGCCGATAGTTTGTAGAACGCGTCTTAATCGCGGCGCCAGACTCGGCGGTGTAGTAATACAAGGCCAGACTCTTGCGAGATTCTCCCTCAGGACAGCGCAAGGGGTCGGGGAACCCGTGGTAGGAAATTTCATCGGTGCGAAAGATCAGCGCTTCATTGAACAGCGGCGGCACCTTCACTACGCATCGGCGCATGTCCCGGTCCCACAATTCCAGCGCGCCACCCCATTGCTGCTGCCAGTTGGGATTTAGATAGAGAATCAAATTTACCCGCCGCCGCCAATGTTTGTGGTAGTGATGATTGCTGAAATCCGTGTGTACGTTCAGGAACCCACCCACGCCTGACTGGTGCAGGCCGCCACCCTCTAGCATGTCGTCCGACTCGAGTCCCGGAATGCCCGTCAACTGCGACAACCAATGCACAAACGCCTCTGAATTCAGTTCGTCCACCACCTCGCCCAGCAGTGGAGGGAATAGTGATCGCTTCGCGAGCCCCAGCTTGTTTTCGTTCTGGTGCTTATAGCGCGTCCAGGCATCGGTCGCCATGTCCGGAAACTGGTTGGCCATCTCGGCGGCCACATCCGGGTCCAGAAATTCCTTGAGGTGCACATGCGGGTAGGGCTGGTTCTCCCGAAATTGCCGCCGCAGGCTGGGGAGTGGGGAGGACCATTTCAGGTATGGAAACAGTGGCCGAGTTGCGGGGGTTACAATCGGATCCGCCATGCTTTATTCAGAAAATATTATTGTCTAGGCTACCACAGGCCGGTGGGGAGTTCTCAGTTCCCGGTTCTCAGTTCTCAGTCGAACCCCGCTGGGCGAGGCTGGTACGGAGACCTGAGAATGCGTCAATCCACTCTGCACGCGCGCACCGTCGAATTCTCATAAGGACATTCCAACCCTGCAGGGCCCGGTTGTTCCACTACGACCCAACTGACTCCGTACTTCCGTCGCAGGCGTTCGAAGTCTTCTTTCCCGAACTGCTCAAAATTCTTCTGGTCAGCAATCTGTTCCGCCCACTGCACCGAAAGCGGGGGAAACATCGAAGCTGCTCCCTTATCCTTGACCAGGTCAGCCAGCATGCTGCGCTCGGCGCGCGCGCGAAATCCATTTTCGTCTTCTCCCGGCAATTCCATGTGCCGCGGATCCAGCGCAAACAGCGCGTCCACCGGAGTATTCCCGCGAATCCACTCAAAGGCCTGCGCCCACTGGTTGCGCGGCTGCGCCCACGGCCACTCGATGTGCTGGCTTGCCGGAAACACCTGGCGCTGCGCAAAATACATTCCCAGGCTAAGCGGAACGAATAACGCCAGCCAGCGCCACACCTGACGTTGCAGCGCGTACTGCCCCAGCAATCCGCCGCCCACCACCACCAGCACCATGTAGCACAAAGCCAGGCAGCGTAGGGGCTGAAGCCGCGTCAGAGCTTCGAAGCGAGCCGGGATCCCCAGTCCAATTGCCGCGAACGCAGCCACCACCACGAATGGCACCATCGCTCTGGATACTAATTCCAGGTTCTTCATGCCACGCCGGCGCGCCCAAGTTCCGAACCAGTAGAACAGGATCACAGGCCCAATCACTCCCAGCCACTCGTACCACTCCCAACGCAGGACGAAGTGCGAACGCTGCCGCAACGCGACTTCATGATAAGCGGCGGGCGGAGGCTCGAATGTAATGCCGAAGGGAAGCGCAGCCGCGAATCCCAATACCCGCGGACGATATCGATCGAGCAAGATGAGCCACGCACAAAAAAGAATCGCGAAGCTCGCCATGAAGGGATGCATGAGGGCGGCAAATACCAGCCACAACACGGCGCGCCCGTATTTTCGGTGCAGCACTTCCGCCACGGCAAACAGCGCCGCAAACGCCGCCAGGTTCCGCGGATTCAAGAACTGGTCGAGGATGTAAAGCCACGTGCCGGCGATGGGCAAAGTCAGCAAAGCGGCCATCAAAGCCACGGCGGCCCAACAGGCCCGCTCTTCGTCGAAAAGTGGAGATTCGAATAAGGCTGACGCCAGCCGCCAACTCGCCGCCAGCAACAAAAAGATGGAGAGCAGATGCCACAAAAAAGCGGCCCACGGCAGCGGCAGATGTGTGGCCCGAACCGAAAAAGCAATCAGATTCGGATACAACGTGTGTCCCGCGTGCTCCCCAAAAAACTCAGCATTGGCTGGAAACAAGCTGGGATTCAGGATCTTCAGAACCCCGGGAAGGTAGATCTCCGAATCTTCCGCATAAGGATGATAACCATGAATCAGAAGCGCAACGGCGGTCAACAGCGACAATCCAGCGATACGTTTGATGTTCAGAGCGTGATTCGTCCTTTTCGTGATGTGTCCAAAGAATTACAACAGAAAATAAGTGCAGCAGGAAGCTGGGGTAGCGGAAAAAGTGAGTCCTGAGCGAGAGCGATCCCTCCGCGGCTAAAGCCTAATTCAAAACAAGGCATTTACCGCAGCGGTAAACCGCTGCGCCACCCAAGATCTAACCAAAATCTCCCGACTACAGGCACATGCTTGCAGGGTTTTCAAACTCTCCGTAGCATCTAAATTGATAGATGGATACCCCAGCTCAGTACGACGGACGCGCCCACCTGGCGCTAGGTGAGATTTTCAGCTTCGCCTACGAGACCTTCATGAGCAACAAGATCCGGTTCTCACTCACCGCGCTCGGCATGGTCATCGGAACCGCGTCCCTGATTCTGGTCACTACCATCGGCCTGACTGGCAGGCAATATCTTCTGAACCAGATTCAATCCATCGGGTCGAACTGGATCTATGCTGAGTACGAAAGCGGTGGCGGACGAATCTCCAACAGCGGCAGCGACGCACTGACCATTGAAGACATGGAGGCTGTCCAGCACCAGGTTGACGGCATCGTTGCCGCCTCGCCGGTGCTTCCTCTCAACGATCGGGTAGCCGTGGGCGGCGGCAAAGAACGCGACCTGCAGATCATGGGAGTTTACCCAGATTACGAAAAGATTCGTAACCTGGTCATTCTTTCCGGACGTTTTTTCGACAACCAGGATTCTCAAGCCCACAACAAGGTCGGCGTCATCGGACCGAAGCTGGCGATCCAGCTCTACGGTTCCGAACAAGCTGCGCTGGGAAGGACGCTCAAGCTGAGCGGCTTGCCCTTCACCGTCATCGGAATCTTCCGCGAACGGGTGGATACGTTCGAGCAATCGGAGGTTACCGAGAACACCATGCTGGTTCCCTACACCGTGATCCGCTATTTTCAGCAAACGCCGGTGGTGAAGCAGATTTTCTTTTCGGCCTCCGATACCGCCTCGGTTGTGCCGATCACGGCCCAGGTTCAGCGTGTCCTGCAGTCGCGTCATCGGCCAGAATCCGTCTATAGCGTCAGGAATCTGACCGAACTCGTTGCCATGGCCGACAAGATAGCGACTGCTATGACCCTGGTTTTGCTGGCAGTGTCGCTGGTCGTACTGCTGGTCAGCGGAATCGGCATCATGAACATCATGCTCGCTACGGTAAGCGCCCGCATTCGAGAGATTGGTATCCGCAAGGCGGTCGGCGCCACCAACCGCGAGATCCGCTTTCAGTTCCTCTCGGAGGCCATCCTGATCTCGCTTATCGGGGGTGTCCTCGGCATCATCATTGGGCTCGCCATCCCCTTCTCGGTTCGCTTCTTCACCGAATACCGCATTCCAATTTCCGGACTTTCCGCCATCATCGCCATCGTTGTCTCGTCGCTGGTCGGAATCCTGTTCGGGACCGTTCCTGCCATCCGCGCCGCCCAACTCGATCCGGTTGAAAGCTTGCGCTACGAATAGGTAGATCATATTCACGACGGGTGCGGCTGGGGATTCCGCTGACGGCCATTTACTAGTTGGTGCTGGGGGGTACCCCCCCACCCCCCCACCCCCCTCCCCATTGGAATCATCGACTTACATGCTCTTTCGACTGCAAAATATTGATTCGAAGCGACTTATATGTAAAATATTCCGAAATAAGGACTTATCCTCGCTGGAGCGCTGAAGCCATGTCTAAAATGACTTCGGGCAGCTTTGAGGACCGTCGTCGCTGACGCATACACCCCTCCACTGCCCCAATTAGTTTTGTAGTGTGGCATGGCAATTGGCGGGGTGTCAGTGATGGCGCTCACGGACGGTTTGTGATGGAAACATGGTGCGGGAACCGGCGACGGTGGCACGAATCCGTGTTAGGACTCGGCTGTCCCTCCGGGACTTGATCGGGCATTCACGCATACCCACCGCTGAAGCGGTGGGCTAAGGTCCGTCGCTCCTCCGGGGCTGGGACCTATGCGCTTGCAACTGTGCGACAGCGGTCAAACTTTCACACGTGGCATAAAATCAGGAGGGAGCGGTCACGACGATGGTTGGTAAGCGCCTGGGTTCGACGTTCCCGTCCGTCGTGTTCGCGGCGCTTTGGGCGAATTATGGCATCGAACTTAACCTCGACCGGAAGTCGCCGCGCCGTGGTTCTGCTGAGCGGCGGCATGGATTCCTGCGTGTGTGCGGCGCTGGCGGCTCGCGACCACCAGGCCGCTGCGGTCCATGTTAGCTATGGACAGCGTACTGAACAGCGCGAACGGCGCTCGTTCGAAAGCATTTGCGACCGGCTCGGAATTCGGGACCGGCTGCTGGTGCGTAATGAGGCTCTCGGAGCCATCGGCGGATCGGCGCTGACCGATTCGAATATTGCCGTTCCCGAAGCGGTCGTTAGTGGAGCGCACCTTCCCGGCGCCAGCATTCCCGTCGGCGTTCCTGCGACCGTTCCGGTGATCGTTCCTGTGACGTATGTCCCCTTCCGCAACGCGCATTTTCTTGCCGTCGCCGTTAGTTGGGCGGAAGTGATAGGAGCTGAAAGAGTCTACATCGGAGCGGTCGAGCCCGACAGTTCTGGTTATCCTGACTGCCGACCGGAGTATTATCGAGCGTTCAACGAAGTGGTGAAGGCGGGCACGAGAGAAGGAACCATCCGGGTGGTGACACCGTTGATTGCGATGCGCAAACACGAGATTGTGAGGCTTGGCCTTGAACTGAATGCCCCGTTCGATTTAACGTGGTCATGCTATCAGCGCGAAGATCGCGCCTGCGGTGTCTGCGACAGCTGTGTGCTCCGCCTGCGGGCGTTTCGCGAGGCGGGCGCGGAAGATCCCATTGCGTATGTGGAAACCGCCGTCCGCTTGAGTTAGAAGCGGTTTCAGAAATCGCCAGCCCCTAAAGGGGCGTCTGATTTCGGATAACTGGCGGCATCGCTGAAGCGATGCCCTGATACGAAACCAGTACGCTGGCGGCATCGCTGGAGCGATGGCCTGATACGAAAGCGGTGCATAGATTTTCCAGTGCATAGAGTGCAGTAAATTCAGATGGAATGCCGGGAGGCACAATCATGAGGAAATATTTCAACCTTCCCCTGCTGCTCGTCTTTTTTGTTCTTGTCGTTCTTACCCTGGGGCTGTCCGCTCCACTGGCGTTCGCGCAAACCACGGGCACTGTGAAGGGAACTTGCAGAGACTCCGAGGGGAAACCGATCGCCCAGGCCGAAGTGGAGTGGACGGGGACCGAAACGGGCCACAAGTACACCCTCAAGACCAATAACAAGGGCGAATATTTCTCGCTCGGCATCGCTCCGGGAAAATACAACATCAAGCTCAGCAAAGACGGCAAGGAACTCTTTCATATCAACAATCTCCCGGTGGGTTTGGAAGAAACGGACCAGGACATCGACCTGAAGAAAGAACAGGCAACCCAAGCCGCGGGTCAGGGATTGACTCCTGAACAACTCAAGGCTAAGCAAGAGGCCGAAGCCAAAGCGTTGGCCGCAACGAAAACCATTGGCACGCTTAACGAAAAACTCAAAGCTGCCGGTGCGGCTTCCGATGCGAAGGACTACGATACTGCCATCGCCACCTTGACTGAAGCCAACCAGATCGACAGCAGCCACGATCAAGTCTGGGCGGCACTCGGCAACGCCTACCTTAACTCGGCGCCCAAACAGACCGCTCCGGAAGAAAAACAGAAGCGCTACGAGGCCGCCGCTGTCGATTACCAGAAAGCAATCGACTTGCGTACCGCCTCCGAATCGGAACAGAAAGAGGCCGACACTAATGTGAAGCTGGCCGCTTACTATAACAACCTTGCCCAGGTGTATTCGAAGACCAACAAGGTTGATGATGCCGTGGCCAACTACAACAAGGCGGCCCAACTGGACCCGACGCATGCCGGCGCGTACCTGTTCAACATCGGGGCTGTTCTTACCAATGCGGGCAAGGTGGATGATGCAATTGTGGCCTTCGACAAAGTGATTGCGGCCGATCCCACCAAAGCTGCAGCTTACTATTGGAAGGGTGTGAACCTGATCGGCAAGGAGACCATTGGAAAGGACGGCAAGGTAGTTGCAGCCGAAGGCACAGCCGAGGCCTTTCGAAAGTATCTTGAGCTCGAGCCCACCGGTCCGTTTGCTCAGCCAGCCAAGGATATGCTGGCCAGCATCGGCGCGCCCGTGGAAACCGGCTTCGGAAACAAGAAGAAAAAATAGTACCTAGTACCCAGTACCCAGAAAAGCCGGGAATTATGGCTCAGCATTTCAAAGACCTTGTTGCGTGGCAGAAGGCCATGGATGTGGTCGCGGAAATTTATAAGCTGACGGGTAAATTTCCGAGACGCGAGGTTTACAGTCTCACCGACCAGATTCGACGGGCGGCGGTTTCGGTTCCCAGTAATATCGCGGAGGGACAGGCACACTACAGCCATCGCGAATTTCGGCACTTCTTGCGGCACTCCGCAGGATCGCTAGCGGAATTAGAGACGCAGTTGCTAATCGCTGAGCGTCTGGGTTATTCCGACCATCCTTCGACGGAGGATTTGCTGCAGCGCATACACGAAGTGGGAAGAATCCTGAGTGGACTAATCAAGTCGCTCCCGGAGTAGGTTGTCTGGGTACTAGGTACTGGCTACTGCTCCTCAGTTACCGAGGTCTATGACCTACTCGTCCTTCGCTGTTCCGCGAATCCGCGCTACAGTCATTGCATAGGTTCCTAGTCGATGTTTCTCCCCTGTGGCGTCAATGCTGATAATTGGGAGCGTATGGAATGGCGGCTACGGGGAATTCCCCGATTGCGATTGCCTTCGAGGGCGTCAGTGGAGGGGACTCGATCCCGACGCCGGTTCTGCTGGCTGGGATGTTGCGCACCTCCGAGAAGGTTAGCGATCTGATGTTTTCGCCGGGGCGTCCGCCCCAGGTCGAAATTCACGGACAACTCACCGCGGTCGAAATCGCGGGCAGCAGCAAACTTTCGGCGGACGACACACGCCGTATCGCGGCCGACCTGATTGGCACCAACAAGCAGGCCATCAATACGCTTCGCGAGCAGGGTTCGTGCGACGTCTCCTATGGATTGCCGGGAATGGCGCGGTTCCGCGTCAATGTCTTTATTCAGCGCGGAAGTTGCGCGATTGTGATGCGCGTCATCCCAACTGTCATTCCGACTTTCCATTCGCTTCATCTGCCGGCGCAATTGGAACAAGCGGCGCAGGTCCGCAACGGGATCATTCTGGTGACGGGCGGAACCGGATCGGGCAAGTCCTCGACGCTGGCCGCTTTGATTGACAGCATTAACAGTCAGCACTGCTATCACGTTCTGACGGTCGAAGATCCGATCGAGTTTCTGCACAAGCACAAGCAATCCACCGTGCACCAGCGCGAGTTGCACAGCGACACGCCAAATTTCACGATCGCGCTGCAAGCGGCTCTGCGGCAGGCGCCGCACGTGATTATGGTCGGCGAAATCCGCAACCGCGAGACCCTCGAGATTCTTATCGAAGCGGCCGAGAACGGCCACCTTGTTCTTTCCAGCATAAACACGGTCGATGCCTCGAAGACGGTGGAGCGCATCGTGGGGTCGTTCCCGGCCAGCGAACAGCAATCGGTACGAGAGCGTCTGGCCAAAACTTTCCGCTACATCATTGCGCAGAGGCTGATCCCACGCAGCGACGGCGGCGACCGCGTTCCCGTAGTGGAGATTCTAAAATCCAACTCGCGCACTCGCGATTGTGTCGAACAAGGCGAGCGGCCGGGCCGCACCCTGCTGGATGCGATCAAGGCCAGCGGGAACGAAGGCATGCAGCATTTCGATGGCGAAATTGCAAAACTTGTCCGTTCCGGCCTGGTGGATCTCGAAACCGGCCTTTGCTTTGCGAGCAATGCAACGGTGCTGGGGCAGGAATTGGCACGGTAGAACAGTACCCAGTTGCCAGTACCCAGTACCCAGTTCGTGTTTGCCCTCGCCATTCTCCGCTGGGCAAAATCCGCGGCGTATCATTCTTGAATGTCTTCTGTGGTGAGCTTTGAAATAGCTCGACATCTGGTCGAGCAGCATGCGGCGGGCGTGTGTCCGGAGGGAGTTGAGACGGTGGATCTGCTGGCTGGTTTGGGGCGGGTGCTGGCGGAGGGGATTTTGGCAGACCGCGACTTTCCTCCTTTCGCTCGGGCTACTCGCGATGGATATGCTGTACAGTCGGCGGACCTGGCGAAGGTTCCGGCGCGACTTGACGTAGTGGGCGAGGTGAAGGCGGGCGACTGGCCCGAGCCGACGGTGTGCTCGGTCGGGCGCGGCCAGGCGGTGGGGATCATGACGGGGGCTCCGCTGCCGGCGGGGGCGGATGCGGTGGTGATGGTGGAGCACACATCACTGGCAAATCAGCTCGCAGGTCAACTCGCAAATCAGCTCCCCGGGAAGTTAGTGGAGGTGCGGTGCAGCGTTGGCAGCGGCGAGAACTTTGTCTCACGAGGTGTGGAAGCGCGTGCGGGACAAGTCCTGCTGGATCGCGGACGGCGACTGGATCACGCGGCGATTGCGATTGCAGCGTCGGTCGGCAAGAGCCGCGTGCAGGTTTTCCGGAAGCCGCGCGTGGCGGTGCTTTCGACCGGTGACGAAGTGGTCGAGATTGACGCGATGCCGGGAGCAGCGCAGATTCGGAATTCGAATTCATATTCGCTGGCGGCGCAGGTTCAGAATGCGGGTGGCGAGCCGGTGCGGCTGGCAATTGCTCCGGATGAGCGAGAGCGGCTGCGGGCTCTAATCGAGGAAGGATTGAGGTGCGATCTTCTGTTGCTGACGGGCGGCGTCTCCATGGGGAAGTACGATCTGGTGGAGCAGGTTCTCGGGGAATTGAAAGCGGAGTTTTATTTTACCGGAGCGGACATTCAGCCGGGGCGGCCGGTGGTCTTTGGTTCGTGTGGAGCGGGCGCTCTCGTCCACGCTGACTCCGAGGTCGCTGCCAACACGCGGGCGGGGGCGGCCGCGCCACATCGGAAATATTTTTTGGGGCTGCCGGGAAATCCGGTTTCTACCATGGTGACTTTTGAACTGTTCGCGCGGCCGATGATCGAGGCGCTGGCTGGAATGACGCCGCAGCGGTTGATCTTTCTGCGGGCGCGGCTGAAATCGGAGATACGGACGAAGACCGGCTTGAAGAGGTTTCTTCCGGCAGTGCTTTCGGGAGAGTTTGAGGATGCCGAGGTGGAACTGGCGCGATGGCAGGGGTCAGGCGACATTGCCGCACTGGCTCGGGCGAACTGCTATGTGGTGATTCCTCCGGACCGTGAGCGCATTGACGCGGGAGAATGGGTGTCGTTGCTGATGCGGTGAAAAGTGCGCGGTCGAGCCGCGCCTCGGGGTGGACGGGGCAGAGCCCCGTCACCACATGAGACCAGGCGAGTACGATAACCTGTTGCTGATGGCGAAAAAGACCTCTCAGCTCTCTCACTACGACGCACAGGGCCAGGCCCGCATGGTGGATGTGTCGTCGAAGGCGCGAACGGCGCGAGAAGCGGAGGCTAGCGCGTTCGTTCTGATGACGCCGGAGGTACTGCGGGCGCTGCCGAAGAATCCAAAGGGCGACCCGCTGGAAGTGGCGCGGACGGCGGGAATCATGGCTGCAAAGCGGACGGCGGAGTTGATTCCAATGTGCCATCCGGTGGCGCTGTCGCACATTGCTGTGACCCTACGCGTATGCGAGAATGGCGTTTCTATTGCCACAAAAGTAAAGACTACGGCAGAGACCGGGGTGGAGATGGAAGCGCTGGTCGCGGCCAGCGTGGCGGCGCTCACCGTGTACGACATGTGCAAGGCGCTCGACAAGGGTATCGAAATCCGGGAGGTGGTGCTGGAACGGAAGTCGGGCGGCAAAAGCGGAGACTACCGGAGACGTGCGAAGCGGAAGTAGATCTTGAACCAGCCGCGGAAAAACTCGATGCCCAGCCCCTAAAGGGGCCTTGGATAACGGACGGATTTTGGCACCGCTAAAGCGATGCCCTGATACGAAACCTGGCTGAAGGGACACCCTGGTACGAAGCTATGGCGAGCAACGTCAAAATCCTGCTGGTGGACGACAACCCGATGGTGCTGGGGATGTTGCAGCAGGCGCTGTCGGCACTGGGCGAGGTGACGGTCGCGACCGACGCCGCCGATGCGTTGTTGAAGGCAGTCGATGATTTGCCGGATGTGCTGATCAGTGACTATCGCATGCCGGGAATGGATGGGCGGCAGTTGCTGGAAAAATTGAAAAGCAGGCCGGCCACGGCGGGGATCGCGGTCATCCTGATGGCTAGCAAGGGCGATATCAGCGAACGATTGTCGATGCAGGATCCGATCGAAGACTATCTGGAAAAACCGTTCTTCCTGAAAGACGCGACCCACAAAATCAAGCGCGTGGTGGACAGGATCGCGCTGGAGAAATTGAGCAAGGCGGCATCGACCGATGGCGTGTTGCGCGGCAGCCTGTCGCAGATGAACGTGATCGACCTGGTGCAGTCGCTAGAGATGGGACGCAAGAGTTGCCTGCTCACGATGACCAAGGGCAACAACAACGAGGACAAGTGCGAGATCTATTTCAGTCAAGGACAGGCCAAACACGCGGCGTATGGCCCGATTACGGGAGATGAAGCGGTCTTCAAGGTTCTTCGCTGGACAGACGGGAATTTCCAGATTGATTTCAACGGAAAGTCATCGCAGGAAACGACGACGCTGAACACCCAGGGTCTGCTGATGGAAGGATTGCGGTTGCTGGACGAAGCGCAGCGGGACGCGGCGGCTGAAGGTGAAGATGTCCTCCTCGACACCTGATGGCGCGAAATCTGATGCCGTGAAACCCGCTGGCTCTAAATCCGATGGAACGCGGGCGGCGGTGCTGACGGTTAGCGATTCGTGTGCGCGTGGCGAAAAAGCGGATCTCTCCGGGCCCGCAGTCGCAGAAGCGCTGCGCCGGCGCAGCTTTCAAGTAGTGGTGCGCAGCATGGTGTCCGACGAGCGCGCCGCGATTCAGGAAAAATTGATTGAGTTATGCCGGTCGGCTCGACTGGTGGTGACCACGGGCGGGACGGGGATCGCTCCGCGTGACGTGACGCCGGAAGCCACGGGTGCGGTGTGCGATCGGCTGGTGGAAGGGATCGCGGAGCAGATGCGATTGCGGGGAGTGCAGAAGACGCGCTTTGCGGCGCTGAGCCGCGCGGTGTGCGGCGTCCGGGGAACGAGCCTGATCCTGAATTTGCCGGGCAGTCCGGCAGGAGCGGTCGAGTCGCTGGAGGCGGTTATGGATTTGCTGCCGCACGCGCTGGAATTGATTGCAGGCAAGACGGAACACTAATCCGCGTAAACTACCCTACTTGAACAAGATTAAACATTTTGTCCACGCTTACAGCGAGTGGATCAAGCACGTGCTTGTGCCCCTGGGGCCGTGGGGGATGCTTGCCTTGGCGGCGGTGGATGGCTCGTTCCTGGGCATGCCACTGGATGCGATTTTCGTGTATTACGTGTACACCGATCGCCCGCGCTTTCTGGTGTATGTGCTGCTGGGAGCGGCTGGCTCGGCGCTCGGAAGCATAGTTCTCTACGTCGTCGGATATACGGGTGGCGAGGTGTTGTTGCGCAAGCGGCTTCCGCCAGAGCGCTTCGAGAAGATTCACGAATCCTTCGAGCACCACGAATTCTGGGCGCTGATGTTTCCGGCGATGCTGCCGCCGCCCGCGCCTTTCAAGATTTTTGTGCTGGCGGCGGCGGCGTTCGAGATGAACTTTGCGCATTTTCTGCTGGCGATTTTTGCCGGACGGTTCGTGCGCTTTCTGATTGAGGCGCTGCTGACGTTGTGGTTGGGTCCGCAGATTGTGACGCTGACGGGGAATCTCTTCGCGCGCCACTTCATGTGGATTCTGGTTGGGGTGGGAGTGCTGGTGGTGGCGGGGATACTTTGGCGGCGGGCTAAGCGGGGCCGAGCTGCTCCACCCCAAGCCAACACCGCGCTTGACGGGGGCCCTGGTGCGCTCGGCTTGGACGGCCGAGGGCGGCCGTCCCCACGCGATCGCAACTAGGCGGCTGCAGTTCCTTGCGGTTTTTGGGTGCCGCGGGCCAATGTGGCAGCTATGGCGGGTAAGCCGAACATGACTGCGGTGAAGAGCAGGTCACCTGCGGCTCCACGGCGGAAGAACGGGAGGCCCGCGGCATAGCAGGTCATCAGTCCCGATAGCGTCTTGGGATACATGTTCCAGCAGGCCCAGACGGCGAAATTACTGACCACGAAGAACGACACGGAACTGGCGAGGGCGGCGGCTCCTACTCGCAACCAGTTGGTGTTTTCGCGCAGAGCAGTGCCGAGCCACAAGATCGCCGCATACCATGCCCAGGTCACGAAATGGTCCCAGGTGAATGGATAGGAGTACACGAACTTGGTGAGGATGACGTCAGAGGCGGCCATCAGCGCAAAGGGTACCCATAGCTGCCGTCGCGAGCCGCGCGCGCCAAAATAGAGCAGCGCCGCTGCCACAGGAGTGAAGCTCCAAGGATGCGGCATGAATGGCATCCTCGCCAGGACCGCAAAAATGACAAATAGATATGCCAGCATGATCCACCTCGTTAGGTGTCAATTAGGATTGTTGCGCGAGCGGATGCCGCGGGTCAAGCGACTCCGCTAACTCGATCAGAGTGGGGCGTGTTCAAACCAGCTCGCCAACTATCGATTGGCTTTCCGTTTCACAGTCCCGCCGATCTCTTCTTTGTTGCGCGATTCGAGGTTGCGCGATTCGAGGTCGCGCGATTCGAGGTCGCGCGATTCGACAAAATTGGCCAGCAACTGCAGAGCGCGGCTCACCCGAGCTCTATCTCCGGTAGCGCAGAGGTCAAGGAGCAAGCCTCGGGTGGCGGCAAGGAGCAGGGTCGCTTCTGCGGTGCTGGACTTTGAGTGGACGCCGGCTTGTTTCGTGAGTTTCTGCCAGTAGCGGAGCGGGGCTTCGAGGACCCCAGGGTAGTCTCGAGGGTTGCGCAGCGCGAGCGCGTACAACTCGAAGAGCAGGCGCAGTTGAGGCTGCCTGGATGGCGCGCTCATTCGCTGCCAGAGCCAGCGCAGGAACTCGGGCATGGTTCGCTGTTTCTTTCCAGCCCGGAACCAGGCTTGGATGTTCTCGTCTTCACGTTCCCGCGCGCCGGCGAGGAGCTCGCGCATCAATCCTTCGCGCGAGCCGAAGTGGTAGACCAGCATTCGAGCGTTGGTCTTCAGGGCCTTCGCCAGGGGACGAAGGGCGAGGTCGCCGACTCCGTGGGAGAGCACGTAATCGACGGCCTGATGGCGGAGTCGTTTGCGGATGCTGGGGTTGGGCGGTCTTGCCATTGGGAAATTCCTTGCCGAATTAATGTAACATATGTTACGTTAATTATGAAAATTATGAAACCGTTACCCACTGTTCCGATCTGTGGATGGCCAGCTGGGAAAGGTCTCATTGCAAAGGAGAACGATATGCGGAAAGGTCCGCTGTTGCTATTGCTGTTTGCGATCAGCCTGCCGGGTCTGGCCCAGTCAGCCAGCCAGCGGGAGAGAAACAAGGCAGTTGCCCAAAGCTTTTTCGAGGAGGTGCTCAGCCAGGGGCGACTCGACAAGTACGGGGAGTTTCATTCTAAGGATTTTGTGGGCCATTCCGGCGACCGCACTTTCACACTTGAGGAGGATCTGGCCTATGCCCGGGGAGAACGCAAGGCTCTGCCGGACATGAGCTTCAGGGTGAACCGGATGATCGCAGAGGGGGATCTGGTAGCCGTGCATATTACCGTGAGCGGCACGAACACACAGGCTGGGATGGGGTTTCCAGCAACGGGCAAGAAGATCGAGAGCGACGGGGTGACGATCTTTCGCTTCAAAGACGGCAAGATTTGTGAAGAGTGGAACGTGTTCGACATGTTAAAAGTGATGCGGCAGACGGGTCTGTTGCCTCCCGAGACGGGCGTGTTGTCTCCCGAGAAGTGACGTTTGACTCATTCCCTATTTCTGGAGTGACGGCGGGTCCCCATGCCGAAGCGTTCCTCGACCACTTGGAGATCGCGGGTCAGGAAGACCGTCGCCCCGAGCATGGCGCGGGCATCGCGTCCAGGATAGTCGTAGCGGAGATCGCGGAAGCGGACTACGTAGGCGGCACGGGCGCTCTCGACAGGATCGTTCGCGAGGTCTTTCTCTAGTTGTTCGGTTTCGGTTACGGGATACTGGGCCCAGCTCAGATACACGCGTCCGAGATAGGTTTTCTTGGCGGCTAGAGTGATGGGCGTTTCTTCGGGCTTGTAGTGAATCTGCATTTGGGCTTCAGGATCGACTTCGGGCGAGAGCGAATCGACATCCATAGCGGCAAAGAACGTGGGCGTTTCTACGACTCCATACCAGCGGAACGGATTCACCCAGTAGGGATACGCGGAAACTCGAATTGCATCGGCTCCCTGGTAATTGCGCGACTGGAGAGCGGCTACGGCGCGGCGATGCTCGTAGTCGCGAAGTCCCCAACAGACGAAGACGGCGAGCAGGGCGATGGTCGCGGCTAGTCGTCCCGACGGCTGGGTGTGCGGGCGTTTGCTGCGCGCACCGATCTCTTCGTTGATCAGCGAAAACAGTGCGGGGAGAATCAGGCCCAGTGTGAGGACGACCAGGAGGACGGGCTCGACGATGAAGACGAGGTCCCAGGAATACCAGCGTTCTGAGAACGGCCAGAAGGGGCGCACTCCGTAGTTATTGGTGAAGTCGAGCAGAAGGTGACTGAGTCCGGCGAGGCAAGCATAGCCGAAGAGCAATCCCCAGCGCGCGGGAAGGTTGGGATTGCGGGTTTTGCGGCCGCGCAGGCGCCAGACAAGGTAGATGAATCCAACGACTACGGCGGCCATCAGCGGCACTCCCAGGAAAGAATGAGTAAAGCCGCGGTGATGGTTCAAACCGAAGGCGGAGCCTCCGAAGCGGCTGAGGACGTCGAGGTCGGGCGCCTCGGCGGCCAGAGTTAAGGTGGCGGTGGCTAGCGCCGTCTTGCGGTTGAGTCCGGCGCGTCCCATGGCAGCGCCGAATAGAAAATGAGTGACGGGTTCCAAGGCGTTCCGTTGAGTTTAGCCGGATGCGAAGCAAGGCCAAAGTGACAAGTGAGGTGAGATCTAAACGTGGGCGACCGGAAGGGCCGAACTCACGCTCATGGCGGGAGTCGACCATTCGCTCATGGGATGCATGGCGCCGCAATCCAGGCACTTCGTTCCTGCGTAGCCTGTCGCGCAATGTGGACATACGGCTCCAGTTTGAAAACTGTCGAACGCTTGCCCACACTTTCCGCACTTCCAGTAGTCACCGATCGGCGGGCTGGCCTGGCAAGATGGGCAGGCATATCCAAATTGCCGGGGCAATTTTGCAAAGCGCAAGAGGGCTCGCGCGTGCTGCAGTCCGCTCCAGCAATTCATCAGCATAAAGACAGCGAGCACAGCGTACCAGGGTGTTTGCGTCCAAAGGGCGAGGCCGATGAACGCGGCCACGCCTACGAACCCGAGGACTGTAGCTACCATCAAGCTGTGAGCGCGCCCCATCACGAACCAAAGCAAGGCACGAAGAATCTGGCCGCCATCGAGAGGATAAATGGGCAGAATGTTGAACAGGAACAGTCCCACATCGATATAAAACATAGCGTGAATCAACGTCCGCAGGTCGGGGACGGCCGTGTACCAGCCCATCGCTTTGCTGGCGTATCCTGCGCCCATGATGATCGGAACGAGCGCCACATTCACCAGCGGGCCGGCTGCGATGCTCCATAATGTAGCGCCGGGGCGTTGTGGCGGATTTACGTAGGCGACGCCACCGAGGGGCCAGAGCACGATGCGATCGGACTGCCCGCCAACCTGGCGACAGGCCAGCGAGTGACCGAATTCATGAAGGGTCACGATTAGAAAGAGGGCGAGGTATTCGAGAACATTCCAGACGATCGAGGAATAGTCCCCTTTGCGCGCATTGATTTCGTAAAACGCCAACAAGAACCAAGACCAATGGAGGAAGACATCAATTCCGGAGAATCGGAAGAGGTGAATCGACCCTCGGTGTCCGGTAGGCATACGCGATTTATAACACAGCGGGAGCGTGGTTCAGTGACCGGCGAGGGCCGGACTACGCCGGCACGACCAGCGACAAAGCATCGGGCTGCATCGTCATGCGTGCAGGCAAGCGGCCGAGGAGTTCGCCGTCAGCCTCGACGTAAACGCGGTTGTCGCCGTGTTCGGCATGATGACCGTCACTTTTCTCTGGCAACTGGCAGACGACCTCCGAGCAGCTCACCAGATCGATACCGTTGATATCCCATTGGCGGCCGAGCAGCGCCCCGGCCACATACTGGATATAGGCATTGCGGCTGGCGGTGCGGCACATTACGGTGCGCAGGTCGCCGCAGTCGAGCGAAGCTCCGGGAACCAGTTCGCGCAGGATGTTTCCGAAAAAACGGATTCTTACCGCCAGGAGTTCAGTCAGAACGGCGTGCTGGCGCAGACCGTTTCCGTTGGCATACTCGACCTCAAACTTACGCATGCGATGTGTTGCCCACAACTGCCAGGCCTTGAAGTAATAAGCAGTCATGCCGCCGCGCTTCTTGAGTTCGGCGGTCAGTTTGTAGAACAGGTGAGCGTCGACGCCGATTCCGGCGGCGACGGTAAAGTAGCGCGCAGCGGATTTGCGGTTGAAATCCTCATACTCAATCCGGCCGAGAGGGATGCGGCGGATCTTGCCGGCGACCGCAGCCCGGGCCGCAGCGCTGGGGCGGAATGGGATTCGGAGGTCGTGGGCAAGTGCATTGGCCGTACCGAACGGAAGAATGGCAAGCGCGACGGGCGTTCCAGCTAGTGCCTGGATGACATCGTGGATGGTGCCATCGCCGCCGCAGGCGAAAACGGTGTCACTTCCGTCCGCCACCGCGCAGCGGGCGTTGTCGGTCGCTTCCTGGCTGGAGCGGCAAACGGTAAGATCGGTGTGGACTCCCGCCGATTGGAGGATGCCAATGGCGTGGTTCAGTTCCGCGTCGCGTCTTCTTCCGCGGCGGCCAGAGTTGGGATTAAAGAGAATGGTGACTTTGCGCATGCTTCGTCGACTTGGTCTCTTGAGTTTAACTTATGCCTTGCTCCGAGGTGTCGATGCGTGGAGATTGTGTGGTCGCTGGGCTTCGGGTGGGCAGGACGGGGCAGAGCCCCGTCACCACGCGAGCAGGTTTCGGGTTAGGGCACTGATGATTGTGCCCTTGCGATGGAATAGACACAGTGGGGCAGGCCTCGCCAATTCACTTCTTTCCAGACGGTCATGCCTACGCGCTCGGCGACGCGGCGGGAGGGCAGATTCTCGGGGCGAATCAGGGAGATCAGGCGTTCGGTTTTCAGGTGCGCGAAGGCCCAGTCGCGGCAGGCGATGGCGGCTTCGGTCGCGAGACCTCGACCCCAGAAATCGCGACGGAGGTGGTATCCAATTTCGTAGAGATGCTCGCCTTCGACCTGCTGGCGGATGATGCCGCAATCGCCGATTAATTCACGCGTCTTCGCCAGTTCCATGGCCCAGAGGCCGACGCCGTCGTCCTGGTAGAGTTGGCGGTTGCGTTCGATCCATTGTTCGACACCGGCGCGGTCGTAGGGCGCGGGGTAGTAGTGCATGGTTTCGGGATCGGAGAGGACTTGGGCGAGGGCGTCGGCATCTTGCGGGATGAACTCGCGGAGTTGGAGGCGAGAGGTTTCCAGGATGGTCATCGGGGAGTGCGGTTGGAGCGGTTACGGCTTGACTTCAAAGACAACCCCGGCCCCCGACCCACCCGAACCTCCGGTCGCTCCCGTGCCGTATAAATTGCCATTTGCATCGAACGCAAGCACATCATCCTCGAGAAGACCTCCATCCAACCCGCCCTGAAAAGCGTATAGGATGGTTTCACTCCAGCTGCCATCTTTTGGTGACAATTGGTAAATCACCCCGCAACCGTCGTTATCTGGGCACTGGGCCTCGTTCTGGCCACCGCCGATGTAGGATGCGCCATAAAGATTGCCAGCCGCATCCACGGTCACGCCGGTGATGGGGTACTCTCCATCAGCATACCGGGGAGAGGGAAAGTCGTGGATGATCGTCTCCGTCCACTCTCCCTCTCGCGCAGGAGTAAGCATAAAGACAACGCCCTGGCCGAGCACGGCGTTTCCGCCATCAAGCGTTGTGCCATAGAGGTTTCCGGACTTGTCCAGCACCACACCGGCGTAAGGAGCGTACCCGTCGGTTCCAGTGTAGCTAAAGGTATGCAGCACAGTTTCTGCCCACACCCCATGGGAGCGCTTGAGTCGGAAAACCACGCCACTTGTATACGGGCCGCCGTAGTAGGTCGTCCCGTACAGGCTGCCCTTGGCATCGATCGCCAAACCAGCATACGGGTTCGCACCGATGGTGTTGTTGAAGAAATGCGGGAAGGTGTAGAGCAGAGTCTCTGGCCACATGCCCTTCTTACGCTTCGACAGTTTGAAAACCGTGCCGCAACCGTTAATGCAATAGGACGAGGTGTCGCCGCCACCGCCTTGCAGCGTGGTGCCATACAAATTGCCGGCCTTGTCGAAGATCAAATAAGAATACGGCTCACAGCCATCGTTGGCTGTAGCGCAGTTGAAGTTGTGGAGAATGGTCTCTGTCCACTCACCGCTCGGGGTCGGGGTGAGCTTAAAGACCGTTCCTTCGCCTGCAAGGGTAGCGCCGCCGAGCAGGGTTGTGCCATAAAGATTGCCCTCTTGGTCGAAGACCAGCCGGGCTTGAGGGTATTGCCCATCCGTGAATGAACCCTGGAAGGTATAAAGGATGGTCTTCGTGTAGCCTCCATTTTTCGCCGGAGCAAGCTTGAAGACGGTTCCGCAGCCGCCTGGACACGCCCCGCCGCCGCCCACGTCAGTGGTGCCATAGAGATTCCCTTCAGCATCAAAGATGACGCCGCCGATGGGAAAATTCCCATCGCTTCCTCCCTGAAAGTTGTACAGCACTGTTTCTTGGCCGCTCGCCCGGTTGGTCGCCACCAGCATAGTCGCACTCAATATCAACAGAGCCGTTCCCCATCCAATGGAAAATCTGTCGCTTCGCATAGGTCGACCTCTCAGAATTCAACTAACAAAGGCGGGTGCGCCAGGTCTTGCCCGGAACTCTCCTTCTGGCGGCAAAAACGGCAGTCATTATACACCCGTCTTGCGGTCCTGATTGCGGAGACTCCCAAGGAGTCGAACGATCACTTGGCAATCGCCGGAGTTACACTCGAAGCATGATGGAGACGGGACGGCTGCTGGTAATGCTTGGCGTGGCCCTGGTGGTAATTGGGGGCATCGTCATGCTGCTGGGGCGGACGGGGTTGCCGCTGGGCCGGTTGCCGGGGGATATCGTGTATCGGGGCAAGAACACTACTTTCTATTTTCCGCTGGCTAGTTCCATTTTGATTAGTGTCGTGCTTTCTATTGTTCTCTTCCTGATTGGACGGCTGAGGCGATAACGTGTACGGGCGGGCCTCGATCTGGAAATTCATGCAGCTGGGTGTGGAGTCGGCCTCGAGTGAAAAGGTCGAGAGTTGGGAGGGTGTAGGGGTCCTTCGACTGCAGCGAGCCACCCCGCTTCGCGTATGGCTCGGCTCCGCTCAGGATGACACGGTTAGGGAGGTAGTTGTGGAGAGAAAGAACGAACTGCGGCAATCTCCGACGGTGCTGAAATTTCTTAGCTGAAACTCATGGACTTGGCCGACCAACTCGGGTTTCAGTTTCGCCCTCCGGAGCGGCGCGTCTGGACGGTTCGGGCTTTGGTCTCGGCGGTTCGGTCGCACATTGAGCGCGAGTATTCGGATTGCTGGGTGGAAGGCGAGATTTCGAATTTGCGGATTCCCGACTCCGGGCATTTGTATTTCACGCTGAAAGAAGAGTCGGCGCAGATTCGGGTGGTGATGTTCCGGTCGTCGGCGAAGCTGCTGCGGTTTCGTCCGGAGAACGGATTGCAGGTTACGGTTCGCGGGCGCATTACGGTGTATGAGGATCGCGGAGAGTTGCAGATCTCCGCTGAATTCATGGAGCCGAAGGGCGCGGGCGCGCTGCAGTTGGCGTTCGAACAATTGAAGGCGCGATTGCAGGCGGAAGGATTGTTCGAGGCTTCGCGAAAAAAGCCGATTCCGCCGTTGCCGCAGCGAATTGGCATCATCACGTCACCGCAGGGGGCGGCGCTGCGGGACATTCTGAATATTCTGGCGCGACGGCATCACTCGGCGAATGTGGTGATTTATCCGGCGCAGGTGCAGGGAGACGCGGCGCCGGGCGAGGTGATGGCCGGGCTGCAATGCTTTAATCAGGGCAGCCGTCGCAGCGGCGCGGTCCAGGTCATCATCATTGCGCGCGGCGGAGGCTCGGCTGAAGATCTCGCCTGTTTTAATCATGAGGGCTTAGCGCGGGCGGTAGCGGATTCGAAGATTCCGGTGATCTCGGCGATTGGGCACGAGACGGATTTTACGATCGCGGATTTTGTCGCCGATCTGCGGGCGCCTACACCGTCGGCGGCGGCGGAACTGGTGATCCGCTCGCGACAGGAGATCGAAGCACAAGCGGAGGACTTGTATCGCCGGCTGGAGCGCGCGGTGCGGTACCGGTTGCTGATGGCGCGTCAGGATTTGACAGAACGGGCTCAGCACGGAGCATTTGCGCGCATGATGGATGGGATTCATCGGCGACAGCAGAGGCTCGATGAACAGCGCTTCCGCTTGGAAAGAGCGGAACGGCAATTATTGGAGCGATGTCATCGACGCCTGGAAAATGTTGCCACAGCAATCCGGCACTATGATGCGCGCCGCCGTCTGGCTGCTATCCGCCAGCGGTTGGAGGCTCAAGTTGCGACCCTGGCTGCCGCCACGCACACACGGTTGCTGGAGAGCCGTGGAGCGCTGGATCGCCAGACCGCAAGCCTGGAGGCGCTTTCGCCGGTGGCGATTCTGAATCGCGGATACGCTTTGGTATTCGATGCGAAAGACCAACTGGTAAAGGATGCGGCGCAACTCGAGGCCGGGGAGGAGTTGTCGGCCCGCCTGGCTCGGGGACGGGTTCGTGCCCGCGTTACGGCGATCGAGCGCAGCGGACTGGAATCCGACGAAAGTTATTAGAACGCGCTGTGTTAGAACGCGCTGCATTGGGCGCGCCACATTCGGCCGATTGCATTAGATTAGAATGAAGGGCGAATCCACTCTTGACTCAAATATCGACGTGAGGCTGGCGTGACGCTGTCGCAGGTCTGGTCGCACATCTCGGCGATCTCGGTCATTTCGATTTTGGACGTCGTGCTGGTCGCGATCCTGATCTACCAGTTTCTGGTTCTAGTGCGGGGCACGCGGGCTGCGCCCATGCTGGTCGGGGTGGCGACGCTCGGACTGGCTTTCTATTTCGCGCAGCTTGGGGAATTGCGGACGCTCAACTGGCTGCTCAGCACGCTGCTGCCGTATGGCGTATTTGCGTTGATCGTTGTTTTCCAGTCGGAGATCCGGCACGCACTGGCAAATCTCGGCAGCCGTATTTCGCTGATGCGGTCTTCGAGTTCGGTGGCCGATGTCTACGACGACATTGTTTTGGCGGCCAATCTTTTTTCGCAAGACCAGACCGGTGCGCTGATCGTGATCGAACGTGAGATTGGGCTGCGCACCTACATCGAAAGCGGGGTGGCGCTCGATGCCAGGCTGTCCTACGACCTGCTGGCCACGGTGTTTCGTCCGAGCGCGCCCTTGCATGACGGGGCCGTGATTGTGCAGCGGGACCGCATTGCCGCCGCCGCTTGTTTCCTGCCGCTCTCGATGAACCCTGTGCTCTCGATCCAACTGGGGACGCGGCATCGTGCGGCGATCGGGATCACGGAAGAAACTGACGCGGTCGCCGTCATCATTTCGGAAGAGACGGGCACGATCAGCATGGCGGTGGCGGGCAGCATCGAACGCGACTTGACGGTGGAGCGGCTGCGCGAGCGGCTGAGTAATCTGCTGCGCCGTTATGCTCCTGCGCCCGCTCTGCCGACGGTGTTGGAGGAAAGTTTTGTTGAAGAGGAGCCGCCTAGTTCGCAACATAGTTCTCAATCTGGTTCGCAACATGGTTCTCAATCTGGTTCGCAACTCTCCCGCAAGCCGGATGCTGGAAGGGACAACTGACGATGTCGGGCATTGCTGAGCGTAGCTTTTCCCAGCGCGGCTTTTTGCAGCGTGCTTTTGTTCACAATATCGGACTCAAGGTCGTATCCCTATTGCTCGCCATCGCTCTGTGGTTCGCAGTGGCACGCAGTCCTGTGGCCGAAGTTGAGATGAGAGTCCCCATCGAGTTCCATAATCTTCCCGACAATCTGGAGATCGACTCTGCCAGCTTCACCGAGGCACAGATCCGGGTGCGGGGACCGGAGCGTGTAATTCACCGCCTGCAGATTGCGGATGTGCGCGCGGAGATTGATCTCGCCAGCGTCGCCCCGGGGGAACGGACTTTCGATTTGACCGCTCGGCATGTTCATGTGCCGGAGGATCTGGAAGTGGTGCAGATCATACCGGGACAGTTTCACCTCTCTTTCGATAATCGCGCGACCCGCGTGATTGAGATTCGACCGCGTGTGATCGGAACTTTTGCAAGCGGCATGCAAGTGGGGCAGTGGATCGCCGATCCGCCGACGGTCATGATCACGGGTCCCCGGCGCCGCGTCGAAGCGGTGGAGGCCGCGGTTACGGATCCAGTAGACGCGAGTGGAACCATGACGCGAGCTTCGTTTGTGACGCAGGCCTATGTTCCCGATCCTCTGATTCAGGTTGTGCATCCCACGCCGGTTCGAGTGACGGTTATCATGGAGCGCTCGGAATACCGCAACAAGTAAGGACTGGCTTTCCCCAGGTCTTTCGATCTTTGATTCTGGCATGACGCAGACCCGACAACTCTTCGGTACCGATGGGATTCGTGGCGTGGCGGGCGAATTCCCCCTGACGCGCGACAGTGTTTATTGGATTGGGCGGGCGCTAGGACACGATCTGACGCGCGTGAATGCCAAGGCGCAGGTCGTGATTGGGCAGGACACGCGCGTCTCCAGCCTCTGGATTGCCGACCGATTTGTGCAAGGGCTCGCGTCGGTTGGTGTGGAAGCGCGCAGCGCCGGCGTGATTACCACACCAGGTATTGCGTTTCTGGCGCGCTCGCAAGGGTTCGATGCCGGCATCGTGATTTCCGCTTCGCACAATCCCTGGACCGATAACGGGATCAA
This sequence comes from Terriglobales bacterium, assembly GCA_049512435.1. Lineage (GTDB taxonomy): Bacteria > Acidobacteriota > Terriglobia > Terriglobales > Acidobacteriaceae > Acidiflorens. The sequence goes on along the minus strand of JBEKXC010000004.1, from coordinate 795 downwards.
GATTTTTTCCAGCGATGGCTACAAGCTGCCGGACGCGCGCGAATTGGCCATTGAAAAAGAGATTTTCGCGTTGCTGCAAGCGGATACACCTCCGGCGATGGATTCCACGCCTGAAGTTTCCAGCCTCCCCGGTGAGGAGAATCTGCGCCAGGCTTACGTTAGTTGGCTAGGGAGCAGTGTGTCTTCGGAATTGGACTTGAGCCGGCTGCGTGTGGCCATCGATTGCGCCAATGGCGCAGCGACGGCGGAAGCTCCGGCGTTGTTCGGGGCGCTCAAAATCGACACCACCTTTCTGCACTCCAGCCCGGACGGACAGAACATCAACGAGAATTGCGGAGCGCTGCATCCGGAGGCCGTGGCTCACTTTGTTCAGGAGAACATTGTCCAGAAAAACAATGGCTCCGACGAGCAGCGAGGTTTCGACGTAGGCGTTACTTTCGATGGCGACGCCGACCGCGCGCTTTTTTGCGATGCCGATGGGCGAGTGGTCAACGGAGATGCGGTTTTGCTTTTGGCGGCACGCGAAATGCAGTCGCGTGGCGCACTCGCCAAGTCTACGGTGGTGGCGACGACCATGTCGAATATGGGATTGGAGTTGGCGCTCAAGCGATCCGGCATTCGGATGCTGCGCGCCAATGTCGGCGACAAGTACGTGCTTGAGGAAATGCAGCGCGTGGGCGCTACTCTCGGCGGCGAACAGTCGGGCCACATCCTTTTTCGCGACGGAGAGGCGACCACGGGCGACGGACTGCTGACGGCACTCCGGGTGCTGGAAATCATGGTCCGGACGGGTAA
>JBEKXC010000003.1:0-51617 GCA_049512435.1 Terriglobales bacterium | reverse complement strand
CTGAATCCCCCTCCTGTGCACGTTTCCAGGACACGTCGATTGCGAAATCGCCTTGCTATTTCTGTCGTGAAGCGCTGATCGATGCCCATTACAAAAGTTCGCGCGTCGGCTACATAATCTCTACCGAACTTCAGGCGGATTGTGCGGGAATCCATACCCCTTAGGCTAGCTATACCACTCCTTTGCAATCAATCAGCACTTTATGATGAACCGCCGAGTGCGGGCTAAAAGAGGAGGTCGACTGGCGGCAACAGGATCTTAGCGCTCAACCCCCCAGTGGTCAATGAGGGCAACGGCGATATTTCGCCACCTGAGAGAGCCTAGCGGCACCCACTCGTTCATCTTGCCGTTTGAGCAGCTCACGTCTGGTGGAGGCTGTCTGTCGGCACGTTTTACGGGAGGTAATCCATGCAACAGGAGGTTACTAGTTTTCAGCAAGAGTACCTTGCAGAACTTGAGATTGCTGAAACACAACTTCTTGCGCTCGCTGGCGCTGTTCCCGAGGAATCTTACGGTTGGAGCCCCGTTCTCGGCGCGCGGCCGTTCTCAGCGGTCCTGGTACACATCGCCGTGGGGAATCTTCTGCTCTTGTATCGTGCAGGCGTGCGAATACCCCCTGTCACCAACCTCTATGGGTCAATCGAAGGCGAACCGGTCGCGCGTGTTGTGGCAATCATCCGCAAGAATGTTGCCATGGAAGGCACGATCGTCGCAAAATCCGAAGTGGTTGATCTCCTCAGGCGCTCGTTTCAAGCCGTTGCGGAGGCGATGGCGGCAGTTACGCCCGATGACCTTGAGGTCAGAGGGAATTTCTTCGGTAAGCCAGAGGCCGTGCGTAGGCTGTATTTGCGAATGTTAGCGCACTCTCACGAACATATGGGACAAGCCATTGCGTACGTTCGATCTATGGGTTACAAAGTGCCGTGGCCCGATCCACTGAGAGATCTGGATCGTGTAGCGGCCAGTGAAGCGGCACACCAGCTCACCGCCTGAAGGACTGCCTCCCAGAGTTGCACATTCACCTCTTGGCGAGATAGGGGGGCTGCCCCACCTTAGCGCCGCCACGACCGAGGCTGCCCCACCCTTCGGCGGTCCGCCTGTTTCTAAACACCGACGGACGCGGCACGAGTGCCGTGATCGCTTGCCAATAGTGTCGCCATAGCCTGATCGGTAGCAGGTCGAGAGAAAAAGTATCCTTGTACCATCTCGCAATTGAGCTGTTTGAGCAAATTTACATGCTCTTGTGTCTCGGCCCCCTCGGCGACGACCTTCAAGCCGAGACTGTGGGCAAGCATAATGATGATCCGAACGATCTCGCGGCTTTCCGGGTCGCTGTCCATGTGCAAAATAAAGGCTCGGTCGATTTTCAAGGTGTCCACTGGAATCCGGCGCAAGCGGCTGAGTGACGAATACCCAGTGCCAAAATCATCGATGCTCATGCGAACGCCGAGTGCCTTCAATCGCGCCAGTGCGTGTCCAGATTTTTCCGCATCCCCCATGGCGATTGTTTCTATGATTTCGAGTTGCAAGCAGCCGGGAGCAATTCCGGTCTGCTCCAGCGACTTACGGATCTCGCTGGCCAAATCCGGCTGGGCGAACTCCCTAGAACTGACGTTCACGCTCATGGTCAGAGGCGGGTCTGAGGGGAATTCAGACTGCCAGGATCGCAGACGTTGGCAGGCTTCGTGCACCAGTTGCCGATTCATGGGGATGATGAGCCCAATTTCCTCAGCAACCGCAATGAACTCAATCGGTGGAACGATGCCCTCCGGACGTTGCCACCGCGACAGGGCCTCGAAGCCCGTGATCTTGCCAGTTTGCAACGAGACGATGGGCTGGTAGTAAACACGAAATTCCCCCTGGTCGAGGGCTTTGCGCAGGTCCGTCTCCAGCTGCAACCGCTTTACCGCAGTCGCATGCATGGCTGTGTCCGACACTTCGCAATGGGCCTTTCCCGTGCGCTTGGCACGGTACATAGCTATATCCGCGTCTCGCATCAGATCCTCGGCCTGGGTGTGAGGGCTGGTGCTGGAAGCAATTCCGATGCTCGCCGAAATTACTATCTCCTGTTTGTTTACCACAAAGGGGATCGCCAGTTCTCCTTGCACTCGTTCCGCAACGCGCACTGCTTCAATGGGATCTCGTATATCGTCCAAAAGGATGGAGAATTCATCACCGCCGAGTCTGGCCAAGGTGTCGTCGTTGGTAGGCCTCGTAGGTACTTCGGTCATGCGCGGACGCGAGACCGTGTCGGCTCGCCGCACTGAGTTCTTCAATCTTTGCCCGATTTGAATCAGCAGCTCATCCCCCGCCGTGTGTCCCAGACTGTCGTTGATGATCTTGAATTCGTCTACATCAATGAGCAATACCGCGAATTTGTAGTTCGATTGTCTTTTCGAGAGGGTAAGCGCGTGTTGTAACCGGTCCAGAAACAGGGCGCGGTTGGGTAGGTTCGTGAGCCCGTCGTGAAATGCATTGTGTGCCAGCATCTCTTCGGCTCGCTTCCGCTCAGTGATGTCGCGGTTCACGATTACCAGCTTCTCAGCCTGGCCTTTTGCGTTTCGGATCGCGCAGGCGGTCGATTCCAGATAGCGCCAGGAACCGTCTTTGTGGCGTGCCCGGTATTCCACCCGCTCCCCCTGGCCGGTCAGGCGGGCTTTTTCTGCTGCTTGCAATACTCGCGGTCGATCATCGGGATGAATTTGCTCGGTCGAAGAGGTCGCCTTCAGCTCTTCGGGCGAATATCCGAGGACTTTTTGATAGGCAGGGCTGTTGTACAACCGGCGGCCATCGCCGTCAACAAGCGCGATCATATCGGCGGCGTTCTCGCTGATGAGTTGAAAAAGCTGATCTCTCTCCGCCAGCTGGCGTCGAATGCGGTGGAGTTGCAGGTTCTGATAAACCGCGTAGAAGTCGAAAAGTAATACGAGAGCCGCCAGCCCGCGCACCCATTCCCTGAGGTCAAACCAGTACAAAGCGTCGGTCACCGTATTAAACCAGGGGAAAGTGAACGAGATGATCCCCAAGGTTAATGCCAGTGTTACGACAACGGCAAACCCCCACAGCCACCATTCACGACCCTCGATCTGACGTACTTCAATCGGGATCGCCTCGGGGCTACTCGGGCTCACCTGTTGGAATGCTTGCTGATCCATTGCTGTCCCACTATTCTCCGGAAATCTTATGAGCATTCTAATCTGCGGAGTAACTTAGGGGGAGTTACGAAAGTTGGGTCGTCTGTGCAACGCCGGCTCCGACCTATGACAAGCCGTGCCTATCTAACCTACCAGAGCGGTATGAGAATGTGGAGCCAACTTATCACGGTAGCTCGCAGTAGTTAGTCTCGCGTGAAGGCTGAGAATTTGTCCCTGACGGACTGCGGCATAGCTTCCTCCAAACGGCCAGAAAGCCATTCTTGGAGTCTCGAGGTTTGATGCGGAGAGAGGAACTGCAGTCCGAGCCTTCGCTCTTTGGCCCAACAGACTGTTGATTCGAGGATAAACTCAAAGTCCTTGCCCGGCAGAGTGAAATGCAACCGTGCCTCGTCACCAGGTCTGAGTGGGGCCGCGGCAGTAACCGCCATTCCACCCTCGCTGATGTTGACGGTGTGGCCGGGAACCGGCTCCATGGCTGTCCGAAGAATCGACACTGGAACCTCTACCGGGCAGCGGAAATAACGGCGCCTTTCCCTTACAATCAAGCCATAGGCAGCCTTTAGGCTTAAGTCAATTGAAGCCGCGGAGAGCGGTCTCCGTAATAGGAAAGTTGAACCAGCCTTAAATGCTTCCGCGGCTTCGCCCTCGCCATCGCAAACCGTGAATACGATTGCATGTTCATTCGAAGCAGATTCACGTGCCGCTTCCGCGACTGCGCCCGCCTGACTCCCAAGCCGGAAATCAACAACCACAGCCTCGAACTTGGCCCGTTGCAACCGCTCTAGAGCCGAGGGAACATCGGGACATTGTTCTGCGAACAGCGCGAATCGTTGTACTGATTCCGTCAGCTGATCGATCGTGAGCGCATCATTGGACACGACCAAAACTCTTCCGACAAAAGCGGGGGATGGTGAATTCATGTTATTCGCGCCAGATAATCAAGCGGCTCCTCGATCGTTTCGGTTGTCATCTTCACCAGCGTGAGGGTCGCGCGTCGCCGAACGACCAACCTCGCAACCATTGAGAAGCGTACCTGCCAGTTCCAATCTCCAACATCCCCGCAGATTGATAGGCTCAGCACGGCCCAAGTCCCCTAGCAACAGGAGCGCGTCTTTAATGGCCCGCGGCGTCTCTCTGAAGCGGAGTGCCAGGTCGGGTATTTCGACGATCACGAACAACGGGGAGTGTTCGCAGTACACCCCGGACATTCGCCCGTACTCCTCGATCATTCGCCCGTAATCAATGATCGCCTCCGCCAGTTCGAGCAGTTGATAAAACTCCTGAACGGTTAACCGCTGTTTCATCCGCAATGCCCGTTTGAGATGGCCAAGCAGTCGTCGCAAATCGTCTCGACGCATATCCCCGGCCGAGATCGGTACCCCAGACAGTCCTCGGCACTTCGATGGTACGGACGAAAGCGCGATTCATTCCGAGATCGAGCGTCTTGTTCGGATTTCGTAATCACAAGGGGGGCCGACCCACCTTTGCGCTGCCACGACCGAGGCTGCCTCACCCTTGAGCGGCTTTTCGAAGGGGAGGGCACCACGGCCGATGACGTGACCCGGCCGGGTTGCCCCGCCCACTAAAATAATGAGGTGTGTAATAATTACAGTGTAATAATTACATTGTTGTGTCGATTTAACCACACTTGACCCTGAGCGTTATCAATGACTTGCAACCCCGCCGGTTGCCATATCTCGCACTCTGTCATATGTCTCGTGCCCCGGACGCGGCTCAATCTAGCCTTTTCTCTCTTCCGCCATCACCTCCCGGAGCGCCCGGTTGATCCTCGCCTGGTAGCCCCGGCCCGGCTCTTTGAACCAGGCTAGAACGTCGGCGTCCAGCCACAGCGTGATCCGCTTCTTGCGGGGCTTGTAGTATCTCCTCCACCCCGGGACCAGATCCAGCGGAAGATTCTCCCCGCCGGCGGAAGCCTGCAATCGGGCAATCTTTCGCCGTTTCTTCGCGGTTTTTGGCTTCTTCATACGTGCTTATATAACTATATGCACAATTAAGCAACCACAAAATGTTCCACGTGAAACATATTGTACATACAATGATTGCGCCGGCATTGGAGGCCCTTGATCGTTTTCTGTAACCCGATGATTCCAATAGAACTGGTACCTGCGGACTTCAGCGACTGAGCTTTGCGGCGGCGGCTTCGTCGAGCAGCCACAACAATTTTCCGTCGGCCGGCTGCACCCGTTGCGAGGGCAGTGGAGGGGTGTTCTTGACCTCCAGAACCTGATGCAGCATGTCGGCTTTGTCGGCGCCGCTGGCCAGGAACACCACCTCGGCGGCGCCATTGAGGACCGGGAAAGTGAAAGTGATGCGGTAAGTGTTGAACTTCGCGACCCGATTGGCGACCACCAGACGCGCCTTTTCATCGAGCGCAGGAGAGTCGGGGAACAGGGACGCGGTGTGGCCATCCGGACCCATGCCGAGCAGAATCAAGTCAAAGCGCGGGAATTCCGCGGGCCGATCTCCGGGCCGGAGTTCGGACCGAAGCCCAAAGAAGCCTCGGAGTTCGGCTTCGTAGTCGGAGGCAGCGGCGGCGGCATCGGGATTTTCGGCCGGCACGCGAAAGACGTTCTCGGCGGGGATAGCAATCTTTGTCAGCAGCGCTTCATTCACCATCCGATAATTGCTTTCGGGATCGATGGGCGGGACGTGACGCTCGTCGCCGAAAAACAGAAAGACGCGGTTCCATGCAAAGTTGGCGTAATTGGCTGCCAGCAGGGAATAGAGAGCTCTTGGAGTCGACCCGCCGGAGAGCGCGACGGCGAATCGGCCCTGGGCGCCGATGGCAGCGCGGCCCACGCGGATGAATTCTTCGGCGGCAGCGCGGAAAAGATCGGCCGCGGTAGCAACGACTTCGATGGAGCGAGTCGAAGGCATGGGAAATTTGTAATTGGTGATTTGTAGTTTGCAATTTAAAAGCCAAACGCAAGTTACAGAATTACCGGATTGCAAAATTACCAATTACAAATTACATATTACAAATTATTTTTCGAAATTTCTCCAGCGCCGCCCATCGCGTTCCATCAGTTCGTCGGACTCTTTCGGGCCCCAGGTATCGGCGGGATAGTTGGGGAAATTACGCGGGGGCAATGCCTTCCAGACATCGAGCACGGGATTGACAATGCTCCAACCGGCCTCGACCATGTCGGCGCGCTGAAACAGCGTGGCGTCGCCGATCATGCAGTCATGCAGCAGGCGCTCGTAGCCGGTCGAAGAAGTGACCCCGAAATAGTCGGCGTAGGCGAAATCCATATTCACCTCGCCCAGTTGCATGGTGGTCCCGGGCGTTTTCGCGGCGAAGCGCAGCGAGATGCCTTCTTCCGGCTGAATATGCAGCACGAGTTGGTTGGGCATCATGTTTTCGACCTGGGTTTCGCGGAAGAGCATGAAGGGAGCGCGCCGGAACTGAATCACTACATGGGTATTGCGGCCCGGCAAGCGCTTGCCCGTACGCAGATAGAAGGGAACTCCCGCCCAGCGCCAGTTGTCGATCAGCAGGCGCATAGCGACGAAGGTTTCGGTGCGCGAGTCCGGGGGCACGCCTTCCTCGGAGCGGTAGGCGGGCACGCGCTCGCCGTCCATAATGCCTTCGCCATATTGCCCGCGGACGGTTTTGCTGAGGACATCCTCGTTACTGTAGGGTTGGATGGCATGCAGAATCTTGGCCTGCTCGTCGCGGACTGCGTTGGCCTCGAACGAAATCGGCGGTTCCATTGCGGTGAGAGTGATGAGTTGCATGATGTGGTTGGGCACCATGTCGCGCAGGGCGCCGGCTCCATCGTAGTAGTCGCCGCGCTGCTCGACGCCGACGGTTTCGGCGACGGAAATCTGCACGTGATCAATGTAGCGGCGATTCCAGATAGGCTCGAAAATTCCATTCGCGAAGCGGAGCGCCAAAATGTTCTGAACTGTCTCTTTACCCAGATAGTGATCGATGCGGTAGATCTGGTGTTCAGAGGCGACTTTCAAAACTTGCTGGTTCAGGGCTTTGGCGGAATCGAGATCGTGGCCGAAAGGCTTTTCGATAATCACGCGCCGCCAATGGCTGTTGTCTTCGGTCATCAGGCCGACTTTTGAAAGGCGCTCGACGACGTCGCCAAAGTATTTGGGCGCGGTCGCCATGTAAAAGAAATAGTTGCCGTGCGAGTTATGCTCCCCATCAACCCTGGCCAAAGCTTCTTTCAGCTTGTCATAAGTCGCGGGATCGTCGAAGTTTCCACTTACATAGCTTATGCGGCGGACAAACGATTCCCACAAATCGGCATCGACGGCGCCGGTGGCAAACTGTTTGAAGTCTTGGGTGACCTTCTTGCGCGCGTCTTCATCGCTCATGGGGCTGCGGCCCACGCCGATCACGGCGAACTCCTGCGACAGCAACTGCTGGCTGGCGAGGTTGTAGAGAGCGGGAATCAGCTTGCGGCGCGTCAGGTCGCCGGTAAAGCCGAAGATTACCATGACACACGGATCTGCGGTGCGTCCCACTCGCGGTTTAACTGGTGCTGGCCGAGCATCGATTAGAGCCATCGTCTCCTCGATTGGAACATTTAGTCATTGAATCATTTAGTCATTGAATCATTGAGAGCCGGGCTGACGATTCACTCAGTGATTTAATCTCTCTTACTTCGTCTGTGCTGGCGGTTTGAGTTCGACGTGTCCACCGAACTTCTGCCGCATGGCGGAAAGCATCTTCTCCGCGAAGGTATGATCCTGCCGCGAGCGGAAGCGGGTATACAGAGCCGCCGTCAGCACTTCGGCGGGAACCGCCTCTTCGAGCGCCGCCTGAATCGTCCAACGTCCTTCGCCGGAGTCCTGCACGAAGCCGCTGTATTCCGCGAGCGTCGGATTCTCGAGCAACGCCATCGCGGTCAGATCTAGCAACCATGAACTTACCACGCTGCCGCGCCGCCAGACCTCGGCAATATCGGGCAGGTTGAGATCGTAGCGGATATTTTCGGGAAGTTCTTTGCTGGTCGCGTTCTTGAAAATGTCGAAGCCCTCCGCATAAGCCTGCATCATTCCATATTCGATGCCGTTGTGGACCATCTTGACGAAGTGCCCGGCGCCGGAGGGGCCGCAGTGGATGTATCCGTCTTCGGCAGTACTGGCGGGAGCGCCCGTGACTTTTTCGCGTCCGGGAGTGCGCGGGATGTCGCCGCGTCCCGGCGCCAGCGTTTTGAAGATTGGGTCGAGGCGCTGGACGGCTTCTTTCGGGCCGCCGATCATCATGCAGTATCCGCGGTCGAGCCCCCAAACGCCGCCGCTGGTGCCGACATCGACGTAGTGCACGCCTTTGCCGGCGCATATCTTGGCGCGGCGGACATCATCTTTGAAATACGAGTTGCCGCCGTCGATGATGGTGTCGCCCGGCTGCATGCTTCCGAGCAGAGATTGCACCGTTTTTTCCGTGGCGTCACCGGATGGCACCATGATCCAGGCGGCGCGCGGAGGAGTCAGCTGGCTAACCAGATCGTCGAGCGAAGAGGAGGCTACCGCACCTTCGCCGGCGAGACCCTTGACGGCAGCGGGGCTGAGATCGGAAACCACCAGCGTGTGGCCGCCGCGCATCAGGCGTCGCGTCATATTGGCGCCCATGCGGCCTAAACCTACCATTCCGAGTTGCATTCGTGCTCCTTGAACTGTCGATTCCCTCAGAGGACCAAACAGTTTGCTGAAAAAGGCGGTGGAGCGCCGCAGTCGCTCCCTCAGCGGCTAAAGCCGGCACTGAAAATAAGGCCTTTATCGCAGCGGTAAACCGCTGCGCCACCCAAAGGCAAGACCAAAAGCGAGTTTTTCCGCAAGCTGTGAAACCATGCTCCTTCGAAGGCAGTTATAAGACAACTTTCACACAAGCTGCTTCACCATTTCTGCGAGCTTCGTGAGTCCTGCCTTCACATCGCTCGCGAGATGCACGCGTAGCGCCCGGCGTTTGCGGTCGGCGAGAACCTGGAAGTCCCCGCGAGCTTGCGCCGCTTTCACCACTCCGAAAGTGTACTTCTGTCCGGGGACGGGCAAGTCCTGGGCGTCGTCGCAGGTGATTTGCAGGAACACGCCGCTGTTGGGGCCGCCTTTATAAGCTTGTCCCGTGGAATGCAGGAAACGCGGTCCGAAGCCGAGGACCGTGGCCACGCGTTTGCGATCGCGCACGGTCATGCGCAGAGCTTGCAGCAAAGCTTCGTGCTCCGCATTCATTTCGACATAAGCAAGCAGGGCGAAATAGTCGCCTCCACCCAGACGCGCCAGATGCGCGCGCAGGTAATTCCTGAGTTGACCATCGGATGAAGGTCCAGAGGCCGCAGCTTTCGCGAGCTCGGCGGCGTTCATGTCGTCGGTGAAAAGTTTGAAGCCCGCTTCTTCAACGATTGGTTTTTCGGGCGGGAGCGAGCCCTTGCTCTCGTACTCTGAAGTCAGTTGTTTGGTTACGATTTTACTGGCTTCGACGTCGGGCTGATTGAAGGCGTTGATCCCGAGGATCGAGCCCGCAACTGCGGTAGCGATTTCCCAGCGGAAGAATTCCTGTCCCAGACTGTAGGTGTCGGAGACGGCGATGTGCACTACGGGATTTCCGGCTTTTTCGAGTGCTACGACCTTGGCATCCTCGGCGGCGCTGGACGCGCCGTCCAAACGAAGGTAGGCGAAGAGGCGGTCACCTCCATAAACTTCCGGCCCACCGAGTTGTTCACGGTCGACTGGGATGATGCCCTTGCCGAGCTTGCCGGTGGATTCCGCGATCAACTGCTCGAGCCATGCGCCGAGGTCGGCGATTCCGGGCGAGGTGATGATGGTTATCTTGTCGCGGCCCAGCTTCGCCGCGCTTCCCATAATCAGGCCGAGCATGACTCCCGGATTCTGTTCTACGGGAACCGACGGCTTGCAGGCTTCGACCATTTCCTTTGTGCGCTGCAGGAACCTGCCGGTGTCGAGGCCGATGGCTGCCGCGGGAACCATGCCGAAGTTTGAAAGCGCGGAGTAGCGCCCGCCGATCGATGGCAGGCCATAGAAAATGTTGCGGAAATGGTCGCGTTCGGCGACCTGCTGCAGCTTTGAGCCAGGGTCGGTGATGGCAATAAAGTGGCTGCCTGCTTGGTCCGCACCAACCGTCTGTTGCACGCGCTCGAAGAAATACTGCTTGTAGATGTTGGGCTCGAGGGTGCTCCCGGACTTGCTGGAAACGATGAAGAGCGTGGTGGCGAGATTCACCTTTTTGTCGACGCTCCTGATTTGCGCCGGGTCGGTCGAGTCGAGTATGTGCAGGCGCGGAAAACCGGGAGTTTGCGGGTAGGTCAGCGCGAGCACTTCGGGACAAAGGCTTGAGCCGCCCATGCCGAGTAAAAGAATGTCAGAGAAGCCGGCGCTCTTGACCTCGTTGGCTAGGTCGTTCAGTTTAGCGGCGCCGGCGAGTTGTTCGCCGGTGATATCGAGCCATCCTAACCACTGGGCCTCGTCTTCATTGGTCCAGAGGGAGGCATCGTGCTGCCAAAGGCGTCTTACTTTTCCTGCAGCTCGCCAGTCGTCAAGGTTTTTTTTTACTGCGGCATCGAGATCGGCGGGAACGGACGCGCTCTGCGGATTGATCTGCGGCGTGCTGGATCGCTTTGTGTTTTTTTCGACCGTGGCCAGCAGCCCATCGAAGGCGTCGGCAAATAACTTCACGCCGTCGGTGGTTAGCTTGTCGGTCACGTCTTTCATGACAATGCCGACCGCGGCAAGATCGGCCATTGTTTTCCGGGCAGCGTCGAGGTTTTCGGTCAGACTCTGGCGCGGCTTGCCGTGATCGCGGAAAGCATCAAGGGTTGCGGGAGGAACGGTGTTGACGGTGTCAGGGCCGATCAATTCTTCGACGTAGAGCACGTCACGGTAATTCGGATTCTTGGTGCTGGTGCTAGCCCACAGCACGCGCTGCGTCTGGGCACCCTTGGCGGCCAGCGCTTTCCAGCGCGGAGAAGAAAAGATGCGCTGGTAGGCTTCATACGTCAGCTTGCCGTTCGCGATCGCGACTTTTCCGAGAATCCCTTGCAACTTCGCTTTGCTCGCCGCGTCTGTTTCTTTTTTCAGTTGGTCGCCGACGAGTGAGTCGACCAGCGAATCAATGCGGCTGATGAAGAAGCTGGCTACGCTCGCCAGTTTGCTTACGTCGCCGCCGGATGCAGCGAACTTTTCCACTCCATCAATGAAGGCCGCCGCGACTTCCTCATATACGGGCTGCGCGAAGAGAAGGGTTACGTTGACGTTGATGCCTTCACTGATGAGCTGGCGAAACGCGGGGATGCCCGCGGCGGTGCCCGGGACCTTGATCATCACGTTATCGCGGGCTACGCTCTTCCAGAGGCGGCGCGCCTCGTCGAGCGTGCCCTTGGTGTCGTTTGCGAGGTAGGGGGAGACTTCGAGGCTCACGTAGCCGTCGCGCGTCCTGGTGCTCTTGTAAACCGGAGCCAGAATGTCGGCCGCGTCCTGAATGTCGCGGATCGCCAGCAGTTCATAGCGGCCCTTGGCGTCCAGGTCGGTGCGGCCGGCGAGCGAGTCGAGAAAATCCTGGTACTGTCCGCCGGCTATCGCCTTCTCAAAAATCGAGGGATTGGAAGTCATTCCGTGCAGGCCGTCTTGGGTGATCAGACGTTGCAGTTCGCCGCTCTTCATCAGGTCGCGTCGAATGTAGTCGAGCCAGACCGACTGGCCGAACGTCTGCAGCTGGGTGAGAGGATTGGCGGCTTTTGCGGTTTCGAGTGTGCCTACTGGATTCATAATCATCTCCTAAAAAGGGCATTGAATCATTGAGTCATGGAACGATTGAGTCATTGAATCAATACCGTAATGCGTCATTTTCTCCCACGTGGCGGTACTGAAGGCTGCGACGTGAACACTCGTTCCGTATCGAGCTGTTCGCGCGCTGCCTGAATTACGGCTTCGGACGTGAAGCCGAATTTCTTTTGCAAGTCCTTCAACGGCGCGGACGCTCCAAAAGTGTGCATGCCTATGATGCGTCCTTTCGCTCCCGTGTATTGGGCCCAGCCGAAGGTCGAAGCCATCTCGACTGCAACCCGCGCGGTCAGCTCGGGAGGAAGCACCTGGTCGCGGTAACTCTGGTCCTGATGTTCGAACAAATCCCACGACGGCATGCTGACGACGCGCGCCCGGATGCCTTCGGCCTTCAGTTTTTCGTAGGCATCGATGCAGAGGTAGACCTCGCTGCCGGTGGCCATCAGGATGACCTGGGGCTTGCCACCTTCAGCCTCGGCGAGGATGTAGGCTCCGCGAGCGACGCCGGCGGCGGACGCGTACTTTGTGCGATCGTTCGTGGGATCGTTGGTTCGATCGAAGGTCGGCAAAGCCTGGCGCGTGAGGACCAATGCTACCGGCTCTTTCCGCAGGGTCATGATTATTTTCCACGCCTCGACTACTTCGTTGGCGTCGGCGGGACGAAGAGTGACGAGCCCGGGAACCGCGCGCAGCGTGGCCAGTTGCTCGATGGGCTGATGAGTGGGTCCATCTTCGCCGAGACCAATGGAGTCGTGGGTGAAGATCCAGACGGAGGGAACCTCCATGATGGCCGACAGCCGGATCGGCATCTTCATGTAGTCGCTGAAGATCAGGAAGGTCGAACCGTAGGCGCGGATGTTTGACAGCATCATGCCGTTAACGATCGCGCCCATGGCATGCTCGCGAATGCCGAAGTGGAAGTTGCGCGCATTGTAATTGCCGGCTTCAAAATCGCCGGCGGTGTCGAAGGTGAGCCGGGTTTTGGTCGATGGATACAGATCGGCTGAACCACCCATCAGCCAGGGATGATTCTTAGCAATGGCGTTGAGGACTTTGGACGATGAATCGCGGGTTGCGATTCCCTTCGGATCGGGCGCAAAAGTGGGGAGTTCCTTATCCCATCCGTCGGGAGCCTGGTGACGTTGCATGCGATCGTATTGCGCCGCTAAATCGGGATACTGCGCGCTGTATTTCGCGAATAGCTCGTTCCACTGGCCACTCAGCTGCCGTCCGCGTTTGCCCATAACGTCGCGGAAGTTTTCACGTACTCCGTCGGGGACCAGAAACTTGGCGTCTTCGGGCCATCCGTAGAAACGTTTGGTCAGCTTAACTTCTTCTTCGCCGAGCGCCTCGCCATGGGCTTCTTTTGTGTCCTGGCGGTTTGGCGAACCGTAGCCGATGTGGCTGTCCACGATGATGAGTTTCGGGCGATCATTCACCTTGAGCGCATGGCTGTAGGCGTCGGCCAGCGCGACCAGATCGTTGGCGTCGGGGAGGTGCTGGACATCCCAGCCATAGGCGGCGAAGCGGGCGGGCACATTTTCGTCGTAGGCAAGATCCGTATTGCCCTCGATGGTGATGTGGTTGTTGTCGTAAATCCAGCACAGGTTGGAAAGTTTGAGATGGCCGGCGATCGATGCAGCTTCGGAAGAAATTCCTTCCATCATGTCGCCGTCGCCGCAAAATGCCCAGATGTTGTAGTTGAAGACCTCGAATCCGGTGCGATTGAAGTAGGAAGCCAGCCAGCGCTCAGCGATGGCCATACCAACGCTATTGGCGACCCCTTGACCGAGCGGGCCGGTGGTGGCCTCGACGCCCGTGGTCAAGCCGTATTCGGGGTGCCCGGGCGTTTTACTACCCAGTTGACGGAAATTCTTGATCTCGTCAAGCGATAGCGCTGGCGTTGCCAGAATCTTGCCGTCCGGACTTACCTCGCGCACGCCGGCAAGGTGGATGAGCGAATAGAGCAGCATGGAGGCGTGTCCATTGGAGAGCACGAAGCGGTCGCGGTTTGGCCAGATGGGATCTTCCGGGTCATAGCGTAGAAACTGCTGCCAGAGACAGTAGACGACTGGAGCCAGCGCCATCGGCGCCCCGGGATGGCCCGAGTTCGCCTTCTGCACCGCATCCATCGAGAGCGTGCGAATCGTGTTGATACACAACTGATCGAGCTGCGTACCGGTGGTGGCGACCGACTGGTCACTGACTGCCATCAAGTCTCTCCTAGCCGAATTGGATGGTACCGCCCACTTAAAATTTAGATGAACCCATCCCAAAATAGATACAACGGATACCCAAGTTTACATCCAAGCTGACAACTTGGAAAAACGAGACGAGGCACGAAAGGACTGGGCTCCGATTTTACACGGAGCAGAATTGGTGGGGAGTTTGATGAGGTTTGGCTCGTCCTGATTGCAGTAGACGAGGCTCGCCGGCGGCTGCATGGGCCGCCGATTTCAGGTATGAAAAGTTTTATCCTGGCTGACCCTGTGTTGCAGGGTAGACGCCAACTCATCCACGTCTGTGGCGGAAAGGTTCATTACTTCAGCCTCCAGCATTGGGATACGGTTGGTTCCGACCGCGTCCCGCCGGACCTGGATCATCAGAGCCTGCAGTGCCTGGGGATCATATTTTTGCGGTGTCATGCGGATCAATTCCTGGAGCGCAACTCCGACTGACAGGCGTTGGCGGTAGGGACGTTCGCTGGTCATGGCGTCAAAGGTCTCGGCCAGAGCCACGATTCGTACCGCTTGCGGTATTTCATTCCCATGCAAGCCATCCGGGTATCCCGACCCGTCTGCACGCTCATGGTGCCAGCGCACAATCTCCGGAATCTGCGGCCAGGGAAACTGTACGTGGCTGACGATCTGATGCCCAATAACGGTGTGGTCCCGCATATCGCGGGATTCTTCCGCGTCCAGCTGCGAAGCTTTTCCGAGCAACCGCTTATCCACGGCAACCATGCCAATATCGTGCAGATAAGCCGCCGACCGCAATGACGCAACGTCGGCTGGGCCCATGCTGAGCGCTTCGCCAATGGCCTGGGAGTAGCGGCCTACCCGCAGCGAGTGTCCATGAATGTTGACGTGTTTGACGTCGATGGCAGTGGCGAAAGCTTCGAGCGCGTTGTCGTAGAATCCGTGCAGTGAGGCCAACAGGCGCAGGTTTTCGGCAACCCGTTGTGCCAGGGTCTGGGCGAGCGTGTGATTCTGTATGGCCAGCGCCACGTAATGGCTCAGCATTTTGAAAGCGTCGAGCGCGTCCTCTTCATAGACCGCGTCGCCGAGACGGCGTCCGAGGGCGACTACACCGGCGAGCTTTCCCCGGACTTTCAGCGGGCAAATGCACTTGAACAGTTCGGGCGCAACATTGCCCATCGAACTCAGAAAGACATCGTAGGTGGAACCATTGAGCAGCACCGGACCGGGGGCTGCGGTCAGGGTGTGAACGTGGCGCGGAAGCAGTGGAATGACCGACGGTTCGGGCAGTAGCGCGAATCCCTGGGCATCGACCGAGGTCAGCATGGAAGGCCGTTCGCCGAATGAAAACAAAACGGCCTCGCGCGCACCAGCCGCTTCCATAATGGCGGTCACCATGGTGCGAGCGGTTTGGCGGAAATCGCGGTCCGCCGTAAGTTCGGGCCCCAAATCCGCCAGCGCTTCGAAGGTCCTTAAAAACTTCCTGAGATCGGTTCCCTGCAAATCCGATTGCGGAGGTGCGAGAAACCAGAGCCCCATCAGGGTAGCATCGCCTCGGCAGCCGGATTGTTAGTTAGTTTGGTGCAACGGAGCATCGGGCCACCGGGCCATCTTTACCTGCCTGAACCTGCGATCACCCGATCCTCCGATGGCTTCCCCTCACGGCGAACCGTGATTGCAATCACTGCGCCTCATTAGGGCTGAGTAGTAAGAATGAAAATGAATTAGTGTCGTGCGTCGCCAGGAGCCCTTCCTGGTCAACGGCGCACTCGAGGAGGAGCAGCGGAGCGCGTCGGCGGCAGAATGCGATAAGCGCAGTTCAATCGAGAGGAGGATCTCGATGAACCGGAAAATATTTACTGCACTGGTGCTGATTCTGGTTTCTTGCGGTCTTTTTTGCGGTTTGGCCCTATCCCAAACGGGTATCAAGAAAAAAAGGCCACTTCCCTATGAGTACGGCCGGGTTGTCATCGACAATTATTCCGAGAAAGCGAACCTTGCGCCGGTCGTCTTTGAACATTGGATCCACCGCAGCATGTTCACCTGCCGAGTGTGTCACGTGGACATCGGTTTTGCGATGAAGGCAAACGGCACAGACATCAAGGCAGCGGACAACGCGCGCGGTTATTACTGCGGCACCTGTCACAACGGCAAGATGGTCGTCGACGGAAAAAACGTCTTCCAAGCCTGCTCCAGAAAAGTGAACGTGGAAGACGAGAAGAGATGCGAACGCTGCCACTCCTATGGACAGAAAGTCGCCTCCGATTTCGACTTCTTCCAATTCAGCCAACCGCTTCCGAAAGAGCGTTTCGGCAACGGCTTGGATTGGGAAAAATCGGAGGAACTGGGCCTCATCAAGCCGGCCAGTTTTCTGCCGGGCGTGTCGACGCCAAAAAATTCCCTCGTCGTGCAGAAAGACTTTGCTCTCAGTCCCAAGGTTGAGGGAATGCCTGACATTATCTTCTCGCACAAGAAACATACAGTCTGGAACGGATGCGAACTCTGCCACCCGGATATATTCATGGGCGTAAAACGAGGTACGGTGAAGTACTCGATGGTGGATATATCGCAGGGGAAGTCGTGTGGCGCGTGTCATACCACGGTGGCATTTCCTTTGACAGATTGCCAGCGCTGCCATTCCAAACCGGTACAACCCTGAGGAGAGAGGTCGATGGCCTTTGAGGCGAAGTTCTTTAAAGCGAGGTTCTGGGCAGAGTGCCCGGCAAAGTTCGAGACGCGGCTTAAGAGAACGATCATTACGGTACTGTTATTCCTGGGGCTCGCCGGCTTATGCGGTGTGCGTGCTGTCGGCGGGCCCTCCGCTTCTGCCTCACAGGCGGACGCGGCGCAAGAGTCTTGGCGAACGGAGTTCTATAACATTTGCGGGAAGACTGAGGATGCCATGACTTTCTCGCAGGAGGAACTCACGGATCTTATTCGGAGATGCGATAGTCTCCAGCCGCAAATTGAAAAGCTCGACGAATCGCGGAAAAAGGTCTACCTGGAACGACTGCGAAAGTGCCGAGGTCTTTATGCCTACGTCCTCGATGCAAAAAGGAAAGAAAAGAAATGAAAGCGGGCTTCTCCTGCTCGTGCTGGCCTGCGAAGTTTTACTTCTAGCGCATAGCGCGTCCGCCCAAATTTACTTACCCCAACGTGCGCCGGAACCGTCCGAGTATGGCAAGGTGATTCTTGACAACTACACTGGAGCGGAGCCCGGCTCCGTCGTATTTGATCATTGGCTGCACCGGTCCATGTTTACTTGCCGGGTTTGCCATGTCGATGTGGGCTTTGCCATGCAGGCGAAGGCCACCGGCATCAATGCGAAGACGAACAGGGAAGGTTTCCATTGCGGCGCCTGCCATGATGGGAAGAGGGTGTTCGAGGGAAAAACCATCTTCGCCGCGTGCTCCGATGCCTTTAACTCCAATGACAGGCGGTGCGACAGGTGCCATTCACTGGGCAAAAAGGGCGTAAGGAAATATGGGTACAAGGAGTTTACTGCGAAATTCCCAAAGGGTATTTACGGCGTCAATTGGGAGGAAGCGGAGAAATCCAGGATCATCAAACCCGTCGATTTTGTTGAAGGTCTGTCGGTCAAAACGGCGAAGATGCAGAATCGGAAGGATTTTTCCGTTGAAGCAGCTTACCCGTGGGTCGAACCGATTGACTTCTCTCATGAGAAGCATGCCATCTGGAACGGCTGTGAACTGTGCCATCCCGAAATATTCCCGACCGCCCAGAAAGGCACGATGCGCTTTTCGATGTTTTCTAACATTGAAGGCAAATACTGCGGCGCCTGCCATGGAAAGGTGGCTTTCCCACTCAACAACTGCCAGGCGTGTCACCCTCGGGGGCCGCTCTGGGCGCCATAACCGGCAGGGGATTGGGGAATTCTGCCGGCCATGCTGGTATTCAATTCGAACTAGAGACCACACCACATCTCGCCTTGACAGGCGTGTAGAGTTGGCTCATACTTCGCCAAATCGCCCACGCCGCTTGCGTTCTACCGGTTTTGTCCGGCAACTTACCAGCCCGAGAGAGATCTGTGGTTGTACCTCAGTCCAAGCCGTTTCGCTCCGGGAAAATGAGCCATTCTGAGCGCGATTCTTCGCCGCAGGTTTCGTCTGACCGCTCCGGCAACATGCCTGGCAACATCTCTTGGAATCCTGGCGAGAGCGCCGCTCTGTCCTCTCTGAAGGAGTTGATCGCGGCCGGGGACAACCGCCTGGACCCGATGCTAGGGACCATCGCGGATGCAGCCCGGCGACTGACGGGCGCCTCCGGAGCCGCGCTGGCAATGTGGAAGGAAGGCGCGATGGTGTGCCGCGCGCGCAGTGGCGAGACCGCTCCGGCCCTCGGTGCGCAGCTGAGCGCGAACAGGGGAATCTCGGGGGAGTGTTTGCGCACCGGGAAGATTCAGCATTGCACAGATACTGAAAACGATCCGCTGGTCGATGTGGAAGTCTGTCGTAGCCTCGGTTTGCGCTCGATGGCCGTCTTGCCGATTCAAGGCTGGCGCGGGATCAACGGAATTCTCGAAGTTTTTTCCACCCAGCCCGCAGCGTTTACCGGACCGCATATTGCGCTGCTGGAGCAACTCGCGGCGCTGGCGGAACGGGCACGGGCAACCCAACCCTATGATGCGTCGCCGGCTGCGCCGAAGCCTCCGTCCGCGATGGAGAAGGCACGCCCCTCGGGCTTGCTGCCGGCATCAGATCGTGTCGGGGATGTGGTTCTAGCTTTCATTGGATTTGGATCTGGAAGTCGATCGCGAGCATTGGTTTTGGGGGCCATTGGCCTCGTGGCGATCTCGCTGCTTGCCCTGGTGATCTGGCTGGGGTGGAGCGGTGCGGATGAGGCTGACAAGTCGCATGCTGGGATGCCAGCTTCTGTCGACGTCGCCAGCGCCAATACCGTAACCGCGCGTCGTCTCGACCAGCATCCTTCCGACAGTGACCAGGTCTGGGGAGCGAATCCCGGTGGCGAAAAGCTATTTTCATCCCGCGGGAAGCCTTCCGCGGGAGCTCCCGTGAAGTTCGCCGCAAAGGTGGATGTGCTCGGGAGCAAGAAGACTCCGGCGGGGCGATCGCCGTTACTCGCCGATTTTGCTGGCAAAGTTGTTGGGGACGCATCTATCGCGCCCAACTCGCAGACTGGCTCGCCGACGGACTTGCACACTGACTCGCAGCGCATTGAATCGCAGCCCAGTGAAGCGCGGCCGACAGACCTGCGATCGAATGACTTGGGATCCAGCGACTCGCATTCCGGTGAAGCGGTTTCGGCCGAGCTGCCGTCGATGCCAGCAAGCTTGACGAACCCGTCGTCTCTTAACACCGTTCTCTCCGCAAAAGCGTCTTTGCCCGGTCTCTCTGCGCCGGTGTCTACAGGGGTTTCCGGCGGGCAACTCGTATACCGTGTTGCGCCAGTTTATCCCGTCCAGGCCCGTCAACTACGCCAGCAGGGCACCGTCATTCTGACCGCAATGCTCAAGGAGGATGGAACGGTAAGCGACATCAAAGTTGTCGAAGGCCCGCCGGTGTTTGTCCCATCCGCTGTGGAGGCGGTTAAGCACTGGCGGTACAAGCCTTATGAACTCGACGGAAAGCCGGTGAAGAACGAGATCAGGATTGCGGTTGACTTCAAGTTCCCCGAATCAAATCATTGAGACATTGACTCATTGACTCATTGAGACATTGAATCATTGGAACTTCGACTCGAAACAATGATCCGATGACTCAATGATTCAATGGCTAAATGATTCACACGCCGACGGGGAATGGCTTGCTGTGGGTTTCCGAGCCTACCGAGAGGCCGGCGAACCGCCCCTGCAGCAGTGACATCAGACCCGTGACCCAATAACCAATCACGAACAATAGCAGGAAGGGAACGGTGAAGTAATTCTCATTGTCGACGGCGTAAACGATCGCCAGCGCGAAGTAAGTTCCGATCAAAAGTTCGATCCATGGAACCCATCCCAGGCGCTTGCGGTATTTCTTTGCGCCGACCTTGTCCTTTTTTGATTCGACGCGGTACTTCGGAGTGCGAGCGAAAGCGGTCTGTTTGCCGACCAGCGCCTCCAACACGGCGCGCGTATTGGTGATCGTCAGACCGATTCCGAGAGACATCAACAGTGGCAGGTAGAGCAGTGACCGCAGCCAGCTTTTCGGAAACAATTCCTTCTGCGAAACCAAATAGAAGCTGGAGATCGAGAAGGTCGAAGCCATGAACAGGGGCAGGTCGATGTAGAGCATCTGGAACCATCCCTGGTAGAAGCGAATGATCATGGCGGGCATCAGCAAGACCGAGAGCACGATCATCAGGGGATAGCTCAGGTTGGCCGTGAGGTGATACCAGGCTTCGATTTTCACCGACCGCGGCACGTCGCTCTTTAATACCCGGGGAAGTATTTTCTTCGAGACCTGGATCAAACCCTTGGCCCAGCGCGCCTGCTGCGTCTTGAAAGCGGTCATTTCGACCGGCAACTCGGCCGGACACTCGACATCCTGCAGATAAATAAACTTCCATCCTTCGAGCTGTGCGCGATAGGAAAGGTCGGTGTCTTCGGTGAGCGTGTCATGCTCCCAGCCGCCGGCTTCGTCAATGGCCGAGCGTCGCCACATGCCGGCCGTACCGTTGAAATTAAAGAAAGCGCCGCTGCGGGACCGTCCCGAATGTTCGAGCACGAAGTGGCCGTCGAGCAGAATGGCTTCGACTTCGGTCAGCAGTGAGTAGTGGCGGTTGATGTGCGTCCAGCGGGTTTGCACCATGCCGACTTTGGGGTCGGTGAAGTGATGAATACATTGCAGCAGAAAGTCGGGCGGGGGAACGAAATCGGCGTCAAAGATGGCAACGAATTCTCCCTTTGCGGTTTTCAATCCTTCCGCCAAAGCGCCTGCTTTGTAGCCCTCGCGATGGTCGCGGTGCAGGTATTTGACGGGATGTCCCAGGGCGGCGTAGCGATCGACTAAAAGGCAAGCGACTTCCACGGTTTCGTCGGTCGAATCGTCGAGCAACTGGATGTCGAGTTTTTCTTTTGGATAGTCGAGCCGGCAGACGGCGTCGAGCAGGCGATCCACCACGTATTGCTCATTAAAAATTGGGAGCTGCACGGTGATGCGGGGCAGATCATCCGGAAGGAAATGAGCCGGGGGTTCCGTGGTCTTGTTCTTTTTGTGCTTGTAATAAAGATAGACCATCCAGTAGCGGTGCCCGCCGTAGGCTGCCAGGATGATGAGGACAATGAAATAAGGAATCAGCAGCGCCAGATCAAAGGCATTGACCTGGTACAGACCCTGAAAAGTTTTATCCAGAAAATGCTGGCGCAGGTAGGCTCCCAAGCCTTTGGAGGCGAAGATTACGACCATGGCCAGCGGGGAAGTGAGCGTCAGGTGCATGAAGTCAGCAGAGCCGTGAGACAAGAGTGATGGTGGCAGCCTTAGAATTGTACCTGATTGTCGTTGGCCGGCGGTCGTTAGTCGTTAAATCGCGAACGACCAACGACTAACGACGAGCGACCGGTTACCGCCACTCTTCGCCGACCGAACTCAGCTTCAGCTCGATCTTCTGATTGGAACCCTCCTCCACTTTCACCGCCGTGCCATTGGCCTCCTGCGATTTAAGAAAGTCGGCGTCGCGCCACACCCCATCTTCCAGATCCTGCCAGGCATAGACCGTGTAGCCCCCCGGAGCCAGCCCGCGAATCGTAAAGCGGCCATGCTGATCGCTCGATCCGATGCCGAAGCGATCAAAAAGCTTGCGATATTTTTCTTCGGGCACGGCTATCACTGTGGCATTAGGCACCGGATGATCGTTATCCACATCCTTTTCTTTTTCGACCACCGCGCCCTCGATGATCCCTCCCTTGGCGCTGACGACCACGTCAATCGTCGCGGGCCCGCTAACCGCGAATCCAGTCGTTACATCTCGACCGCCGAGGGTTACCGATTTCAAGTAGAAATTGCTCTGAGGGTCGCTCCCGAATAGTTGCACGATATAGTTGCCGGGACTCACCGTCTTCCACTCAAAGTTGCCAAGCCGGTCAATCGGCGCGTTGGTCCCAAAAAATTCCTGAAAGAAAAAGGAATCCGGATCATCCGCCGATTCCCGGCCCAGGTTGAGCGAGCCCTGCGGGAGATCACCGGCCGCTCTGCCCTCTACGTGAAGATGACCGGAGAGCGTGAAAGAAGGCAGAGGTGCCAGCTTCGTGCCATCTACGTCGGCGGCGACGACGTTGATATCCCGATGTGCGGTGAGCGGCTGCGAATCGGTGCCGGCCGAGGCCATCAATACGTACGATCCCGGACCTACCCCCCTCACCTCGAACTGACCGTCCGCTCCGGCCTCGCTCGACCGGATGATGTCGCCAGCCTTGGAGAGCACTTCTACGACAGGCTTCTGGCCGGCGGGGACGCCCGTCACAATTCCGCGAACGCGATAGGTTCGCGCCGGCACCAGCATCAGGTTGACCGGCATCTCATCGCCCGCCTTAAGCGTCACAGCCGATGCCTGCAAGGCATCGTAGGCGCCTGGATAATAAGTGGTGACGTAGCGTGTATCAGGCTGGCTGTCATTCTTGTTGTCTTTGTTATCGGGCGTCTGCGATTTCTCTCCCTGCCGTTCGTAGTCGCGGAAGTCCGGAGGCGGTATAGCCACAATCCAATATTGACCGGGAAACAAACCAGAGAGACGGTATTCGCCCAGATCGTTCGTCGACCCGGACCCAACGCTTTCCCGCGTTGCTTTCCCTGCTTTTTTCTTTTGCGCGATCACATTGACACCGGACATCGGGTCGCCGTCTTCATCCGTGATGCGGCCGCCGATAACCGCCGTCGGCAACATTCGAAACAGCAGGTCTTCCACCGACTGCCCGGCCTGGACCGTGAAAACGTTGGTGTCTGCTTTTTGTCCGCGCTCATTTACGCCGACGAATCCGGTTCTCTCGATAAATATCCGGTAACGCTCGGGCACGACATTGTCAACGCGGAAATGGCCGTCGGCGTCGGTGGAGGCGGTGTAGTTTCCGCCTTCTTTCTGGTTTTCCGCGACGATTTGAACCAGCACTTTCTTGAGCGGCTGGCTGCCTGGTTCCTGCACCACTGTGCCTGCAATGGAGGATGCGCTTGCCGCGGATGTGGACTGCTGCGCGCTCGCGAACAAAGCGGCGCCGAGAAAGAAAAAAACGACGAGGAGTGAGCGCATCATCGATGTCGAGGGAAATAGACTCAGACTGTCATCCTGAGCGAAGCGAAGGACCCATGTATTGGCTGCGGAATGCATAGGTCTTTCGCTCCCCCACCCCAGCAGGCCAAAACCGGGCCTGCCGGGGACCCCGGTTCGCTCAAGATGACAGATCAAACTTAATGCCCAAATAGATGACGACTCCAAGGGAACGTGTCGCCTAGCAATTCAATTCAGAAAATATTGCCGGTACAATGTGTCGCGCTGCGCTGGACGGAAGCCCGCATCGCGTATGATGCGCCGCAATTCTTCTTCGGTTGTGCAGTTGGTCACGCCGGCGGCACGCACGACGTTCTCTTCCAGCATCACCGAGCCTACGTCATTGCCGCCGAAGCGCAAGCCCATCTGGCAGACTTTCAATCCTTGGGTTACCCAACTGGACTGCACGTTCAGAAAGTTCGATAGATAAAGCCGCGAAATTGCCAGGACTTTCAAATACTCAACCGCCGTCGCCTCATCCCAGTGGCGTCCGCCGAGCGCGGTGTTGGCCGGCTGAAAACTCCACGGGATGAACGCGGTAAATCCTCCCGTCTCCTGCTGCAAATCGTACAGACACTGAAAGTGGTTGATGCGATGTTCGACGGACTCGCCGACGCCAAACATCATGGTCGCGGTGGTGCGCATGCCGAGCTCGTGCGCGGTGCGATGCACCAGTAGCCAATCCGCGGTCAGGCATTTCAAGCGCGCGATTTTGTATCGGACTTCATCGTCGAGAATCTCAGCGCCGCCGCCCGGGATCGAATCCAGGCCCGAGTCGCGCAGCCGCGCAATCGTATCGCGGATGCTGAGACTGCTGTACTCGGCAATCGCCAGAATTTCCGACGCGGAGTAGCAATGGAGGTGAACCTTCGGGAAGCGCTGCTTGATGCCGCTCAACATCTTTTCGTGCCAGTCGATCTTGAGATCGGGATGCAGGCCTCCCTGCATCAGCACGCCGGTGCCGCCGAGTTCCACCGTCTCGCGAATTTTCTCGTAGATCGTATCGAAGTCGAGGATGTAACCTTCTTTTGCCGCTGGTCCCTTCAGGGGACGATAAAACGCGCAGAAGGTGCAATATTCCGTGCAGAAGTTGGTGTAATTAATGTTGCGGTCGATGATGTAAGTCACGGTGCCTTCGGGATGCAGCTTGCGGCGCACCGCATCCGCCTCCATGCCAATGCCGATCAGGTCATCGGACCGAAACATCTCCAAAGCTTGCTGTTTAGTCAGGGACATCCTCTTCACCCCACCTTAATGGCTATTTTAGCTGGTTGGAGGCGATGGACGCGAGTTTCCCGAATACGCCCGAAGGCTGCCGGCGTTTGTACTCGTACAGGCCGTACAGCGCGCCTAGCAGCGAGAACGCGATCAGGGCGATAAGCACGGGCCAATAGTACTGGTCAAAGAACTTCACGATGTGCCGGCCGTAGTGGTACCCGAGATAAGCCAGGATGGTGAATCGAACGCCGCGCCCCACGGCCAGAGCAGTCAGAAACTTCCTGGTGGGGTACTGCATGGCGCCTGCGGCTAAGAGCATGGGCACAATGGGAAACGGTGGCGGCAGCAAGGCGGGGATCGCGACCGCAGCGAATCCCCAGCGTGAAAAAATCGCGTAGACCTTGTTGACCTTTTTCTTCGAAAACCTCTTTTCCAGAGTTTCCTTTCCACCTTTCCGAGCCATGCGATAGGTAAGATAGCCGCCGATGAGCGCTCCCGCCGTTGCCATGATTGCGTAGTAGACCCACGGTTCGCGATGGTGCGCGGCCAGCAGAATGGTGACGATGTCCGTGCTGCCCGGCAGAGGGATGACCGAGTTGTCGACGAGGCCCAGCAAGATCAGGCTGGGGCCGCCGAGATGGATCAGCCATCGCAAGGCGCTCTTTTTCGACACGAGCAGGACGATCGCAAGACAATGCATCGCCCTATTAGAGCAGGTTTGCGGCTGGCAAGGTGCAAGGTTAAAAAGGCGATAATGCTGCTCTGCCTGTGATCCTCCGCACGAAGGCGTGTGACGAGTGGTGTAGCGGACAAGACTTCTCGCGCGTAGGCTAACCCTGAAAATAGCGTTGCCAGCAGGCAATCGCGAATCAGGCGACTGTTTGTGGAGAATCAAGCCCGGGAACGTCGCGACAGTTCCGATTTTGGACCCGATTCAGAAATTGAGGAGTTGATCATGGATAGTTTTGGTTCCAGCATATGCGAGCAATGCAACGAAGAATACGTTTTCAGGAATGCCTCAAAGTGTGCACGCTGTCTCGGCGTGAATCCTGAGGCGATTGACGACGAGGACGAGGAGGAAGAGTCATCGAGTATTTCCTTGGATCGTTCAACCGCCGCATAGTGTTCTAATTCGGTCCGTCGGACGACTTTCTCGCAATCCAGACCGGGGGAGGGGGATTTCTGCCGAAAAAATCGCGATTGCGACAACAATTCCCAGAATGGCCGTTCGGAGATGAGTTGATAAGTTCTAAACAAACTGAAATTTCGGCGCTGGCGGAAGCGCTCCGATTTCCGCGCCCAAGCGATAGTAGAGCTCCAGCCCCTCCAGGCACGGCGGGTCGAGATAATAATGGACATTATGTGTCAGGTAGACGCGGATAGCCTCGACGGTAAGGCCGAGGCGCGGCGCCCACTCCCGCGCGATCGCTTCGAGATTCTTTGGCGATAGGCCATGATCACGAGACTTCTTGAAGACATCCGTGATCGCCGCCCCATCGCGTCCGGCAAGCGCTTGCTTTCGGACGGCCCAGAAGGCGAAGACGAATGACTTGCCCGTGCGGGCCTTCCACTCCTCGGCCAGGTCGAGGGTGAAGTAGCGCGTGCGGTCGACCTGCAGCGCCGGGTCTCCGATGAGCAGGGCAGCATCGCAAGCGCCGGGCCTTTTTTTGTCAAGCATGGCATCGAGATCGGGAGCCATCGGCTTATAATCGCGCGCTCCGCCCAGCCATTTGGCGAACAAAATCTTGGTCAGCGCCACCGATGTCATCGAAGAAGTATCGAGCGCCACCGAGCGCACTTGCGTCCAGCGCGCATCGACGGGCATCTTGCTTACTAAGAGTATCGACCGCACCGCACGTCGTGCCGCAATCGCCACGTCGGGAATGATGACGAGATCGGGAACCGTCGTGTAGGCTGCCGCCGGAATGATGCCAATATCTGCCGTTCCCGCGCGCAAAGCTTCGGCGCAGGCCGAGGGGATGGTGTAGGAAATATCGAAATCGGCGCCTGCCCCCGAATGCTCGAAATCCCACATGAGAGGCGCGGTGTTCAGGTAGGAAATGGCCGAGATCTTTAACCGGCTCATCACTTTACGAATTCTACCAAAAGTGATGTGCGCGCTCTCCTTGACAGGCATTTCCTGCGCAAGCTAGGGTCACGCGAGATGTCTAATCATGTGTCCGACGTGCCGATTGCCGCCCACGCGCCCGCTTCTCCCGCTTCCCACCAGGGTACCTACTGGCTGGGGCTGGCGCTGACCCAGGGATTGGGACCCTCGCGGATCAAGAAACTGATCGAGCACTTTGGCACCGCTGAGAGCGTTTTCCATGCGAGCCTGACTGAACTCGAAGCCATGGGGATGCGCGCCGTTTCCGCGCAATCCATTGCTACGGGGAAGTCGCTCGAACTCGCGCAGCAGGAATGCACGAAGACGGCGGAAGCGGGCGCAAAGCTTATCGCACTCAGCGATCCCGAATATCCGCCGCGGCTGAAGGAAATCTACGATCCACCCGTGGTCTTATTCGTCAAAGGATGCGTCGAAGTCCTCGCTCAGCCCGGGATTGCGATGGTGGGGACGCGTCATCCCACGCCTTACGGCAGCGGCATGGCCGAACGCCTCTCCACCGACCTCGCGGCGCGCGGCCTGGTGATTATCAGCGGATTGGCGCGCGGCATTGATACCGCGTCGCATCGCGGCGCTGTCGCTGCCAAGGGAAAGACAGTCGCCGTCCTCGGCACCGGTATTGACGTCATGTACCCAAAGGAAAATACCCGGCTTACCGAACAGATTGTGGCCCTCGGTGGCGCGCTGGTTACCGAGTTTCCAGTTGGAACCCCGCCGACACCACAAAACTTTCCGATCCGCAACCGGATCATCAGCGGCATGGCCGCTGGCGTGCTGGTCGTGGAAGCTGCGGAATATAGCGGCACGCGGATCACGTCGCGCCTTGCCCTCGAGCAAAACCGCGATGTCTACGCCGTCCCAGGCAACGTGACCAACAAAAATTCCTGGGGGCCGAACACGCTGATCAAGCAGGGCGCGAAACTCGTCGCCACGTGGGAAGACGTGTGGGAGGAGCTTCCGACTGAGGTGCAGGCCGCGCTCAGTTCCCTGCAGAATGAATCCCCCGAGCCGGAAACCGCATCTCTATTCCCGGACGAGGTGAGCTCGCCCCACGAAAAAAGGATCCTCAAGTTGCTGAAAGCCGATGAATCCACGCACATCGATCAACTGGTGGAGTTGCTGGAAAACGAAATGTCGCCGTCGGAAATCTTTGCCGCGCTTTTCGAACTGGAGCTGAATGGGAAAGTGCGGCAGTTGCCGGGGAAGAATTTTGTGAAGAGCTTCTAAAGACAGCTGTCAGCTCTCAGCTTTCAGTAAAATCGGAGGCGCCCGTGCAAAGTTTTCGGAATCTTCGAGTGTGGGAAAAGTCACACCAGCTCACTTTGGATGTTTATACATCTAGTAAGGCCTTTCCTCGCGATGAAATGTTCGGTTTGACAAGTCAGATGCGACGCGCGTCCGCATCGATCGGGATGAATATCGCGGAAGGCTGTTGCCGCAAAGGAGATACGGAAATGGCTCGGTTTCTGCAGATCGCCATGGGCTCGGCAAGCGAACTCGAGTATCAATTTCTGCTCGCCCACGACCTTGATTACTTGCACAATCCGGCGTACGAGCGCCTTACGGCGCAGGTAGAAGAGGTGAAGAAAATGTTGTCGTCCCTGATGAAAAAAGTGAAGGCTTCTAACTGAGAGCTGGCAGCTGAGAGCTGACAGGTGGCCGCAATTCGTGCTAGCTTCAATTCCAATACCGCCAAACTGAGGAACCATTGTCCAAGGGTCTAGTCATTGTCGAATCGCCGGCGAAAGCGAAAACCATCCAGAAGTATCTGGGCAAGGGATTCACGGTCGATGCTTCTTACGGCCACGTGAAGGACCTGCCCAAAAGCAGCCTCGGTGTCGACGTCGAAAACGATTTCGAAACCGAGTATGTCGTCATTCCCGGGAAAGAGAAAGTCCTCGCCAAGCTGAAGAAGTTGGCGCTTTCAGCCGACCATATCTACCTTGCGCCTGACCCGGATCGCGAAGGCGAAGCCATCGCCGCCCATCTCGCCGACGAACTCGGCGAAGATCCCAGTAAGAAAAAGAAGGGAAAAAAGAAAAAGACCGACGACATTGGCGATGAGGCGCGCATTCGCCGGGTGACCTTTAACGAGATCACACAGCGGGCCGTCAAAGCCGCTTTCGAGCATCCTCGCGACATCGACCGCAAACTGGTCGACGCGCAGCAAACTAGACGCGTGCTGGATCGCCTCGTTGGCTACCAGGTCTCTCCTCTTTTGTGGGACAAGGTCCGCCGCGGTCTTTCCGCCGGCCGGGTGCAGACCGTAGCACTGCGCTTGATCGTCGATCGCGAACGCGAAATCAAAGCCTTCGAGAAAAAAGAATACTGGACGATCGACGCCAATCTGGCCGCCGCCAAGCCTCCGGCATTCGACTCTCGCTTCCTCGGCAAGGGCGATGAAAAAATTGAAATCACCAACGGCGAAGACGCGGAAAAGATCCGCCTGGCGCTGGAAAAAGCCGATTGGGTCGTCCGCTCAGCGGAAAAGAAAGAACGCCGCCGCAACGCAACGCCTCCGTTCACCACCAGCAAACTGCAGCAGGATTCTTCGCGCAAGCTGCGCTTCAGCGTAAAGCGCACCATGATGATCGCGCAGCGCCTTTATGAAGGCGTCGAGCTCGGGGACGAGGGACTGGTCGGCCTGATCACCTACATGCGAACCGATTCGACCCGGGTCGCGCCCGAAGCAATCGCGGAAGTGCGGGAATACATCTCTACATCGTACGGCGCACCATATCTGCCTGATTCTCCCAACACTTATAAGGAGAAGAAAGAAGCGCAAGCGGCGCACGAAGCCATTCGCCCGACTTCGGCGATGCGCCATCCCGACCAAGTCAAACAATATCTGCAGGAAGATGAATTCAAAGTTTACAAACTGATCTGGCAGCGCTTCGTCGCCTCGCAGATGAATCCCGCGGTATTCGACCAGACCTCGGTCGACATCGATGCCAAGTCAGGCAGCGACGTGTTCTGGTTCCGCGTCACCGGATCGGTCATGAAGTTCGACGGTTTTCTCAAGGTGTATGAGGAATCCAAAGACAGCAAAGACGAAGAAGACGAGGAACTGAAGCACAAGCTCCCGCCGCTCGAAGCCGGGCAGAAGCTAACGCTGAAATCGCTGAAACCAGAGCAGCATTTCACCGAGCCGCCTCCACGCTTCAACGAAGCTTCGCTGGTGAAGGAACTGGAAGATCGCGGCATTGGCCGCCCGTCCACTTACGCGACGATTCTGAGCACGATTCAGGAGCGGATGTACGCGCAGAAAATCGGCGGTAAATTCGTGCCCACCGAAATTGGCCTGGTGGTCACCGATCTGCTGGTCGAGAATTTTAAAGATATTTTCGACTTCCAATACACCGCCCGCCTGGAGGAAGAACTCGACGAGATCGAGGAAGGCAAACAGACTGGGAACGACGCGCTCACCGAGTTTTATCAGAAATTTTCCAAGGATCTCCGATACGCCGAGAAGCACATGGAAAACATCAAGCGTATGGAGAAGCCGACCGGCGAAAAGTGTGAACTCTGCGGCGCGCCGCTAGTCATCAAGTGGGGCAAGCACGGTTCCTTCTATGCGTGCAGCACCTACGACAAGGAAAATCCGGATAGCTGCAAGTTCACGAAAGAAAACCCCATCAACCTGCCCGACCTCGATTCGGCCGACCTGCAGGAGACTGCGCAAGAGGAATACTGCGAAAATTGTGGCCGCGTCATGGTTCTGAAGCGCGGACGCTTCGGCCAGTTCATGGCCTGCACGGGCTATCCCGATTGCAAGACGACGCGGCGCCTTGATCAGGGCAAGAAAGTACCTGATATTCCGCTCGATGAAACCTGCCCGCTGTGCAAGCGCAACTTGATTCTGCGGCACGGCCGCTACGGCGAGTTCACTTCGTGCAGCGGATATCCCGACTGCAAGTATGTGAAGCAGAATTTTATCGGTGTGAAATGCCCGGAATGCAAAGAAGGCGAACTCGTCGAAAAACGCGCGCGCAAGGGCAACACTTTTTACGGATGTGGAAATTATCCGAAGTGTAAATTCACCTCGGCGGCGAAGCCGGTACCGGAGAAGTGTCCTGATTGCGGAAATGAGTACCTGGTCGAACGAATCCGCAAAGACGGAACGGTGATCGCGTGTCCAAATAAGGAGTGCGATTACGAGCGCGCCCTCGAAGGCGCAACTGCAGAGGTTTCGAAAGCCTGACAAAGTCACGGGTTCTTAGTAAAAAAGGTCAGAAACACATCTAATTTTGGGAGCAAATTAACGAGGCGAAAAATATGGCAAAGAAAGCAGACGCACAAGATGCAGAGCTGATTCTGAAACTTTACGATGTCCGCCGCGAAGCCGAGATGCGCAAGGCAAGACACTGGTTTACGGCGGATTTCTGGCCTCAGAGCGCCGATGAGTTCATAAAACTTGTGAATTCATTTCCCAGCCAGGAAAACGCCTGGCTTCGACAGGTGGGCGGGTATTGGGACATGGCTGCCTCTTTCGTGCTGCACGGTGCGCTCAATGAGGAACTGTTTCTGCAGCCCGGCTGCAGCGGCGAAATGTTCTTCATCTTCGCCAAGGTCTATCCCTTTCTTAAAGAGTTTCGCGAGAAAACCAACAATCCCGACGCTTTCGCCAACATCGAGAAAGTTGCCACCGGCTCGAAGCTGGCCCGCAAGCGTTTGGAACGCGTCTCGAAGAATGTTGAGAATCGGCGCAAAGCCATGGCCGCCAAACCAGCGAAGAAAGGTTGACCGCACCCCAGCCTCCTCTTCTGCCATTCTGTGATGCAGCGCACATTGTTGACCCCGCCCATCTGATATCCTTACTGGGTTGTGCGGATGCTCTGGTGGTTTCTCATACTGGGAGTCAGTACTGCGGTGGTGGTGTCGGTTGCGCTTACCCTCTATATGCGGGTACGGCGGCAAATGAAGCGCTCGGCGGCCCACAAAGCGGAACTCGACCGCCTCGACCACTCGTCACCTGAGGCTTGATCCGCCCACGCAGAGAGTTTGCTCCGCGGATTTCAAACGCAAAGAGAAACGCAAAGAGAAGAGGAAAGGAACGCCATGTCAAGAGCAGCGACCCACATTGTCGGACAGCTGGGCCAGCCGATTACCCGGCCGATGGATCGGGGAAGGGAATGGGCGAAGCAGGCGGCCATCGTGATCGCTGCCAGCCTCTTCGTCGCCTTGTGCGCGCGCGTGACCGTGCCGCTACCCTTCACGCCCGTTCCGCTGACGCTGCAAAACTTCGGAGTTCTGGCCGTGGGCTTGCTGCTCGGCTCGCGTCGAGGTTTCGCCGCTCTCTCGCTCTATCTCATCGAAGGCGCGTGTGGACTGCCTGTATTCAGCCCCGCAATTCTGGGCAGCGGAATTACCCACATACTCGGGCCGACCGGTGGCTTCCTCATGGCCTATCCGCTCGTGGCCTTGGTTGCGGGTTGGATATATAAGCGGAAGTCGGAGCATAGCTCCCACCGATTCGCTTGGGCCGTCCTGTCCTCGGTGGCGGCGGAACTGGTACTTTTCGCGGGCGGGCTCAGTTGGCTTGCCGTGCTCACGCACTCCGTTTCTCTGGCGATCCGGTACGGGCTCTATTGGTTCTTTTTTGCGGAAGTCATCAAGGTGATGATGGCTGCCGCCATCGCCGCGCGCTGGCGCCAACAGCCGTCTTCACAAGGGTGAACTAAACTCGGATTCGCATCAGGGCATCGCTTCAGCGATGTCGCGCGTCTTCGAAATCGACCGCCCCTTTAGCGGCTGGATTTCGAAATTCTAAATTTTTCTTGCACTGAAGTTCATAGAACAGGACTACGGAATCTTATGAGTACAGTATCTTCTCCAGTTCGCGAAATCACCGTGGCGCATAGCCCGGACTCCGACGATGCATTCATGTTTTACGGTTTGGCTACGAACAAAGTTCGCGTGCCCGGACTCAAATTCAGCCATACCCTCTGTGACATCGAGACGCTAAACCGGCAGGCGCAGGAAGGCATCTACGACGTGACCGCGATTTCATTTCATGCCTTTCCCTACATTCAGGAGCAATACACGCTGATGTCGTGCGGCGGCAGTGTGGGCGATGGTTACGGTCCCATGCTCGTTTCTACCCGACCCTTCACGCCGGACGAAATCAAGACAAAGAAAATCGCGGTGCCCGGCAAACTGACGACGGCTTACTTGGCGCTCGAACTCTTTGCGCCCGGCATTGAAGTGGAAGTCGTCCCCTTCGATCAGATCATCCCTCAGATTCTCGAAGGCAAACATGAAGCCGGTCTCATCATCCACGAAGGCCAGCTCACCTACGACAAATCTGGATTGCACCGCGTGGTCGATCTCGGCAGGTGGTGGCAGAAAGTCACCGGCCTGCCGCTGCCGCTTGGCGGAAACGCCATTCGCCGTTCCCTCGGCCGGGAAACCATGGCGAGCGTCACGCAAGCGCTGCGTGAGAGCATTCAATACGCCATCGATCATCGCGAGGAAGCACTCGCCTACGCCATGCAGTTCGCCCGTGATCTCGATGCCCAACTCACCGACAAATTCGTCGGCATGTACGTCAACGAGCGCACCCTCGACTACGGCGACGACGCCCGCGAAGCTGTCCGCCGGTTGCTCGACATGGGACACAAGGCAGGGATTATTCCGCAGACGCCGCGCGTGGAGTGGGTGTAGGGAAAACGTTGCGAGCTCTCCGAAACGTACCGGAACATCCGGGACAGCTTGTGGTGTCAAAGCCACGAATGCGCCCTGAGCCGTTATCATGAATCCATGCGGCGAGAGAATGGCGCCCAGACTCTGCTCATCGATGCCGATGACACGCTCTGGGAAAATAACATCTATTTCGAACGGGCGATCGCCAAGTTCATTTCGTTCCTCGACCATCGCGAGCACTCGCCGGAGATGGTTCGGTTGGTGCTGAACGGCGTGGAACGGGAATCCATCGTCAAGCACGGCTACGGCCTGCACAGTTTCGCGCATTCGCTGGTTGAAACCTTCGAGAGGCTTTCCGTCGACCCAGTAACGCCCGAGCTGCACGAACGCATTCGCAGTTTCGCGCACCAGATCGCCGATCATCCCATCGAAATTCTCCCCGGCGTGCCCGAGGCTCTGCAGTATCTCGCTGAGCGTCACCACCTTATCCTGATGACCAAGGGAAAT
The DNA here is from genome assembly GCA_049512435.1 of Terriglobales bacterium. GTDB lineage: Bacteria > Acidobacteriota > Terriglobia > Terriglobales > Acidobacteriaceae > Acidiflorens. Next base: position 17,778 of record JBEKXC010000003.1, on the reverse strand, counting down.
CCCGCCGAGCAATCCGGAAAAGTTGAGCGCTCAGGGTTGAAAGAATATTTTTCCGCCGTCGAAATCGTAGCCGAGAAGGACGAATCTACTTACCGTTCCGCTATCGCCAAGTACGCTCTTCCGTCCGACTCCACCTGGATGGTCGGCAACAGCCCGAAGTCTGACATCAACCCCGCACTGGCTGCGGGGCTGCACGCTGTCTTCATACCCCATGGCGACACGTGGATTCTTGAACATGAGGAGCTCGCGACCGCCCCGGCATCCCAGCGTCTACTGGTAGTAGATCGCTTCAGCGATCTGCGGCAGCATTTTTAGCCGGTTTTGGTGTGCTCATAATTACCTCGATAAGTTGCCGTAATAAGCAAACTGCCCTTGTATCTCCCGATCACGGGAAGACGCAAGGGCAGTTAAGTGCAATTCAGCTTCTGGTCTTACTCAACAGTAATGCTAACGGACGCGGAAGGAATGCCGTTCGCTATGACTACCAACGTGCTTGCGCCGGTTTCGATCGTCGACGGTACATCGAAGTTCGTCGAAACCGTCGCCGTGCCCGTAGCCACACCCATGCTGCTGTGACCGTGGGTTCTGGCGTAAAACACGTGACCCGTGCTGCCGTTCGTAATCTGCACGAGAGGATAGTTGGTCGCGAATTGGAACTCGTCTCCGAAAGCGCCCGCCTGCGACAATCCGTTGAACTGCGTACCCGAGATCGAGTAAGTCGATCCGGGAGTTACGCTTGACGGATAACTCGAAATCGTTGGCTGCCACGAGCTCTGATAGGTTCCGGTGGAGGTGTAAACTTCCGTTGTTCCGCCTCCGATCAGCACTTGGCCATTCGGTAATATCATCAGACTTCCGGGAGTGAATGGACCTGCGGTAAAAGTCGTTCCATTGAACAAATAGGAAGTTCCGGAATCGCCCTCCACCAGCACGTTGCCATCCGTCAGCAGGACAGCAAACGAATCCCCGGCATTGTCACCATTGGGGAAGATAGGTCCGACAGTCCAAGTGTCAGTGAGGCTGTCGTAAATGGCCGTATTTCCAGGGCCGTTGCCCGTGGTATAAGAACCAGTGGCGAATACCGTGCCATCGGGACGAAGGATAGCGGGCCCAATTTCCCCAGGCGGGTAGTAACAAAGTTTATCCTTGGGACCATAGTTGATGCAGCCGTAGGGCGATGGAGAATGCAGATCGACGATCGTGCTTCCGGCAGTCGACCAATCGGGTTTCTTAGCTGTAGCATCATAAATTTCGGAGTTGGGAGCGTCCTTCACATCGCATGTCAGCACCGATCCGCTCGCTAGCAGCGTCCAGCCTTCCTCGGCGTCGAAATCCGCCTTGCCCTTCGAACTCACCGTAGACCACGTCATAGTCGTGGGATTGAGTTCGCGCATTTGTTTTGTAAGTTTGTTTCCGATCAGATAGTCGCCGTTTGCCAACACAGTTGACGGCGAATCCCCAATATATTTCCAGCCCTTGGGCGCCGGTACCGTGGTCCAAGTGTTGGCCACGGGATCGTAGATGGCACCCTGATTGGTAAGCGTAAACTCGCCGCCGCAGTCGGAGTATTCACCGCCCTCAATGAGCAGATACCCGCTCGCCAGGACTGCGGAAGACGTGGCGTACGGTGCATATCCGGCGGGAAGACTGGCGAGTTGCGTCCAGGTGCCGTTGACATAGCTGCCGGTATTGTCGGGCGTTAGTTTCCAGAAATCGGAACAGTTGTTGCCTTGCGCCATCACTGTGCCGTCGGTCAGCTGGAAGGTGTAGATGATTCCATCCGGCGGCTGATTCTTAAGGGGTGTCAGCTTCTGTGCCAGCGAGGCGCCGGACACGACGAGCAAAACAACGAATAGTGTGAGAATAAACTTCTTGGACAAGATGCACGACCTTTCTTGATAGCTGCCACTGGCAGCGAGCACAGAACTTTTCCACAGAGTTGAACCGCTTTTCATTAGGAACCCTCCCCGGGGGCGGTGGGCGCAGGCGGTCCATATTACCAAAAGCCGGCGAGATTGGGTAGGAGATGAAAAACGGGTCCGGGCGGCTATTTGAGTTTTCGCCCAGTTCGATTCCCGAGTCCCGGCTAACCCCAATAGACACAAGCCGGGAGCCCGGAATTGCTTCCGGTCCCGGCTTGCGCTTCTTTCAACTTGGCAGCCGATTCAGTTGGTCGGGGTCGAGCTGGCGTCGGCAGTGGTTGCCGTTGTCGTCGTTGCCGCTGTCGCGGTATTCGTGGCGGGTGCGGCGGCAGCGCTGTACCGCGAAAGCCGCGGATAGAACGGAGTCACCTCGAAGGGCATCTTGTCGCGCGCCGAAGTGATCGCAACCGGTTGCGCCTTCACGATCTCCACCTTGTCATCCCACGGGTTCAGCTTGACGCGTCCGCCCAGAGGCAGCGCGGCGATCTGGTCGAGCTTGTTCCAATCGAGCGCCGGAGCCGACGTGGCAAGCGCCGCCATGCGTGTCACTGTCCCGTTCTCCGTGATGTTGTTGCCGAGGTGCGCTTGCAGCAGAGCGCTCAATTGCGGGGCGCGCGCCTGCAATGCCTTGATGAAGAGCCCGGCCGAATCCAGTTTTTGCGCGTACGGCGAGGCCTTCAGCATCTCCACGGCCTTCTTGTCGGCAGCCGTTTCCTCTTCGGGAATGTGTTTGAACCCGAGGTTCTGATAAGTACCCTCGTCAGAAAACAGCATGCGGTCATTGAAGGCATACTGGCTGCCCAGGTTATGCCCCAGAACAATGTGCGCCAGTTCGTGCGAGAGCACCATGGCCAGGCTGCCCTCATCGGGAAGCACGTCGATCAGCCCACGGCTCACCACAATCGTGTTGCCGACGCTGAAGGTCTCCAGCGGAGAAGTCGTCAGCACCCGCGTCCGAACGGGCCGCGGCAATTCGATATTATTAGTGATCTCGATGTTGTTGACCACGGTTTGCAGAATCTTGTCCACATCGCCTTCCGGCGCCAGCAGCCCGGCTCGTTCCAGCCGTTCGACGACATTGTCTTCCGCTTGTTGTTGCCATTCGCGCTCGGCGGCCAGCGGAGTTGCATCCTGAGCGGTCGGCGTATCATCTTTTACGCTGTCGACGCGAATGTTAGTAAGTTCGTCATTCGCCGTTGACGCCTTCAGGTTGTATCCCCACATGCGAGTCTGCGCCTTGAACGCGATCTTGTTCTTGGCTCCTGCGGTGAAGTCGCCTTCCTCGCTGTAGATGTAAGCTGGAACCCAATAACCCGGAATCAGATTCAACCGCCAGCTATCCATGTGGAAGTAATAGTTGTTCCGCTGTGGGCGCGCATACGTGCCATTCAGCCGGACAATGTTGAAATCCTGATCTTCAACCCAGATACGGCCGAGAAAACGCCCGCGCCCAGCATCTTTTCTTGGCGTCAGATCGAATACCAGGCAGCGCACGTCGCCGAGGAACTCGCGCCGCGCGTAGTGAAAATCGTAGTGCTGACGGTCAAAGTCGTTGCGGTCGGCAAAGATCATCCATGAAAACCCCAGCGGCTGATACTGGAACTTAAACTTCCTGGTGAAGTCGCCGAGAAGATGTTTCTCCATGCCTTCGTCTTTGGTGTCTTTGCCTTTGCCGTCAAGGTAGTCGCTCCGGTCGATCGATTCGCTCAGGTCCATGCGTCCGAGAAAGTAGTGATCATCCTGCGGAACCGGCCCGAGCTGCGGATCCTGCGTCAGATTCTGCAGATAGGTCTCCACAATTGGGGTGCGCGGGGCCAAGAACTTGATCAACTCCTTCTCGCGCATGATCACACGGTCGACAACCTGATCCATGGTGGTCGGCGGCGCCAGATTGGTCTGAGCCTGACCTGACTGGGTCTGGCTTGCCTGAGACTGGGCCGGCTGTGTAGCCGCAACCGGCTGTGGGTTCTGCGGCGTGGACGCCGATTGCTGGGCCACTGCCGTCATGGTTAGTGTTAATGCCAGCAGAGCCAAAACCATCCAATTCGTAGTGCCTGTAAACGCTGTCATAAACTCGCTCATCGCCTTCCGCATAACCGTTATCTCCAGTTTCAGTACGCCAGTTGAAATACCACGTGCACAATTGCTGTCGAATCCATCGCCTGCCCGTTTCGCGAGGCCGGCTTGAATCGCATCTTGTTAGCCGCAGCCACGGCAGCCTCATCCAGTCCATGGCCCAGACCCCGGACGATGCGATTCACATGCAGCTGCCCGTTCGCCGCGAACTCCACTTCGAGCAAAACTTCACCTTCCAGTTTCAGACTTCTCGCTTCGTCCGTATAAACCGGGTTGGGCTTGTAAGTGATCTCGACCGATGTGGGTGGCGGACCACTATCCACACGCTGAAGATGAGCCGTATTCTGCGCAACCTCCTGCGAGCCAAAGCCTGAGGTCTGCACATTGCCGCGGCCACTTCTGCGTCCGTCTCCTTGTCCTCCAGTGGCAACCCCATTACCAAAATCGGCGCTCGCCACGGTTCCCTTAATACCTTTGGCGCCGCCCGAGCCGTTCCCTTGTCCCGGTCCCACCGGCATATCGAACGAGCCCGCCGCCGATGCGATTAACTTGCCGTTGGGCTTGCCATTGGCGCTCGGCTTCAGCCCATTCGGATCGCCGAACCCGCCCGTCTGCACCTTCTCAATCGGAGCATTCACCGTTGGCGCCACCGAGCTTCCCGCGAAGTCTCCGGTATGAATCAGAACCGGGCGCGCTCCACTGGTTGCCGTCAACACTGCTGGCGCGAAGTTATTCATCGCTACCTTGGGGGGCTCAACTTCCTGGGGCTGCGGCTTGGGCGCGCGGATTTCGTGCGGCACGATCAGTTTTGGCGTTTGGAACACGGGCTCGGGCGGCAGCAACTTTGCATGAACGGGCAGGGGCTTTGGCTTAGGCAGCCGCTCCGGTATTAGCGCCGGCCGCGGTATCAACTCCGTGACGTGATAACTCTCCAGGTTGATCAGAGTATCGGACGTCATGACGCCCACGATAATTAGGAGCAAAATCAGGCCCGTGAGAATTCCGTAACTGGTGGCAAAGGTCCGCCAGTTCCATTTCTTTTCAGGCAGCAGGCCGAGTTGAAAACCGCGATCGTACGTAGGCATCCATGACTCCAAAAGGGGGCCCAGGCTGGGGAGAGCGCTTGGCGTTGGAGTCTTCACCTTATGGGAGATTAGGCAGGGGGTAAACGTGTCGCCTGCGCCTGTCCTTTGGTAACAATCTTTGGTATACGACCTGATGGAAGGCTAGGTTTGGGCGGCTGCCCGGCGCCTCGCAAAATAGTAAAACACGGGAACGCCCGCCAGAATCACGAGACATCCGCCCGCCGAACTCTTCAGGTTGTCGGTGAAGGTGTAGTAAAGAAGCGCCGCGGAAGCCAGCACAAACAACGCTGGAACTACCGGATACCCCCACACGCGGTAAGGTCGCTCGGCGAGCGGCTGGCGGCGCCGGAAAACGAAGACCGTGCTGCCTGCGATCATGTAGAACATCCACTCCGCGAAAATCGCCAGCGAAAAGAATTGACGGAAACTCCCCCCGAGCAAGAGCAGGGCGATCGCCAACCCGCACTGCACAATAATCGCCATCGAGGGGGTGTGGAAGCGCGGATGAACCTCGGCAATCGCCTTGAAGAAATATTCATCGCGCGCCATGGCGAAGGGCACGCGCGCTCCGCTCATGATGGTGCCGTTCAACGTTACGAGCATCGAAACCGCCATGCCCGCCGAAACCAGGCCGGCGCCCGCGTGTCCCAAGACCAGCGCCACTGCGTCCGACGCCGGACGCTCCGAGCTTGCGATCGCCGCCGCCGGCAGCACATACTGCACCGCAGCGTTCACCAGAATGTAGAGGGCGCCTACCGTGGCCACGCCCCAAATCAGCGAGAGTGGAATGTTACGCTGGGGATCGCGTATTTCGCCCGCGACCATGTTGAGATCGTTCCAACCGTCGTAAGCCCAAAGCGCAGCCACCAGCGCCGCGAAAAATCCCGCTATGCCGCCTTTGGCTCCGGTAAACTCGGTCGCGAAATTCGCCCACGTGCCTCCGCTATAGGAAAAGCCCACTGCCACAATTCCGAGGATGATGGCGACCTTCAGCAGGGTGAACAGAAATTGAAATTCTCCCGCGCGGCGCACCCCAATGTAGTTCAGCCACGAAATCAGCAGAGTGGCTGCAATGGCCACCAGCTGGCCGTAGCTGACGGTGAAGGGATGCGCTATGCAGGGATGCGAGAAGAAAGAGAAAACCGGAAACGTTTCGAGGATTCGCACCATGCCGGTGGTGATGGTCGCAATCGAAGCCGGCTTGGCAATCAAGAACCAGGTCCATGAATAGAGAAATCCCGCCAGCGGCCCGTAGGCGTCGCGAACGTACACATACTCGCCGCCCGCCTGCGGCTTCATGGCGCCCAGTTCGGCATAGGTCAGCGCGCCGAAAAATGAGAGCAACCCGCCGACCATCCAGGCGAGATATACGAGTCGCGCTGACCCCACCGCCTGCATCATCTCGGTTGGAACCAGAAAGATTCCGCTCCCGATGATCGTTCCCACCACAATCGCGCCCGCATGAGACAATTTCAGGTCGCGCGCCAGTTCAGGGCGGGGCGGGTTCTTCTTTTCGGGATTGTTCATAGTTTCTCTGCGTCCTCAGCGATGTCTGCGGTTCAAGCTTTCGCGTTCAAGCATTCGATGGAACTCTCCACAAAACGCTAGCCGCGTATCCGACCGCAAACGTCATACAAGTCCCGATCACGACCCACCAGGTAAATGCCACCTGCGCCGATCCCCACAAGTACAATTCGATCGCGAGTCCACAAACCATGCCGATGATCGCTCCACGCTGATTCGCGCGCCTGGTCAGCACTCCCAACAGAAACACTCCGAGCAGCGCCCCATAAGCGACCGACGCGATTTGCAAGCCGACTTCCACCACGCGCCCTGCCCGATGCAGCGCCAGTACCGCTAGCCCGAACAGTACTAGCGCCCAACCGACGGTGGCCAGTCGCGCCAGCCGCAGCCGCGCGGCTTCGCTCACAGTTGGACGAATGCGCAGATAGAAATCCATAATCGAACTTGACGAGAGTGAGTTCAGCGCCGCGCTCAAGTTTGACATCGCCGCGGCCAGAATCGCCGCAATCAACAGCCCCGCAATCCCATGCGGCATGTGGCTGACGATGAACGTCGGATAGATCCTATCCGCACGCCCAAACGCAGAAGAAGGGACACGGTAGTAGGCAAACAACATCACGCCGACAAAAAGAAATAAGGCAAACTGAAAAAACACCGCCACTCCACTGAACAGCAACGCCAGCGCCGACTGCCGTTGATTCCGCGCCGCCAGCAATCTCTGCACAATGAGTTGGTCCGTGCCGTGGCTGGCGGTGGTGAAGAACGCTCCGCCGACAATCCCCGCCCACAGTGTGTATGGTTTCGCAAGATTCAAGTGCGGCCAAGGGGATGAGAGCGGCGAATTAAGAAGCGAAAAATCAAACACCTGGAACTTGTGCAACCCACTCGCAACCGCTTCGACCGAAGTCCATCCGCCGGGCACAAGATGCAGAATCGTTACCAGCCCCACCAGCGTGCCGCCCACATAAATGAAAGTCTGCACCACGTCGGTCCAGATCACCGCCGCCAGCCCGCCCTCAAATGTATAGATCAAAGTCAGCAGGGTGATGATGGCAATCGACGTGACCTCGCCTGTGCCCAGTGCAATCGCAACCACAATCGACACGGCGTATACGCGTACTCCCTCTGCCGCGGCGCGGGTCAACAGAAACAGGCCGGCAGTCACCGTCCGCAGTTCCGGACCAAACCTCCTTTCGATCAGCTGATAGGCGGTATACAATTCGCCGCGAAAGTACTGCGGCAGCAGCACAAAACTGATGATGACGCGCCCGATGATGTATCCCATCACCCATTGCAGATAAGTAAGATTCGAATCGTAGGCGAGGCCGGGAATACTGATGATGGTCAGCGTGCTGGTTTCGGCGGCGACAATCGAGAGCGAAATCGCCCACCACGGGATGTTGCGGTCGGCGAGAAAGTAATCCCGCATCGTCCGCTGCCGCTTGCGGAACCGCAGCCCAAACAGCGTGATCCCCACCAGGTAAGCCGCGATAATCAGCAGGTCGATCCGATTCAATCCCAAGAGAATCCTCTAAGTAGAGACGCGGCTCGCCGCGCGTCTCAGGTGGCGAACAACAGTTCGCAGCATTGTACAAGCATGTTCGCGACCCGAACCCGCCGCCGGTCAAATTACCGAGAACATGTGTTAGAACTAGCGCGATGGCCTACTATCTCGGAATTGACGGCGGCGGCACTAAAACGCGTTGCGTTCTTGCCGACGAGACGGCGGTGATCGCGACCGCCATGACGGGCGGCTGCAGCGTGCTTCGTCTGGGCGAGCAGCAGGCGAGGGAAGCGCTGCATACTGCTATCCGCCAGGTCTCGGCTGCCGCCAAGATTTCTCCCGACCGCATCAGCGCCATCTGTGTAGGCGTCACCGGCGCTGCCCGGCCGGAGATCGCCGCGAAGATCCGCAGCATCCTCGCCGAGCTTATTTCCGGAACAACTCCGACAAACATCGAAGTGGTTGGCGACACTGTGATCGCCCTGGAAGCCGCGTTCGGCGCCAACCCAGGAGTAATCGCAATCGCGGGTACCGGCTCCATCGTCTACGGCCGCGACGCCGCCGGTAACACCGCGCGCGCCGGAGGCTGGGGATTTGCTGTTTCCGACGAAGGTTCCGGCTACTGGATCGGCCGCCGCGCCATCTCCGCTATTCTGAGCGCTCACGATCAGGGCCTCGAAACCGCGCTCACCGCGCGGGTTCTCCAGGCTTGGAAACTGGCGACCATCGACGAACTTGTGCAGCAAGCGAATTCGACTCCACCACCCGAGTTTTCGCGCCTCTTTCCCCTCGTCCTCCGCGCTGCCGATGAGGCTGACGCCATCGCCCATGATCTGCTGGCCGATGCCGGAGCAGAGTTGGCGAACCTCGCCGCCACCGTAGTCCGCCGTCTCGCGCCCGACTCTTCAGTGGCCACCCCTGCGGTCGCCATCCTGCCGGTAGCAACAACGGGCAGTGTCTTTCGTCAGTCCTCAGTTGTGCGCCAGATTTTTTACAATACGCTGGAGAAAAGCTTTCCCGGCATCGATGTGCACCAGGATCTGGCTGAACCCGTCGAAGGCGCGCTAGCCAGAGCACGCGGCACACGAAAGTAGAGGCGGGCTTGCACCGTCTGACGCAGGCTGATCTCGCGATGTTTGACAGTAAGATGTCCGACGATAAGATGTCTGACGACAGGTCAAAAGACGGAATTCTCGAAGACGAAAGCGCGCCGGCCTCAACCCTGGCGCCGCCGCCGGTAGCGTCCGCCGATCTGCTGCGCGCCGCCGCCGATCCCGCTCTTACCGAGGATTTCGCCCTGGCGCTCCTCAAGCGCGCCGCCTTGCATCCTGGAGTCCTCGAGCAACTCGCCAAGAACACCAGCGCCCTCAAGAGCCGCAAAGTAAAGATCGCACTCGCCAGCCATCCGAACACGCCTCGCCATGTGTCGGTGGCGCTGGCGCGCCAGTTCTACACTTTCGATTTGATGAAAGTTGCGCTCTCACCCCATGTCCCCGCCGATGTCAAAGTTGCCGTCGACAATGTCCTCATCTCGCGACTGAAATTGGTCACCGTCGGAGAGCGTCTGACGCTGGCTCGCCGTGCCTCCGGCAGAGTAGCCGCAGCGCTCCTGCTGGATTTAGAAAACGTTAACGCCAAAATCGTCGGCGCTAAAATCGTCGATGCCAAGACCGCGGCGCGCGAGACCCGAGTCATGCGGACCGCGCTCGACAACCCGCGGCTTACCGAAGCCCTCGTCATCAACTCGGTGCTTCGCCCCGCCGCCAGCGCCGCCCTGGTGCAAGCGGTCGCGCAGCACGCTATGTGGTCCGGCCGCAGAGAAATCCGAGCCGCGCTGCTTCAGACCGAACATCTCTCGCTCGCCCGCGCCCTGGAATTCAGCCGAGAAATCCCAGCCGCGCTATTGCAGGACGTACTCGCCAGTTCGCGTCTCCCGGACAAAATCAAAGACCAATTAATGCACCTCTGCAATCTGACCTCTGACCTCTGACCTTTCCTATTCCACCCAATCCGCGATAAACACATTCGTCTCCCGCTGCGCTTTTCCGTTGCGATGCGAAATCCAAACCAGCTGCTTTCCATCCGGGCTAAACATCGGGAACCCATCAAACCCGTCGTAATAGGTGATCCGCTCGAGGCCGGTCCCGTCCACGTTGATCGCGTACAACTCGAAGTTTCCCATCCCGCCCGTTGAACCCACGTTCGTCGCAAAAATAATCCGTTTCCCATCGGGAAAAAACGAAGGCGCGAAACTCGCCGCATTCAAATTCGTAAGTTGCCGTTTCCCACTCCCATCCGCCTTCATAATCCAGATCTCAAGCGTGGTCGGACGAATCAGATTCTGCTTCAGCAACTCCTTATACTCCGCAATCTCCTGCTCCGTCTTCGGATGGTAAGCGCGATAGACGATCCACTTCCGGTCCTTCGAAAAAAACGGACCGCCATCATATCCCAGCTCATGCGTAAGCTGTTTCACATGCTTGCCATTGGCGTCCATCGAGTAAATATCGAGATCGCCGTTGCGCAGCGATGTGAAAACAATCTTCTTTCCATCCTCTGAGATCGTGGCCTCGGCGTCATAGCCCGGGGTCGACGTGAGCTGCTTCAAGTCCGACCCATCGAGCTTCGCCGTGAAAATATCAAACCCCGGATACACCGCCCACACATAGCCCTTGGAATAGTCGGGACGCGGCGGGCAGGCCGCATCCGCCAGATGCGTCGAGGAATACAGAATCCTGTCGTTATGCGGAAAGATGTAGCTGCAGGTTGTGCGCCCCTTGCCGGTCGAGACCATCTTCTGATCGGTTCCATCCACATTCATGATGAAGATCTGGTCGCACTGCAAGTCGTCGCGCGTCGATTGAAAAATCAGCCGCTTGCCGTCCGCTGAAAAATAAGCCTCGGCGTTCGATCCGCCAAAAGTAAGCTGCCGCACATTCCGCAGATGTTTTTCTTCGGGAGTGGCGAGATCGGATGCCGCCGGACCAGGCGTGGCTTGCGTCCAAACCAAGTGCCCTGCGAACAAGCCGGCGAGCAACACCAAGTTCAAAAGCAGTCGTAAAGTTTTCATTGGACAAAAAGTGTAGCAGGCAAACCGCCAGTGCGGCTCGGACACTCTTGTCCGCGGGTCGGCCAGGGGCGGGCCATCCTCAGGCCGCGATGCTCTTCGAACGAATCGCAGCCATCAGCTTCACCGTGGTCGACACATCGATGCTGTATCGTTCCCCGCCGCGCACGATAGGGCCCCCAATTGCGTCCAACTCAAGCTTTCGGCCGGCGGCCACGTCCTTCTGCATGGAGCTGCGCATGCCCGGCGGCGAGCTTTCGACAACCGCCTGAATCTGTGTCGCATCAATCTCTGCACCGCTAGCGTTCGCCACGGCGCAGGCCTCGGCGATCGTTGAGTTCAGCTTCTGTTTCCAGGCCGCGTCCGCAAGGATCTCTCCAATGTTCATCCCGGATGCCGACGTCACCAGTGCGAGCGGCGCGAGAAAGCAAAGCTTGCCCCACAGCAGAGTCTGCTCGTTCGGAATGAACTGACAGGTGAATCCAAGATTGCCCAACTGTCCAACCAGGGCTCCTAAAAGCGGCTCTCCGCTGGTGGCGAGATTGAAGCGAACAAACGGAGAGCGCTGGATGAATCGTCCTGGAGCTATCCTCTCCGCTTCTACGGCGATCGTCCCCGGAACTACGCGCTCTGGCCCAAATCGCGCCCGGAGCACCGCGACGTGGTCCACTCCGTTGAGCAAGGGAACCACGCAGCCCGGCAACGACTTCACAGCTTCCAGCGCATGTTCCAGTTGATAAGTCTTGGTGGCGATCCACAGCACGTCAACCGGCTCTGTCAGCGTGGCGACGGCTCTTGCCGGCGCGGTCAAAGTGCCCGATGGACGTCCCAGCACCAAGTTCGCGGGATAGCTCAGCAACTTCTCCGCTCGAACCACCACGGTGACATCTTCGCCAAGCGATGACAACACGGTGCCGACCAACCCTCCGATTGCTCCCGTTCCCAACATTGCGTGTTTCATGACGTCGCTCCAAGAGAACTAAGATCGAGAACTAAGAACTAAAACTAAGAACTATACGACACGCTGGTTTTGGATGCATCCGCTGCCCACTGCGACCCACCTTTACGCTGCGCCGTCGAATCTGTCACACTGGCCACTGACCACAACTGGCCACTGAATCCGATGGGCAAGATCCACGTTCTTCCCGAGAGAGTTGCCAACCAGATCGCTGCCGGCGAAGTGGTCGAGCGTCCCGCGTCGGTGGTGAAGGAGTTGCTGGAGAACGCGCTGGACGCCGGTTCCACGCGCATTCGCATTCAGGTCGAGGCCGGCGGGAAAAAGCTGATCCAGATCACCGACAACGGCTGCGGCATGGTGCGCGACGATGCCATGCTGGCTTTCGAGCGCCACGCCACCTCAAAAATCAAAGACACCGACGACCTGCTGAGCATTTCGACGCTAGGATTTCGCGGCGAGGCGCTGCCTTCGATCGCTTCGGTAGCGCGCCTGCATCTCGAAACCCGTGCCGAAGAAGAAGCCGCCGGCACGGTCCTCGAGATTAATGGCGGCAAGATCATTCGCGTGGAAGAGGCCGGCCTCCCGCTGGGAACTTCGATCACGATTCGCGATCTCTTCTTTAATACGCCGGCGCGTAAGAAATTTCTGAGATCGGAGTCGACCGAACTCTCCCACATCGCATCGCTCGTGACCCACTACGCCCTGGCGCATCCAGAGAAACATTTTGAGTTGCACTCGGCGACAAACGCCTTGCTGGTCGCTCCACCCGTGGCCGGCCATCGCGAGCGCGTGTACCAGGTCTTTGGACGCGAGACTCTTGACCAGTTGATTCCGCTGGCCGCGGTTCAACCGTTGGAGCGGATCGGACTGCCCCAGCCTCCGCCATGGCGGCACGGCACGGAGACTGCCTTGCGCGCATCCACCTGCGAATCAATCGATGTCGCGGATCAGGCTACGCCGGCGGGAACGCCAGCACCATGCGATTTCGGCGAGGTGCGGCTGCATGGATTTGTTTCCAAACCGGAAATTCAGAAGCTGAATCGCAATTCGATTTTTATTTTCGTGAATGGACGGCTGATTCGCGACCGCCTCATTCAGCATGCGATTACCGAGGCCTATCGCAATATCTTGCCGCCAACGGTGTTTCCGGTCGTGCTGCTTTTTATTGAAATGCCGACTGCCGAAGTGGACGTGAATGTGCATCCGTCCAAGACCGAGGTTCGCTTCCGGCAGCAGACCGTGATACATGATTTCGTACGCGAGTCGGTGCGGGCGGCGCTCATGAAAGCGCGCCCAGTGCCGCAGTTCTTGACGGAGATTAGCGCACAGCCGTCGGCGAGTGCCGGCTTAAGCAGCCCCGGCCTCACGAATCGTCCATTCAACGATGGTTCGGGCGGGGCCTCGCGCGGCAGCGATGGTTTGCAGCGTGCCCCATGGCGCGACTTGGATGAGCCAGCGACGGTGGGCGGATTCGCGCTGCAAGCGGCGGCCGTTCCCGCGATGACGGCGCGCCTCGAATTTGAAGGCGGAATTGCAGTCGAGGCCAACGCGGCGGTATCGCTCGAACGCGCGCCCGAGGCAACAGGCGATTCTCAGTTGGGCGTAGATCGTTTGGGCGTAGATCAAGGGATCGTACAGCCGCCGATTCCCGATCACGGCTGCGCGCCACCGATTCCACAAGAACCGCAAACTGCGCCGACTCTCGAGTCACTGCGCACGCTGCGCCCGTTGGGCCAGATTCGAAATTCCTTCATTCTTGCCGTCAACCAAGACGGGCTCTGGATCATCGATCAACACGTGGCGCACGAGCGCGTGCTGTTCGAGCGAATCCTGCGGCAACGTTCGGCGCAGCAGGTGGAGAGTCAGCGTTTGCTCATGCCGCTGATCATCGAACTGACTCCTGCGCAGCAAGCGATCTTCAGCGACATTGCCGAAGAACTGGCGCGCAACGGTTTTGAAGCCGAACCCTTCGGCGCGCGCAGTGTAGCGGTACAAATCGCGCCTGCGGGCGTGGATGCGGCGCAGATCGAGCACATGCTGAACGAAATCTTCGAACAACTGGCGCGCGAAGACCAGGCCATCAATCTGGAAGCCGTGCGGACGCGCATCGCGGCATCGATTGCATGTCACGCCGCGATCAAAGTCAACATGCCGCTGGAACAAAACAAAATGGAGTGGCTGCTAGCCGAACTGGCAAAGACGGAGCATCCGATGACCTGCCCGCACGGACGCCCGGTGGTGCTGCGCTATTCCATGCAGGATATCCAAAAGGCGTTCAAGAGAATCTAGCTCTCAGCTCTCAGCTGTCAGCTCTCAGTAGAATCTTGCCAACATGGGGCATTGCTCTGCTCTCGGGTACCGCAGAGGCTCGTGACAGTTGTGGTCGCCATGAACACTCTTCTGAGAACTGAGAATTGAAAGCTGTGTTCTAATCGAAATCATGATCGACCAGGAACTCCTGCTGGCTCGCGCGCACAAATGGCATCTCGACGGCCAGTCGGTGCGCACTCTTGACGAGGCGCGCTCTTTCCTCGAGTCGGTGGGATTTTGCCTGATGTATCCGACGAGGCCCGCGGTTTTGTTGCCGACCTTTGTAGGGGCCTGGGTGGGGGCTGATGACAAGCTGCCGATGCGCCAGCACGCCTATGCCGATCCGCGGGCGAAAGAAGCGACGGAATTGATGGTCCGCGCCCTGCGCGACAGGGCAGCCTATGAGGCTCCGCTGTTTGATGAGAACAACGCCTTCTTGCTGGCTGCCTCAGTGTTTCCTTACTTTTACGCGCTCGTCGGCGAACGCAATCCGAGGCAAGCGCCCGCGACCGGTCCACGGTCGCCTTATTCGCCACTGGCCTGTGACGCGTTTGAGATCATCCGGCGGAGTGGACCGATTTCAAAAACCAAACTGGGTGAGATGCTGGGCGGCTCGGTTTCAAATGCCGGACTGGATCGCGGGCTGAGCGAATTGTGGGCCAAGCTGCGCATCACGCGTGTCGATTACACGATGGAGGAAGGCTCGGTGTGGGACGAGTTGTCGCGCTGGGCGCCGGAAGTCGTGCGCGAGGGCGTGGGAATTTCGGTGCCTGAAGCGCTCTCGGCGCTGGTCTCGAAATATCTCGACTGCGTGCTCGCGGTGGATGAAGGAGAGGTCGAAAACTTCCTCGTGAACTTCGTTCCGCGGACGCGGGTGAAAGAAGCAATTCACGCCTTGCTTTCGGCGCGCGAATTGAGCTTCGTGCATGTTGGGAGCAAGTCGCTGCTGCAGGTGACTCCGCCAAAACAAGCCTACGTTCCCAAGCCGCGGCCGCAGCGCGTGAGTTAGAGCGGTATTGGATTTTGAAGACGATCCCTCACATCCTCCAGGTTTCTCGCTGTGTTTTTCTGTGTTCGCTATGGTGAAGCTCTCCACCACTCCGTGTACAATTCTCACTTCGCCGCAATGAACTTGCGCCCATGACCGATTCATCCCCACGCAGACTCATCATCGCGATCGACGGTCCCGCCGGAGCTGGTAAGAGCACGATCGCTTCCCGCCTGGCGCGCAAACTTGGCTACGTGAATCTGGAGAGCGGCGCGATGTACCGCGCGCTGGCGCTCCGGGCGATCGAGTGGGATGCGTCGTTCGATGACGAGGAAGCGCTGCTCAAGATGGCGCAGGATTCGAACATTACTCTCGACCGCTCCATTGGCGGCAATCGGGTGCTCCTCAACGGGAAAGACGTTTCCGCGCGCATCCGCGAGCGTGATGTGACCGAGGCGGCGTCGCGCGTCTCGATTCATCCCAAGGTGCGAGAGTGGATGGTGGAGCGCCAGCGCGAAATGGGTGTTGGCGGCGGCGTAGTGATGGAAGGCCGCGATATTGGGACGAAAGTTTTTCCCGACGCCGACCTGAAAATTTTTCTCGATGCCGACCCCGTGATTCGCGAGCAGCGCCGTCTCGACCAGCAGCGGATAAAGGGCGCGCCGGCCGAGGCGATGGCTGCCGAACTTCGCGAACGCGACCGTCGCGACCGGACGCGCGCGGCGTCTCCGCTGGTAGCCTCCGAGGATGCGGTGCTGCTCGACTCGACCCATATGACCGAGGATGAGGTGCTCGATCGAATCGAGGAGTTGGTGGAGCAGCGGCTGGCGCCTAGCCGCTAGCAGGCTGCGGAAAGACTCGTTCCCGCGCAGAAACTGTGACCCCAGCGGCTCAAGCCGCCGATTAAAACAAGCTAGTTATCGCAGCGGTGAACCGCTGCGCCACCCAAAATCAAGTGCAACATCCGTTCTTTCCGCAACTGCGAAGGCCAAGCGGAGCTTGGACGGGGCACCCGCGAAAATTCTGGCGATCCAGTATCCTGGCGATCTACCCAAAGTCAGACTAGCCATGCTTGATAAACTTCAATGACGCGGAATTCATGCAATAACGCAAGCCGGTCGGCCGAGGGCCGTCGTCAAAGACATGTCCCAGATGCGCCTCACATTCGGTACAGGAAATTTCATCACGCGTCATCCCCAGGCTCGTGTCGCTGGAGCTGCGCACATTTTCTTTCGCAATTGGAGCCCAGAAGCTAGGCCATCCCGTCCCCGACTCAAACTTGGTATCGGAAGTAAATAGCGCGTTGCCGCAGCAGATGCAGCGATAGAGTCCCTTTTCATGCAGGTTGTAGTATTCGCCGGTGAATGCCCTTTCCGTCCCTTGCTGGCGCGTAACCTCGAATTGCAGCGGCGTCAGTTGCTTCTTCCACTCGGCATCGGTCTTGCGAACTTTCTTAACCTGAGCGGCCCCGAGTTTTTCTCCGGAGTCGTTGAACTGGATGATGGTTACTGGATCTTTATCATCCCTATTTTTATCATCCGAGGAGTTGGCCTTGGCTACCTCCAATACCGGGCTGTTCGAGCATGAAAGCAGGCTTCCACCTGCGAGTGCGAACAAAGAATTGCCAAGAAACTGTCGACGATTCACCATAGATTTCTCCGACCTTACGCATCAAGGATGCGCTTAAAGGGCGGAAAGTTACAGACTTGACCAGGCGCGTTACGGTGAAATTCTTGCGCCCCCGCTAGTTCTTTGAGTTTAAAGGACTTGCGGGTAAAGTCTTTTAGAACCAATGACTTAGCTCCGATTTTGCTTCGCTGTGGTGTCAAAGAGCTTCCCAAAGTGGTTTTGGGGCGGCTTTCATGGCCGTCTTGAGAGGCCGGCACACGTCTGGCTGCGCCAATCATGTCTCCATTATCGCGCGCGGGAGATTGGACGTCTGTGATGGGGACACAGAATGTTTTGTGATGAAAAAAGTTCGGCGTCGGGGCGCGGAATTGGGAATGGTCGCGGCATCCCACGCATCGCAGAGAACGCGATGAGTGGGGCACGGGCGATCAACACTTACTCCTTGCTCGTTGCCCATTGCTTACCGTGCCGTGAGTTGCGCGTCAAAACGCGTGAGGGCTGCTGAATGACCTATGCCCGCTCGGCGGTATTGATCTTTGCAATCTTGTCTTCTTCGGTAGCGACGAACTGCCAAACCGAAGCTTCATCACAATCAACGGCGCGGGGCTGGCCCACGGCCTCTGCCGCTGAGAGCGGGCTCTCCGACACTCGCCTTCGGGCGCTCGATGCCGCCATTCGTTCCGGAGAATTCAAGAAAATTGGCAGCGTTCTGATC
>JBEKXC010000002.1:0-59595 GCA_049512435.1 Terriglobales bacterium | reverse complement strand
GAAATGATCCGCAATCTCGTATCACATCACGTCGCGGTGACTTCGACGCTGCCGGTGTTTGAAGCCGGTGCCCCGGGGCGGCCGGCATTGCAGCCGCGCACGTTGGATGCGATGTCCGCAGAATCGGCGCAAAGCTACCTCGCCGCTCGTGCAAGAGTGGCCTTGGATTCACCGATGACGGCGCTGCTGCGCAAAGAGATGGATTTTGAGGTGGCCTTCGTCAAGGCGGGGGGCTTGCTCCTTGCCGGCCCTGATCCCACCGGAAACGGTGGCGTGCTGCCGGGTTTCGGCGATCAGCGCGAAATAGAGCTACTCGTGGAAGCGGGCTTCACTCCAGTGGAAGCCATTCAGATCGCCACAGACAATGGGGCTGTATATCTCGGCAAGCAAGATCGAATCGGAACCCTCGCGCCAGGCAAGCAGGCTGACCTCGTTTTGATCAAGGGCGATCCGTCAAAACGAATTGACGAAATCGAGAACGTCGAGACGGTGTTTAAGGCAGGGATCGGCTACGATTCCAAGAGGTTGATTGATAGCGTGCGAGGACAGGTCGGAATTCGTTAGTGACATTCTGGATGTTGCCGACTGCCATCTGCACGATTCCCGGCATGTGGTCGGCTACACGGAAGTAATCCGTGAACCCTGCGGCGCTTCCTCGCGGTCCAGAAACAGGCTTGGAGGAGATCACTGGTGATCTCCCACAAGAGGACTTCTGGCCCGGGATGATCTCCGGTTAGCAGCCCGTGACCGGGCAGCGACAAGATGTCTCACAACAGCGCTCGCCCCGCGCAAAGGGCGTGAAGGGAAAAATGCCTGGAAGTCGTTATAGTGGGTGGGGGCCTGATTCCAGTATGCTGCGGGCCAACGACCTGATCATCCTGCGGAGTTGGTGACCATCAATTCCGAAGCTGCGATGAATGTCGGAGTAAAGAGCTAGCTGCCATTAGCGCCGCGGCGCCCTCTCTGGGACGGGAAGTGCTTAGATGGGCGTCGAAATCGCCGAGACACCGCACATCGCCTGTTTGACTAAGATTTGTCGCGAGATTCCCTAAATTAACGGCGGAGCCCATGGCGGATTTGATTCTGGAGTCGGCTCTGAACTATGTGGCCGCAAGACTGTGATTGGAACAGAGTACAGAGCGACTCTCGGTTGCAAACGATGTGGCAGTTTCCGGACTCTTCGAGTCTGTGGCGCTTTTCGAAAGGCATAACTCGCAAGAGCCCCGTAACCGTCGCCGCATCCGGCGGAGACGTCGGGCCGAGGAGTCGATGGCCAAAGTCAGAAAGGCGAGTCTTGTCGCACGAGCGGCCGGTCGTTCGAGCGACCTGACTGGAAGGCGGGAATCGTGAAAGCGGGCTACTTAGCGCTCTTTAGTATGGTCGTTGCCTACTCGGCCTACCAAGGCAATGGTCCGCTGACGCCAAGCCTTTCGCAGCAGGAGTCGAGGACGTACCGCGATTCTGGAAAAGCAACCGATTCCGCACGTGCGGGGAGCTCGCCAGCGGGAGCCGAAGTATTTCCGACAATTAGCGGTGGAATCTGCCGGTTAACGGTCAACGGAGACGGCAGCGTCCCATGCGGAGGGTGCAAGGCCATTTGTCCGGCCAAAGAACTCACGGGATTGATTGAGGACTATTTCGGCGCGGAATCAGGTACTGACCGCGCGTATCTCAGTACGCATTGGAACGTGCCTCGCGCGAAACAGGGCCACATCAAATTCGTCATTGCGTCGCTTCCAGATCCAGTCCACACCCATATGGCGCTGCTCTTCGATCGCAGCATCGAAACCATCCAAAAAGCGGCGCAGGCAAATGGCTACCTCTTTTCACGCGCCTGGATGCCCTGGGACATCTCGACCCACAGCGAATCGTCGGACTTCACCGTGCGTATGGCACAAGCCGAATTTCGAGCCCAGCAAGAATCGTTGCCGGGGCTGATGATCTTTCAGAAATCCGGCGATGACCCCGGCAAGCCGACCATTCTTTTCGTCTTTGTGGCCGGTGAGACGCCAACCGGCGGCTTGCGCGTCGAACAGTTCCAAAATGCGCTGAATATTCGTCAAAGCATTCTCGCGGGCGCCGATCCGCAACTTGACGAAATGAGAAAGCTGCGAATCTATGGGCCCGCATTCTCGGGGTCACTATTGTCGCTCAACGCGGTCCTTGATGCTCAGTCGCACGATCGATTCTCCACAATCCTGATTCGCAGCGGCACGATCAGCAGCTATGGAGCTGCGCACGACTTTTGCGAATCGACAGTTAGGGAATGGCCCGACTCCGAGGCCCGGTCCGATTCCAAGGGCAGACTCGGTCACAAGGGGAGACCGGATTTCGCGACGTTTCAATTTAGCGACAAAGATCAAGAATATTACCTGAGCATCTTTTTTAGAGACCGAGAGCACCTCCATTCTCACGTAGCTGTTTTGTCCGAGGATGAAACTGCGTTCGGAAACCAGGATCGACCTCATAAGTCATCACGTTCAGAACGACAATCTACGGAGACGCCGGATAATGCTTGCCTGCCGGAGCCGCCTGAGCCGGTCATCCCGCTTGCACGTCTTTATTTTCCGCGCGAGATTGCGCAATTGAGAAACGCCTATCAGCAGAACATTAAAATCCAGTCGGCTGCGGACAGCGGGAAGAATCCGCCGCAGAATGGGTTAGCGTTAAGTTTGAGCGTCACTGGTAACGACGATGACAGCGTTGCTGCTTACGCGCCGCTGCAGACCCCTCTGTCGCAGGAATCGATCTTGCGGGAAATCGTTGCCGCTTTGCGGAAGCAACACGCGAAAGTGGTCATTATTCGTGCCTCCGATCCGCTCGACATGATTTTTCTTTCCCGGTATTTACGGCAGAACTATCCTCAAGCGCGGCTGGTGACTGCGGACGCGGACCTGCTCATGGTCCACGATTCTTATGACCCACGATTCCACGGAATTCTTACTGTCACGACGTACCCGATGTTGACAGGATCTCAGTTCCCTACTTGGTCTTTACGACCCGACGTCGACAATCCGGACGGGCCATCGCACGACGACGAACCGGAGAAACCTCAGCGTTTGTTCCCGGATAGCTACTCCGTCGGTGATTTCAATGCTCTTCAGTCTTTGCTAGCAGAAGCCGACTCCGACCGCGACAAACTTCCAGCGGCCGCCTACGAACAGTTTGGGCTTCCCTCTTTTCTTAGTGCAGACGTTGATCCCTGGCGCGCGCACTTGTGGTTGACGACGGTAGGAAGGGATGGCTACTGGCCGGTTGCCGTTCTGGACGACCTGTCTCCGAAGGTTCTCCAGAAAGTTGAGAAGTGGACACACCAAGAGGTGATAAAGCCAGAACCGAGCGTCCGCCCTGTCTCTGCGACGCCCCAGCCAGCTTCTGCTTTCTCGGTTCATTTCACAGTTAGCTGGACAATTTTCTGGTTGCTTACGCTTGTCCTTACACTATTCGTGGCCCTACTTCTGGCATCTCCTGGGGCATTATCGCGATCTGAAATTCTTGGGCGCTTCAACAACCACCATTCCAGAGCGCGCAATTGTTTGCTGTTCACGGGGAGCCTGCTTCTTTGGATTGCTCAAACCCTTTTCGTATTTCCGGCAGTCATTTGGTTTAACCGGTTCAGCGGGACGGGGCCAGAAATGTTTTCTTACCTCGTCAGCACCCTATTGCTTGGTTGGGCTTTGTACAGGGGCTTCAAGGCGCGCGGGAGCAGTGCGCTCGCACGTTCTGGAGCCGTCATATGCGTGGCGTCCAGCGTTGGCACGAGTTTGTTGACCTTGTGGATATGGTCGGGAAAGTGTGAAAGTAGTCTCGGAAATTTCGTCTATCGGTATATCCACGTCAACTCAGGCGTTTCTCCATTGCTTCCGCTTCTATTCGTTCTGGCCGCATGGATTTGGTGGTTCTGGCAAGCATTGACCGGTATCGTCTCCACGGAAGAGAAAGACATGGTTCTTCCGGACGCAAGCGATTTTAATGAAAGGTTGGTGCCCGTGGCTTCCGAGCGGGTGCGGTTGAAGGCACTCGCGAACCACGGTGAATGGCCCTGGAAAAGCCTAGCCCTCCCGTTCGGCAAGAAGACCGCAATTCCTGCGGTTGTAGGAATCGTTCTGATTTTCCTGCTGATGAAGCCGTCGGAAATCGCAGAGGCGTTCGAATCGACAACCTATAAGTTGCTGTATTGGATTCTCCTGTATTCCTGTCTCTTGTTGGTGTGCTATCTCGTAACACACATTGTTGCGTTGTGGCTGGAATTTAGAACTCTGCTTCGGGCAATCGAAAGAGCTCGTTTCCGCCGGGGATTCAGCGACCTAAAGAGTCTGACTTGGAAGCCCTTATGGAGGCTCGCAGGCAGTGGGAGGCAGGAGTTCGTACAGTTGCTAGGTGGAGAATTGGAAGCGCTCACACAAATTCAAAATAGCGGAATCGTGGGGGACAGCGCTCTGGGGACGGCTATTGAGGATTCGAAGAAGTCATCCGAGGATGTGTCGGCCAAATACGAAAAGCTCCTGGATGGAAAGGCTCGCCGCCGCACCGTGAGCGAACTCTACCAACTGTTTCACACCCTGCAGGTGAACCTCGCGAAGACAGTGTCGGAGGCGCTGATTTACGCGAACCAGCAGTGGGGGAAGGAGGCGTATGCGCCTCCTGCAACGAAATCTGGCTCCCCGAAAGATTCCGATGGGGAGTCGGAGGCGGTCGAGCCGCCGGCTAAAGACCCGACGATGCGCGCGGTAGAGTACTTCCTTTGTTTATTTTACTTGAACGTCATCCTTGTACCTCTACGCCGGCTGCAGACGCTGATTCTCGCGTTGGCTGGCGTGTTTGTGTTTGTGTTGATTTCGTATAGCAGCTATCCCTTCGAATCGAAAGAAAGCTTTCACGTCCTGCTGATTTCTATCTTTTTTACGATTTCGCTGGTTGTAGGCGTCGTGTACGGCCAGATGTACGCCGAACCCCTTCTGAGCCGTATCACAAACACCAAACCGGGGGAACTGGGACTGGATTTCTGGGTGCGGCTCGGAACTTTTGTTTTCGTACCGCTTTTGAGCCTGCTTTCCGTGCAGTTTCCAGAGATCAATAACTTTCTTTTCTCCTGGCTGGAACCGGCGCTGCAATCGATAAAATAAGAACGGAATGAGACGGCTCCGATGAAAGGCTTGGCCACGGTGGCCACGTCAATTCTCTTCGTCACCGGCTTCTCCGCGCCGTGGCCAGCTCTAATTCCGTGCAGGACGTCCCTGGCTTTCCAATCGGTGCTTCCGTTAGAGCCCTAAACACTTCTGACTGTATCGCGATACATCCCCCCTGAACTTTTGAAGCCGGTTGTTGTAAGCCTTGGCATACGGTCCAGAAACGGGCTTCGGAGAAGTCAGCGACCGCGGTTCCGGGAGGTTTGTCGGCAACCCCTTCCTTTACCGGATTAGGTAAGAGTTGCCCGTGATACGACAAAATGCGTAAGTGCGGCCCAACAACGTGTAGCGCGGCGTCGTTCTCAATTGACAACTACTGACACGGTCGCAGATACTGCAACCTGCGCATGTAGGATGCAACGGCACTTCGCCGAAGGGCAATGCCCACCTACGATCTCATCGTGGAGGCCCACATGCCCAATCTAGAGAACCTCAAAAAGCAAGCCAAGCTCATATTGCGGTGGCATCGCGAACGCCACTATCCCGTCGCCGCACAAATCCGCGGGCATTTGCCTCGTTTCCTGAATATGCCCGACTCCGAGGTTCTTGCGGCGAGCTTTAAGCTCAGCGATGCGCAAGAAATGGTCGCAAGACAGCAAGGCTTCGATAGTTGGCAAGCCCTGAAAACTGGACTTTCGAAAACGCCTCTCAAGGTGAAGTCGTCGCCATCCAAGTCGTCGCCATCCAAAGCAACGATTGTCAGTGCAGAGCCGCAACTGTTCGTCACCGATATCCAGAGATCATGCGAATTTTTCCGTGAGAAGTTAGGCTTTTCGCTTGTGTTCAGTTACGGCAAACCTCCCTACTATGCACAGGTGGGTCGCGACGCGGCGCGTCTCAATCTAAGGTGTGTCGAGCGACCAGTAATCGAGTCGACGGTCCGCGATCGGGAGGAACTGTTATCGGTATCTATGACCGCCGCTACAGCGGACGAGATCAAGCTGCTGTTTCTTGAGTTTCAGTCCGCTGGTGTTGCCTTTCACCAGACGCTGAAAAAGCAGCCTTGGGGCGCCAAGAATTTCGTCGTCAAGGATCCGGATGGGAATCTGCTGCTGTTTGCTGGACCCGCAAACTAACAGCTACCAAGCCGAAGTGTGCTGATCGAGCATGTATAGTCGGCCAACCGGAAGCTTTATCCAGAAACGGGCTTGGCGGAAACCTGGGCCGGCTCGGCATTCATTGAATTCGTACGATCGCCCACGCTGCGCCTCGGCGTTCCGGGTTTCCCGTGATCCATGCTCAATCCCATGTCGCAGTATGGTACAGTTCTCTGACCGTCGGTTCGAAGACAGTCTCTCAATCTGGACGGAACGACGCTGATGAGTAAAAGGCGTGAGATTCGCTGCTACGACTACGTGAACCATCCCTACGAGCGAGTCCGCGATGCACTGAGGCAGGACGCCCTCACCGTGTTCCAATCGGCTACTAAGGCTGCCGCTTATCGGGCGCAATCGATCGCTGCTGAACTGCACGTCGACGTTGCTGGTATTGGGGTCAAATCCGATATCAAGATTTCCGTCAAGAACGTCGAGGAGAAGGTCCTTGATGTCATGTCGACCCCCACCACTCTGTTGCTGCTCGAATGGGAGGCGGCGACCATGCCACGCTTGTTCCCGCTCATGAAGGCCGAGCTTTCTATCTACCCGCTGACCGGTACCGAAACGCAGCTGGATTTCTTGGGTCTTTACGAACCACCATTCGGCGCCCTGGGGAAGGCTATGAACGCGATCGTCGGTCACCGCATCGCGGAGGTGTCGGTTCATCGCTTCATTAGCGACGTCGCAGGATACCTCCGACAGGCCCTTGCATAGTCGAAAACGAAGTCAACCCTAGAGCCCAGACGACAGTTCTCGACCAGCGGCCCAGGTCAAATAAGTTCAGATTGGCGAGCTATCATGGGCGTCGAATGCTTCCGACTCTTTCTCTTCATGAAAGCCAGGATGGCTTTGGAGCAGCCGGGCGCAACGGTTCCAGCGAAGGATCGCATCATCGTTGCCCACCGGACGAATCATTTCCGCTTCCGCGAAGCAGCGCATCGCTTCCCCGAAGAGCGGGGCGAGGGTGTGGGGAGAGCGGCCGACACCCATTTGTGCCTTGGCTCGGCGTTCATGTAGGAGCCCCGTGTAATACAGGCGTTCGTAGCGCTCGACGAGCCTCTGGAAAAGTTCTTCCACTTCCCTGTAGCGATCCGATGCGTCTCCGCAGAACTGGTCGGTGATCGCAAGGCCCAGCAGGCGGAGCGCCAGTTGGTGTTCGGGCTCGGCTGCCAGAATGTCGCGGCAAATCGATTCGGCCTCTTCCGGTTCATTGAGGGAGCGGTAGAGCTCGACTTTCGAGATCGCTTCCGGAATACCTGCCTTCGAGATAGTCTTCAGCTTGAACTCCATGGAACCTCCTTTTAGCGTCAGCCCGATTCTTTTTTCGTTCCGCGAATTTTCCGAACCAGCATGAGTACGGGATCATAAAATTCGTCGACCACACGCTCCTTCAACGGAATGATCGCATTGTCCGTGATGTGGATCTCCTCGGGGCACACTTCCGTGCAGCACTTGGTGATATTGCAAAGGCCGAGGCCGAGCTCATCCTTGAGCATGCGCGTGCGAGACTTCGAGTCGAGAGGATGCATTTCGAGCCCGGCAACCCGCACGAAAAACCGCGGCCCACCGAACAGCTCCATCTCTCCGTGCTCACGCAGAACATGGCACACATTCTGACACAAGAAGCATTCAATGCACTTGCGAAACTCCTGCACCCGATCCACGTCTTCCTGGTACATTTTCCAATCAGTGCCGGGACGGGGCTCGAACGGCGGAATCTTCTTGTTCACCCGGTAATTCCAGGAAACATCGGTGACCAAATCTTTGATCACGGGGAATGCCTTCATTGGGTAGACCGTGATGGGCTTATCCAAGGGAAGCGCGTCCATACGGGTTTTGCAGGTGAGCCGCGGCCGACCATTGACCTCCGCCGAGCAGGAGCCGCACTTGCCGGCTTTACAATTCCAGCGCACCGCCAGATCGGGTGCCTGGTGAGCCTGGATATGGTGGAGCGCGTCCAGCACAACCATCCCCGGGGCAATGGGGACACGGTAGGTGGCAGCCTGCCCACCTTCGCGGTCTCCCCGGAACACCTCAAAGATAGCTTCTGCCATCGCGCCTCCGCTATTTTTCTTCTATTTCTCTTCTATTTCTCTTCTATTTTTCTTGCGCAACCAATTGCTTCAGTTCCTCGGGCAATTCCGGAACCGGCGATTGGCGAAGCGTCATTGCGCCGCCCTCGCGGACGATTACATTGTTCTTCGTTCCCCAGGCCGCGTCGAGGCCAGGATGATCGATCCGGCTGTGAGCTCCGCGGCTCTCCCGGCGCGCAATTGCGCTGCGCGTGACGGCCTCGGAAACCGTCAGCATCGCCTTTAGGTCCTGGGCGAGGTGCCAGCCGGGATTGAACAATCGTGAGCCTTCGACGCTCGACCTCGCGGCGAGCACTTGCAATCTCTCCAGCTCCTCCAATGCACGAATCAGGTCTTCTTCATTCCGAAAGATGCCGACCAGATTCTGCATGTTTTGCTGCAAATCTCGATGAATCGCGTAAGGATTCGTACCATCCTTGCGCTCGAAGGGAGCCAGCATGTCGCGGGCAGCTTCTTCGATCTGTCCGGAGTCGATGGACGCAGTTGGCACTTTTTTTGCGTGCTCGGCGGCGGCATACCCCGCACGGCGGCCGAAGACGAGCAGGTCGGAAAGAGAATTGCCACCCAACCGGTTGGCGCCGTGCAGTCCGGCCGCGGCCTCTCCCGCAGCAAAGAGTCCGGCTACGGACGATTTCGCGGTTTCGGCATCGACGCGAATACCTCCCATCATGTAATGGCAGGTGGGTCCGACTTCCATCGGCCCCTTGGTGATATCTATGTCGGCAAGCTCCTTGAATTGGTGGTACATGCTCGGCAGTTTCTTCTTCACATAATCGGCGGGCTTGTGCGAGATGTCGAGATAAGCGCCGCCATGTTCTGTGCCGCGGCCTTCGCGCACTTCGGTATAGATCGCGCGCGCCACCACATCGCGGGTAGAAAGCTCCATCTTTTTCGGATCGTACTTCTCCATGAAGCGCTGTCCTAATTTGTTGCGGAGAACGCCTCCTTCGCCGCGGATCGCTTCGGTGACGAGAATCCCTTGCACTCCCGGAGGCCACACCATGCCAGTCGGATGGAATTGCACAAACTCCATATCCATCAACTCAGCCCCTGCGTCGTAGGCGAGCGCCATTCCGTCGCCGGTGTATTCCCACGAATTGGAAGTAATCTTCCACGCCTTCCCAATACCGCCGGTAGCCAGGACAATCGACTTGGCTCGAAATACCACGAATCGGCCCTGTTCACGCCAGTAACCGAATGCTCCGGCGACGCGATCCCCATCCTTTAGTAGGCGGGTGATCGTGCATTCCATGTAGACGTCAATCCCTAATTGCACGCCCCGGTCTTGCAACGTGCGGATCATTTCCAGGCCCGTACGGTCGCCCACGTGGCAGAGCCGGCGGAAGGTGTGACCGCCGAAGGCACGCTGCAGGATTTGTCCGTCTTCGGTGCGATCAAAAAGCGCTCCCCATTGTTCCAGCTCGCGCACGCGCTCGGGCGCTTCCTGGGCGTGAATTTGCGCCATGCGCCAGTTGTTGAGCAGCTTGCCACCGCGCATGGTGTCACGAAAATGAGTGCGCCAGTCGTCTGCGCTGTCGACATTGGCCATCGCCGCCGCGATTCCACCCTCCGCCATCACGGTGTGCGCTTTGCCGAGGAGCGATTTGCAAACCACTCCCACTTTCACGCCCTGTGCCAGGGCTCCGATGGCCGCTCGCAGGCCGGCGCCGCCGGCGCCGATGATCAATACATCGTGGTCGTGAGTTTCATATTCTGTCGTCACAAGAGTCTCAAATCGGTTATTGTGCCGCTCGCAACCAGCCGGACATAGAGGTCCGTAAGACCAACCGTAATCAGACTGATCCAGGCATAAAGCATGTGGCGCTCATTCAACACGCTCAACCAGCGCCACGCGCCATGGCGCGGGCCTCCGAAGGCTGCACAGGAAAAGCAGTCGAGTTTCCCTCCCGCGATGTGGCGGAGCGAGTGGCAGGACAAGGCGTAAGTCGTCAGCAGGATTACGTTGCACAGCAGGACCAGGGTACCTATACCGACTCCGATCCGTCCCTCAAAAAAGAAAGCACGGAATGCGTCGCGCCAAAGAAAAATCAGGAAGATGAAGCCAACATACAAGAAGTAGCGATGGAGATTTTGCAGAATAAAAGGGAACGCAGTCTCGCCTCGATAGCGGTGGTTGCCGCGCTCGCTGACGGCGCAGGCGGGTGGATCCATAAAAAAAGCCCGATAATAAGCCTTGCGATAGTAATAGCACGTGACGCGGAATCCCAAAGGCCAAACCAGGATCAAGAGCGCCGGCGAAAACGGCCACCATCGATGATGCGGGTCAATGAGAGGCGAATAAAACGGAGAGAGGTACGGCCCCCATTCGTAGTAGGTCCCTTCAAAGGCCCTCAGGGTGGCATAAATTCCGAACGCACCGAGCAGAGCAATGACGGGCAACAACTCAAGCCACCACGCATCCCGACGCATTGTGTCGCCGAGATGGCGTTCTCCACTTGTGGTTGAACCTGCCGGCATTGTCGCACCGCCTAGTGGTACATAGAGTAAACAGAAAAATGGCTTTCAAGTCAAAAACGTCCGATCAGCAGACCGGACTGGGCGTAAGACAGCAAAATTTGAAGCGAAATTCGAGCAGCGGCAGAGGGGAATCACGCTCGACGAGACCACACGCGGAAGATGAATGGCGGCTCTGGCACGGTCGCGTCTAATCACTCTCCGATTGTCAGCAATCCGGAAGTCGTAAACGTGATCAGGTCTCCGGGACTCAACAAGCTACTGCAAAGGATGCACCATAGTATTGAAGAGATACGGATCCTGAAAGTCGGTCTGATCACCCGGCTTCTTGTCGTGAACAGGCTGCAGTCTTGCCGAGAGAGGCTTGTTCCATTTGGTTGCGAGCGAAGCTACATCGCTGAAAATGCGTTCCATTTGCTCGAGGCTAATGTCGCCTGGGAGCGGGATCGTATCCAGACCGGTGCCGCACACCGCCGAGTATGCAAGCAATGAGTCGATATTGTAAGTGGACTCTGCCCAGCGTTGTGCCAAAACCCGGTCCTCCATCACAGGCACCATCAGCCCGGAGTAGCCGACCTGAGCCACGGGCACGGCCTTCACGGCAGTCGTGATAATGCGGGCAGCAGTGAGCGTCCCGCTGGAGCCGAACCTCACGCCCGTGAATGCTTCGATGGCGGCTCCTATCGATACGTCCCCCAAAGGTGCGGGAGTAGGGTCGACTCCCATGTAGGTCCAGCCCGTTTCCGCGGCGATCTTCTTGCCCACTGCGTCGGCCACGGATGCATGTTTTGTGAGAGCCGCAGTCAGGTCGGCTGTAGCGGTTTCGGCATTTCCCTTATCCTTAGTGAAAACGTCGCGAACAACATTGGCGCCCTCGAAACCAACGGCGAATTGCCCACCGGCGCCGGTGTGATAAGAACCGGGAAAGAATGGTGAAAACGGTTTCAGCATGGCGGTGGCGGTGAAGTTGAAAGTTCCCCGGCTGCGCGAACTGTGCTCGCTGACATACTTCACGAGTTCAGCGGTACGGCGAATTGTTTTCCAATGAATTCCGGTTTCATCAGCGATGATGGCGCTGCCCTCGATGTCTGGCAGAGTCGAGAGCGCGCGCTCCAGGAGATGCATGGTCGCGGGATCATCACTATCGTGCAGCATTGCCGGCCCAACGTTCGGCAGGAAGTTTTCCTTTACGGAGAGTTGGTCAAGCCGGGCAAGAAACGCGAGTGCCTGATCCTCGGGAATACCGGCTACGAGTTCTGCCAGCGGTTGAGTTGTCAGACGCACAGTCTCCACTTCGTAACCAGAGGATTCGAATTCGGCCTTTACTCTCCGCAAGACGAAGAGAGCATCGGCAATCTGCTTTTGGTAGGTTTCTCTGTCCAGCCGAACGAATCCGGTAATTGCCCTGACCTTCGGATTGGACGAAGCAGTCGGAGCCGAACCGGTCTGAGCCGCCAGTTGCATCGAAAGCACCAGACAAACGGCAAAGGCAATTCGTTTCATTTAAGTTCTCCGGAAGGGAAATGGGGAAAGCAGTATAGCCTATTTAAAATGCAGGCCGAACACGAAGTGAGCGTCATTGCCGAGGAAGTGGTGGCAGTAGTGCCGGAAGTGGTGAGCTTCGAGGACAACGGGAAGGATGCTCGCGGAGTGGACTACAGCCGGCTGACAGCTCTGTCCCCCCTCCGCGACGACCGGTAGCTGTCCGGGAAGTGGCAGCGGACCTCAAGTATTGCGTGAATGCATCAAGAATCTGCGAATCCGGGCGTTATTTCTTGTAATCCAAATTTCTTGTAATCCAACTGCTTAGATGTGGCATCCCATGCATATCGTTCCGCAAAACGGTAACATCGGCTGCACGAGATAAGAGGTTACCCGCCATGACGGACAAGGCAAGTTCCAAGGCAATCGAAGACGTGCCGAAAGCTGTTTCGAGGCGCAACTTCATTAAAGGGGTCATCACCAGCGGCGTAGCAGTCTCATCGGCGGGTTATCTGTTTCGCGCCTCCACTCTTCTGCACGGCCAGCAGTCGACTGCCGGCGTGGGCGAGCGGCTGATTACACTCAACGTGAACGGTCAGCAGCGACGCGTCGATGTCATGAAGCAAGAGACGCTGTCGTCAACGCTGCGTTACAAGCTGGGCCTGACCGGCACGAAGCTCGGATGTGACCGCGCTGAGTGCGGAGCTTGCACCGTTCTTGTCGACGATATTCCACTTTATTCATGTTCCGTGCTCACGCACACAGTGCGTGGCCGGAAAGTTGTCACTATCGAAGGCCTGGCAAGTGCCGACGGAACCCTGCATCCGGTACAGCAGGGGGTCATCGACGAACAGGGATTTCAGTGCGCGTTCTGTATGTCCGGTTTCATTATGACCACGGTGGGATACCTGAAAACGAACCCTAATCCCACTCGCCAGGAGTTGGCGAACGGCATTTCGGGATGCCTGTGCCGCTGCCAGGACTACGACAAGATTTTGACCGCGTTGATGCGCGGCGCCGAGAATATGCGGAGGTCTAAGCTTGGATAACAAAAAGGTTGCTGAGAGCAAAACTACCGGGCGCCAATACGGAGCTGGTTACAAGCTGATCGGGAAGAACTATACGACTCCGGATTTGTACGCGAAGGTTACCGGTCAGGCAAAATACGCCGAGGACTTTCGTGCGGAAGGCATGCTGTTCTGTAAGCTGCTGCTGAGCCCGATGCCACATGCGCGGGTAAAGCGTATCCACGCGGGTGAAGCGCTCGCGATGCCTGGCGTCAAAGCCATTCTCACCGCCGACGATCTTCCCGCCCCGGCCGATACGCTTACCGACAATGGCACCGTGATCAAGGCCAGCAAGTGGGGAGAACGTGGTCTCACCATGGAACCGGTTTATCAGGGCGAACCGATTCTTGCCGTTGCCGCAGTCGACGAACTCACCGCCGCGGAAGCGATCGAGAAGATTGAAATTGATTTTGAGCCGCTTCCCTTCGTCGTCGATCCGCTCGATACCCTGCGGCCGGGTGGTCCCAATCCGCGAACGGATGGCAATGTGTGGACCCGGCCCGCGTCGCCGCAAGGTCCGGGCACGCCCATGGTTACGGAACTCAAGTGGACCAAGGCTGACTTTGCCGAGGAAAAGCATGGCCGTCTTCCGATGGGCAAGACGTCCGACGAATGGTCGTACGGCGATCTCGATTCCGGCTTCAAGAATGCGGCGCTCGTTCTTGATGAGACGTTCGTCACGCCCGACACCAGCCATCAGACGCTGGAGACTCGCAGCGCGTTGGCGTACTGGCAGAACGGCAAGGTCTACATTTACACGGGCACGCAAAGCACCGCGCAAACGCTGCCCGCGATCGCGCGCTGGTTGAACATCGATGCGGACAAAATTGTTTTCATCAGCGAATACACCGGAGGCGGTTTTGGCAGCAAGATCACCGGCGGGGTAACCATGATCATCCCTGCGCTCCTGGCCAAGAAAACGAATGCTCCGGTGATGATGCGCATCAGCCGCGAGGAGGAGACCTTCATCGGACGCGCACGGCCCAGCTTTCAAGGAAGGATGAAAGTCGGCTTCTCGAAAGAAGGAAGGATCACGGCTCTCGACATGTTCGTTGTTTGCGACAACGGTCCCTATGACGCAGTGGGAGATGCGCCATCGTCGGGACGCATCGTCTCTTTGTTGTACCAGCCGCAAGCCATGCGCTGGCGCGGCGTGACGGTGCTGACGAACACGCCGCCGCGCAGCGCGCAGAGTTCACCGGGCGGGCTGCAGGGGATCGTGATCATCGAGCCGATCATCGCAAAAGCTGGGCGCAGGCTCGGAGTTGACCAGGTGGCGATCCGCCGCATCAACTGCCCGGAGGGCAAGGCACAGTTCGGACCAGCAGTGCAGGGAAAACGGCAGTATGCCACCAGCGCATTCCTCAAGGAGGCACTCGACCGGGGCGCCGAGCAATTCAAATGGAGCGAGCGTGTGGCACGCACTCCAAAGAAGATGGGCACGAAAGTTCGCGGCGTCGGCGTGTCGCTGAGTTGTTATGTTGGCGGCACCATCGGATTTGACGGGCTGCTCGTGATCAAGCCGGATGGCCGGATCACCTTCCAGTCGGGCGTCGGCAATTTGGGCACGGAGTCGGTGATTGATGTTCACCGCGCGGGCGCGGAAGTTCTAGGCGTGCCCTGGGAGAAATGCGACGTCGTGTGGGGTAACACGGCAAAGAACCTTCCTTTCACCTGCGTCTCTGGCGGCAGCCAGACCACTCACGCCATGACGCGAGCCGCGTATGCGACCGCGATGGAGGCGAAGAAGAAGCTGCAGGAAATCGCGGCCAAGAAACTCGGAGGCAAAGCGGAACAATACGAGGTTGCCCACGAACGTGTGTTCCGGAAAGGCGGCGGCGCCGGCATGACTTTGGCGCAGGCCGCGAAACATGCGATCGAGCTGGGCGGCGTCTACGATGGCCACGAGGCGCCCGCCGATGTCCACAAATTGACGAAGGCGTCGGTGGCGGCGTTGGCGGGCCAGGGCCTGGTGGCGGCAGCCAAAGACAACTATCCGCGCGACGGCGTGACGTTTTCCTATGTCGCCAGCTTCGCCGAGGTTGAAGTCGATGTCGAAACCGGCAAGTACTACATCGTGGATTTCCTCGCCTCCGGCGACGTCGGGACCGTGATTCATCCCCGCGCACTGGGCGGCCAAATGCTCGGCCGTTCGACGCTCGGCATCGGTCACGCGCTCGGTCAGAAGTGGGTATTCGACCCGCACTACGGCGAGATGCTTTCGAAACGATTTCATCACAGCAAACCGCCGACGATTCTCGATGTGCCGGTCGACATGCAATGGACAGCGTTAGATATTCCCGACCCGGAGACGCCGGTGGGCGCTCGCGGCATTGGCGAGCCGCCGGTGGGAGGCGGGTGTGCCTCCATCTTGAACGCGCTCTCGGATGCCCTGGGGGACGAGATTTTCCAGCGCGCCCCGGTAAACGCCGACACGATTCTGACGTCGCTCGAAGCGGGCCGGCCGATGCAACATCCCCTGATGGCGCACATTTGATACCCATTGGATCGCTGGAATTTGAAGGAGAGTTATGGCTGTCATACGAGACGTAATGGCCGCTTTCGAGCTGTATCAGCCGACTTCCGTGGCCGATGCGCAGAAGCTTCTGGCACAGCACGGAAGCGATGCTTTGGTGCTGGCCGGAGGTCTGGACAGCATGGACTGGCTGAAAGATCGAATCCGGAAGCCCAGGGCGGTGGTCGACCTGAGCGGAATCGACGAACTGCGAGGAGTTCGCGCGACCGGCAGTAATGGTAACGACGGTATCGAAATCGGCGCCATGACCACGCTCACTGAAGTAGTGAATCATCCCATCATCAAGCAAAAATATGATCTGCTGGCGCAGGCCGCGGAATTAGTCGCGTCACCGCAAATCCGCAATCAGGGCACCATCGGTGGCAATGTAACGCAGGACACGCGCTGCTGGTATTACCGCGGCGGTTGGCCGTGCTACCGCGCTGGCGGCAACATTTGCTATGCCGACACGCCGGAAGGCCGCAACCGCGAGCATGCGATCCTGCACGCCGACCGTTGTGTAGCGGTGAATCCCTCCGATTCAGCTCCCGCCCTGATTGCGCTGGACGCCAAGTTCGTCGTGCGCACAGCCAGAGGTGATCGCGTGGTGGATGCAGAAGATTACTTCATTGGTCCAGACATCGACATAACCCGGCTGCACATCCTGCAGCCCGGCGACCTGCTGACGTCGATTCGTATTCCGTCCACCTGGTCGGGCGCACAATTTTATTTTGAGAAGGTGCGCGACCGCAACGTTTGGGACTTCCCGCTCATGAACGTAGCCTCAGCCATGGTGACATCGGGGGATAGGTTCGACCGCATCCGCATCGCCGTGAACGGCGCTGCCGCACGTCCGTTAAGGTTGAAGGCAGTCGAAGATGCAGTTCGCGGCAAGCCGCGCAACGCGGCAACGGGTGAGATGGCGGGAAAACTGGCGGTGCAAGGAGCGATACCGTTGCAGTTCAATGCCTACAAGATCCCGCTGATGAGAAATCTGGTGAAGCGTGCCATCGTTGGAATTGGAATAGGAGTGGAGGAGGCAACATGGACTTCTTAGAGTGGGCCACGAGTCCGTGGGGACAGAGGGTGGCGATTCATATTGCCTGGTTCCTGATCTGGGTTGCGCTGATCGCAGGGTTGATGTTCCTGATCGTCCATGCCACTTGGTTGAGGTATTTCGCCAGGGAAAAAGAATTTGTGAGCGATGCTGCACCAGAAGTCGTTGCGAAAATCCCCAAGCGCGTTCCGCGGCATTCGCTGGTGGCGCGGCTGTTTCACTGGACCATGGCAGCCTCCATGTTGACACTGTTGTTTACCGCATTTCTCCCGAAAGTGGGCTTCCAGTTTCCCTGGGTGACTTATCATTGGATCGCCGGCGCCGTGTTAACGGTTGCCATCATGTTTCACATCGTTCATGCTTCCTTCTGGCTGGACTTTTGGTCGATCTGGCCTGACCAAATCGATCTGGCAGATGCCCGGAGAAGAGTTCGCCGGTTTTTCGGAATGTCTGCGCCACCGCCTAGAAAGTTTGCCAAATATCCCTTGGAGAACAAGCTCTTCCATGGCGTGATCATCTTGTGCGGCCTGTCGGTGATTCTTACGGGCGGGTTCATGATGTTTCGCGTTCGAACCATATTCTTCCCTCGCAATCCGTACCTGTTCAGCGACAGAACCTGGGGCATGATGTATGTGCTGCACGGGCTGGCGGGCGTGGGGCTGATTGCGCTGGTAATGATGCACGTCTATTTCGGGCTCCGTCCGGAGAAGCTCCCGATCACGAAATCGATGATCTTTGGCTGGATGAACCGTGACTTTTATCTGAAAGAACACGATCCCAAGCGATGGGTGGTCGAGGACTAACCGATGCTGGCTGAGATCTCGAATCGGTGTGAAGCTGTGGAAGAGTGCTACGAGTTTATGCTGGCCTACGCAGCGCAGGGGTTGCCCAGTGACTACGGCAGCAAATCGGGTGGACAAGTCCGTGAATACCTGCAGCGCGCCGTGAAAGCCTTGACGGGGCTGGTGGAAACTTGTGCGATGGCAGTAGAAGAGGAAGGCCTTGCGCCCGCCGACAAATACTTGGCCTTCTTTGCGGTGCTCGATCGCGACGTTCGCGATTCTCTTGCCGCCATTGAACTGGTTCTGGCCCAACCCGCCATCAGTTCCCAGTTGATGGACAATCTGAACTCTTCCATCCATCTCCGCGCGCTGCTCACCGACTTGTTTCTAGTGGACGAGATCGTGAGAAAGCAACACCAACTGGCGGAGCAGGCGATCCCGAGCAAGGGGCAATGAGGCAATCGACATCGACACTTAGCAAACTGTCGACAATGATAGCCACCGCGCTTCACTCTCTTAGGAATGCCAGGGTGGGTCAGCTTACATGCGATGCTGGGAACATGCTTCCCAGTTCGCTACACCTTCGCTTTAACACGCGGTAGTACACAAACTGCTTGACGTCGCTGTATTTGCGTATAGACTGGCACGATTCCGGGATCGAAGATCGAAATCCCGGCATGCAAGAACTGGGGGATCTATGCTATCGAGTCGGTTAGGAATCTTGGGAGTGCTTGCCATGTGCATACTGCCTGCCGTGGGGCAGGCACCGAGCGAACCTATCACGCCCCTAACAACAACAGTAGCATCCCCGCGTCAGCACAGACCGATGAAGTTTCACGGATGGCGTGACGACGGTACGGTGGAGAGCGAAAACTGGAGCGGCTACGCCGTGACCGGCTCTGATTTCACGCAGGCGAACGGATCGTGGACAGTCCCCACCGTAGACTGCACCGTAACCCCGAACACTTACTCCGCGTTTTGGGTGGGTATCGACGGATACTCCTCCGACACCGTGGAACAGACTGGAACGGAAGCCGATTGTGACGGCACCAGCCCCGTGTATTATGCTTGGTACGAATTTTACCCGGCAGGCTCCGTGATAATTGGCAGCGTCCCGGTATCGCCCGGCAATCAGATGTCGGCGCAAGCAAGTTACAGCGGCTCGGAGTTCACCACCACGATCACGAACGTAACCACGGGAAAGTCCTTCAGCAAGACCGCGACGGTCTCCGGGGCGGAACGGTCGTCGGGTGAATGGATTGCCGAAGCGCCGTGCTGTACGGGCCAGGGCGGCATCCTGCCGCTTTCCGATTTCGGCACAGGCTCTTTTGGCGAGGACTACACGGAGGTGACCGATACCAATTACGCAACCGACTCATCGACATCCGGTCCGATCAGCGCTTTCGGTAGCAACGTGCAGGAGATCACGATGGTCAGCAGTGGAGGCGCGGATGAAGCAGTCCCGTCGGCCCTCGCATCGGACGGCACAAGCTTCTGTGTGACTTGGGAGTCTGAGGCTCCCGGTAGTGCAAGTAGTTGTGGTGGTACCGGTCCGGCCGTTACTCTGTCGCCAACCTCGCTGAAATGGGGCGCGATCGAGGTGGGCGACACAAGCGCGGCGAAAAAGGTCACGCTCACCAACAGCGGAAATGCGACGCTGAACATCGCGACCATTGCCACCAGCGGCGACTTCGCGCTAGCGACCGTCAAAGCGACTAAGAAGGTAACCCCTTGCGTTAACGGTGGCACGGTGGCTGCTGGCGCCAGTTGCGAGATCAAGGTGACCTTCACTCCGACCGAAACCGGAACGCGCACCGGGGACGTTACGTTCACCGACAACGCTGCAAACAGTCCGCAAACCGTGCCTCTGACGGGAAAGGGGAAAGACTAACTGAGAGCACACACCCAAACGCGCTACCTTGCGGGCTGCGAGAGGAGCCCCCCTTTTTCTCTGGAGCCGCTGTCCTGCTCCATCGGCAAGTCGAGAAGATAGATCGTGAGCAACTCCTTAAAGGACTAACCCTGTCGGAGGGCGCGAGAACAGGGAAACTCGAACCGAAAAAGCCTGCGAAGGCAATCTCATGCTCGGACACTCCGGTGAACCACGCCCTTGGCGTGTGCCGCGTGCAATGCATCCGCGATCTCGATGCCAAGTGACAGCACGGTCCCCGTGTCCAGCGGCTTTCCGGCGATCAGGTGACGAAGGGTCTGCCCTTCCAACAGTTCCATGGAAATGAATGTCTGGCCATCGGCTTCGTCGATCTCATAGATAGTGCAGATGTTCGGGTGATTATGTCTACGGGAGATAAAAATCTGGCGGAGAGGGAGGGATTCGAACCCTCGATACAGGTGTTAGCCCGTATAACGGTTTAGCAAACCGCCGCCTTCAGCCTCTCGGCCACCTCTCCGGCGTTACGAAAATATAGTTTAACACTTGTGGGTTTCGGTTTTGATGCCAGTTGCCCTTTTGGCTGCGTCTGCATGAGTGCAGGAATTTCGTTTCCCGTCATTCTGGAGCTGCGATGCTTGCGCTATCGTGAAGGCTCCTCACATTCTCTTGGGATATCCTCTTTCATATTGGCTAGCACTCAAGCCGAGCTTTCCTTGTCATCATCGAAGTCATCATCGAACCGGAAACTGATCCTGGCTGGCCAGATTGCCTTTCTTCCCACCGGCATTCTCACCACTTTGCTGGGCCCGATGCTGCCCATCCTGATTGCTCGCTGGGCGATGAATGACACTCAGGCCGGCAATCTTTTTCTGGTGCAGTTTCTGGGCATGCTGGTGGGCGTACAGCTCTCGGGAATTCTGCTGGCGCGTCGGGGATATCGTCCGGCATTTCTGTCGGGGCTGCTGTTGATGGCCTGCGGAGTAGCCACCCTCTTTCTGGGATCGCTCTGGTTGGGGCTGGCCTCGGTGGCAGCGTGCGGTCTCGGGTTGGGGCTGATTATCCCGACTGACAATTTGCTGATAGCAGAAATCAGCACTGGATCCGGGCTGACTTCGCGCGATACCTCGAGAGCAAGCGCGGAAGCAAGTTCGAGAGCCAGCGCGGTGAGCCTGCTGAATTTTTTCTGGGGCGTGGGCGCGGCGTTGTGCTCGGTGATGGTGGCGTGGACGGCAGCTCACAAGTTACTCCCATTCTTTCTCGGATCGGTGGCGCTGTTCCTGGTATTGCTGGCTTTGGCTATGCGCAATCTGCCATTTCCTCCGGCGGAAACGTCCGCGGAATCGTCGGCTTCATCTTCCTGGCGCAAACTGGCGAAGAGTCCGGCGATTTGGCTTTTCGCGGCCGTGTTTTTTCTGTATCCGGGAGCGGAAACGGCGGTGGGCGGATGGATTGGCTCCTATGTTTCGCGCCTCGGATCGCGCGGCGAGGCGATCGCATCTATGATGCCTGCATTTTTCTGGACGGCGCTGACCGTGGGCCGGGCGCTAGGCACCGCCTTTCTGCATCACGTTTCGGAGCGCCACGTCTTGCGCGCGGGCTCTGCGGCGGGAGCGGCAGGCATCGCACTCATGCTCTGGGCTCCATCGCTGGCCGGAGTGATTGGCGGGGCGCTGATTACTGGACTTAGTTTCGCAACGTTGTATCCGATCACGGTGGCCCGGCTTTCGCAGCGCTTCGGCGTAGCTGCTCGCAGCATTGGCGCGGTTATGTTTTCTTTGGCGGCGGTGGGACCGGCGGTGATTCCCTGGATGGTGGGAGCGATCTCTCATACTACGGGGAGCCTGCGCGCTGGGATGCTGCTGCCGCTGGGAGCTACGGTGATCCTGTTTATCATCCATCTTTTTGAGTGGTGAGCGGTCGAGTTAATTTCTCCTCTATTCACTCCGAAGCC
The DNA here is from genome assembly GCA_049512435.1 of Terriglobales bacterium. Taxonomy (GTDB): domain Bacteria; phylum Acidobacteriota; class Terriglobia; order Terriglobales; family Acidobacteriaceae; genus Acidiflorens. The sequence goes on along the minus strand of JBEKXC010000002.1, from coordinate 37,996 downwards.
ACCCCACCCCCCTCCCCCCCTGGTTCCTGGAATCATGGTGTTAGCGGGAATTTTTGGACTTGGTCTTTGAATCTAAATGACTTATATCAAAGTATTCTGGAATAAGGACTTAGCGGCGATTTCCCCGCTTTCTTGAGGATTTCGGAATCAGCTTGACGCAGGTTGTCGCCTCAATTTGCGGTTGTCAAAGAGCGCTTACAAGTACCTTGGGTCGGCTACTAAGGCCGCCCTGGACGACAGGCGCACTTATCCATTGCCCTCATCAAGAAGAATTGTTGCACTTGTCGGGCTGGAAGTCTGTGATGGCTCTCACAGGTTGAGTGTGATGAAAAAAGTCGGTTGATGGAGAGCCGTGGTCTCCGTGGCTAGACGCGAGAGTGTGATGGCGTTCACATCTCAGCAATGCACCCTGAGGACTGGGGCAGTGCCAGCGCCCATTCATTCGCAAAGAGCGCGAATGAGTGGGGCACCCGGCCTACCTTCGGGACCTGAAATGGAGAAGGCCAGCCGTTGCTGCGAGTGCCGGTGCCACAAGCCGCAGACCCGTAATATCATGAGCAAATGGTAAAGCTAACGGGAACTCGACACGGCGACGCCGCGAATGATCTTTTCGCGTTTTACCAGGACAGGGTTCACGAACTGGAGGAGTCCGGTCAATACTTCATGGCGGCGGTCGCTTTGGGGTTGGCGGTTGAGGCTGCGATTTTGACTTATCTACTGGTTGAGTTCGGCGAGGAGAATGGTGGTGAACTCAAAATACCCGACTCGGTGAATATGTCTGACTTGACTGAGGCAGCTAACAAGGTTGATGTTCTGAATGCTCCCATCGATGTTCCATCTCACATTCGCGAGGATGGGGAATTACCAGAACACATCGCGAAGGAAGTGGTTGACAAGATTAGGAAATTCCGGAACCTGATCCATCCAGCTCGCGCTCTCAAGGAATCGTTTGATCCTCGGACTTTCTCCGGTGAACAATTACAGGAGTTTAAAAAAATGCACGAGTCAGTTCTGCACAGCCTGATGTATTACCTCTAGGGAGCGCTTATGAAAATCCTGCTGTACGAAGGAAAGTCCACTTCAGACGTACTCGGAGCGTATGAGTGCGAATTCGCACTTGTACCCGGCATGACGGTTGCCGGGTGCCCCACTCATTCGCGTCCTTTGCGAAGGAGTGGGTCGCTGCGAGTTAGGAGGAGGCTCGCAGCGTTTCCATCGCCAAACGTCGCGACCGGGCGACTTTTGATCTCCATCGGCCACTCCTGAAATTTAACGCGCACCAGGCCAGCTTCTCCGAAAAGATAGGAACGAAAGCTGCTCCACTTCCACTGCTCCGGTCTTCCCACCAGTCCTCGCTTCACCGGGTTGCGGTGCATGTAGCGCAGCTTCTCTATGTGCTTATCTTCCGTCCACAGGTTGAAATCGTAGAGACGTTTCTGCCAAACCGGAGCGGGTTCTGGACGCGGGAACCCACTCATCGCAAAGGACGCGATGAGTGGGGCACCCTCGGTTCCACCCTCAACTCCAACTTCGGTTCTTAGCTTTTTCGTGAACCTTTCTTTCAGGACTTTCATTACTACCGAGGGATCGCCCTGTTCCGGCTCGGTCATGAGCAGATGAAAGTGCTCCGGCATGACTACGTATCCGTGAATCACGAAGCGATATTTCTGGCGCGCTTCTTCCAGGATCCGCAGGAAAAGATCGCGGCGTTCGGGAGTGCCCAGTTGCGACTGGCGGTGGTAGCAACTGCAAGTGATGAAATGCAGATCATGGTTGCCATAATAGCGATGCAGAGCCTTGGTCATCCCGGTAGAGTACGCGCGGGGTCTCAGTTTGACTGTGATCCGGCTCTCAGTCGGATTGTGACGAAACCCACTCATTCGCACAAAACGCGAATGAGTGGGGCACCCGGCTGGATGCGAAAGATGGTCTGCTTGACAGTCTATCCATATTTCTGCAAATATCGAACTATGAAAGCAGGCCAGTCCAGGAAGTCTGCCGAGCAGGTGGCCAAGTACGCAGACATGTTCTCCGCCATGGGAACAGAGCCGCGACTACGCATCATGCAGTTGTTGCTGTCCGCTCACCCGGAAGGTCTTGTAGCCGGCGAGATTCAGGAAGAGCTGGATATTCCAAATTCCACGCTGTCGCATCATCTCGACAAGCTCAAAGCGGAAGACCTCGTCCATGTTCAGAGAGAAAGCACATTTCTCCGCTATACCGCAAACACTGACGCACTTCAGGAACTGCTTCAGTTTCTGTATGCCGAGTGCTGCACTCGTAACCAAGCTGTGAAACCCGAGGAGATCGTTCAAATCTGTCGGTAGGGGAATGCCATGACTGGTACGGATATTAAAGAAGTCGTCAAAAAGAAATATGGCCAAGCGGCTTTGCGAGTGACGAGTGGCGGCAGTTCGTGTTGTGGGGCGACTCCCGGCAGCGGGTGCAGCGATCCGATCACGTCCAATCTTTACGACTCATCGCAAGCACAGCAGATTCCTGAAGAAGCTCTGCTGGCCTCGTTAGGCTGCGGGAATCCAACCGCTCTGGCCAAGCTGAATCCGGGCGAAGTTGTCTTAGACCTCGGTTCTGGAGGAGGTATAGATGTGTTGCTCTCGGCGAAGCGGGTCGCTCCGAATGGGAAGGCCTACGGCCTTGACATGACGGATGAGATGCTCGCGCTGGCTAACGAGAACAAGCGCAGAGCCGGAGTCGAAAACGTCGAGTTCTTGAAGGGCGAAATTGAACACATCCCACTGCCCGACGATTCGGTGGATGTCATCATTTCCAATTGCGTGATCAACCTTTCAGCCGACAAAGACCGGGTGCTTAGGGAAGCCTTGCGAGTCTTAAAACCAGGCGGACGCTTTGCCGTGTCCGATGTTGTGACTCGCGGTGAGATGCCGCCTGAGATTCGCCGTAGTGTCCTTCTCTGGGTTGGCTGCGTTGCGGGTGCTCTCGAAGAAAATGAATATCGCACCAAACTTGCGTCTGCCGGGTTCGAGAACATTGAGATTGAGCCAACCAGAATATACCGCATAGAGGACGCTCGCGAGTTTCTTTCCGGCCAAAACATCGATGTGGATGCGCTTGCGCCGCAAGTGGACGGCAAGTTCATGAGCGCCTTCGTGCGTGCCCTGAAGCCCCAGCGGAATGGACCTTGCTGCGAACCAACCTGCTGCAGGTGAGGGGACGAAATGCACTACAACGTTTTGTTCCTATGCACGGGGAATTCGGCTCGCTCCATCATGGCCGAGGCGATCATGAACTACAAAGGCCGACCGACCTTTACCGCCTACAGCGCTGGCAGCCATCCTTCGGGAGCAGTTCGACCGGAAGCCATCGCGCAACTGGAAAGCGCTCATCTGCCAGCGGACGGTCTGCGGAGTAAGAGTTGGGAGGAGTTCGCGAAGCCCGGCGCACCTCACCTTGATTTCGTCTTTACCGTCTGTGACAACGCTGGGAAAGAAATCTGCCCGATCTGGCCCGGTCAGCCTCTGACGGCTCATTGGGGAGTTCCCGACCCGGCTGCGGTGAGCGGGACGGCGAATGACGTTGAACGTGCGTACCGTGACGCCTTCATGACCCTAGAACGCCGAATCGGTCTCTTTCTCAGCTTGCCTCTCGCGAGCATCGACAAGCTGGCAATCGAAAAGGAGATCGGAAACATCGGTCGCCAATGAAATTCAACCTGCGTGCTCGATTGACGGCTGAGTTTTTAGGCAGCCTGTTCCTCGTTGCCGCTGTGATCGGCTCCGGCATCATGGGCGAACGGCTGGCGGGTGGAAACGCCGCCATTGCTCTGCTTGCGAACTCGATTGCGACGGGGGCGGCGTTGGTCGCTCTCATTTTGGCGTTTGGGCCGATTTCAGGCGCACACTTGAATCCTGCCGTTACCCTCGCCGACGCAATGGAGCGCGGTATTCCCTGGCCCGAAGCAGTGCCTTACATGCTGGTACAGTGCGTGGGAGGAGTTGCCGGAGCGATCCTCTCGCATCTGATGTTTGGGCTGCACTGGTATTCCATCTCCTCCCATTCCCGACATGGGTCGAGGCTGGTTCTAAGCGAGTTCGTGGCAACGTTCGGATTATTGTCCGTGATCTGGGGATGTTCGCGACTACGTTCGGGAGCTGTACCCTTCGCGGTTGCAGGCTACATCACCGCTGCGTACTGGTTTACTGCATCCACGTCCTTCGCCAATCCGGCAGTGACCATTGCGAGGTCACTGTCCGACACGTTTGCGGGAATTCGACCGGCGGACGTTCCGTTGTTTCTCGTGGCACAGATCGCGGGAGCCTTATGTGCCACGGGTCTGTTTCGTTGGCTCGGTCCCAACCTATCAGCATATGCAGGCCAAGTAGTCGTGCCTCATTCCGCTTCTGGCGTCACGGAGGGGTCAGTTAAGTATTGAAACATCCTCAGAGCCGCGATGCCTTCGCGCGCTTGCCTTCGGCAATTCGAAGTGGGGCTGTGGACGCCAGTTCTACTCGGTTCCTTCCTTTGTGCTTGGCGTTCCCCTGAGCGTCCTAATCGTTGTATAATGCCGCAAACTTCAGTGCATTTGCCTCGTTTCATTCCAGGTGCGAGGCGCGGGGTTCATCCAATTTCGTAATAACTAAGGGAGAGCAACATGTCCCATCACCTCGACTCACCAATCGCTCGGCAAGATATACGCCTCGACATCACGGACCTCTACGTATTCCGCGGCGAAACGGGCACCGTGTTCGTGATCAACGTCTGCCACTCAATTTTCGGCCCGATTCCTGTGCCTGGCTACCATCCGGAAGGTATGTACGAATTCAAGATCGATCTCAATGGCGATGCCGTTGAAGATGTAACCTATCGCATTACATTTGACGAGCGTGACAGTCAGGAGAAGCAGCGCTACGTCGTGCGGTGCATCAGGGGTGCGCAAGCTGTGGATCCGGATGCGGCTGGCACTGTCGTCGCGCAGGGAACAACTGGCGAGACCAGTACCACGGCTGGAGGTCTGCGCGTCTGGGCCGGTAAGGCTGGTGACCCGTTTTGGATTGAGCCCGATGTGCTGCACGCGGTCGGCCACGCGTTTCAGGACGGCACGGTCGTGAACCTCTCCGGATGGGATCCAAGTCGCGCGAAGAACCTGTTTGCGGGTCACACGGTGTATTCGATCGTGCTGGAAGTGCCCGACGCCGAGCTGCTGGCCGGCGCAGGCGACAGGCGGCGGATCGGAGTGTGGGCTGTGGCAACGCTCGCCACCGACGCTGGGGGATGGCGTTCGATCAACCGTGTGGGTCTTCCGATGATCCACCCGCTGTTCACCCAGTTCAACGAAGATCTCGGCAACCGTCTCAATGCGGGGCGCCCGGCCGATGACTTCGCAACTTACGGAGAGGCCGTGACCAAGGCAATCGCCGGCGTCGTGTCCGCAAATGGAACCGCACAGGATCCCCAAGCATATGGGGAGAAGGTCGCGCACCGGTTCTTCCCTAACATCCTCCCGTACCAGGTCGGCACGCCGGCCGTGTTCGGCTTCGCCGAGTGGAACGGACGGTCCTTAACAGACAACGCGCCAGATGTCATGTTCTCTATAGCGGCGAACGCTCCGGTTCGCCTCGGCATCGGCAGGGATTCGGTCACGTCGAAGCCGTCGCCAACCTTTCCGTACGTTCCTGCCGTACAAGCAGAAGAACGACTTGCAGCGTAAGACTGGCGGCGCTAGACGAAAAATGAAACTCGAGTTTTCCCGCGGCCCGTCAGAGGCGCGATGCCTTCGCACGCTTGTCCGCTGCGATTCGTAGCGGCGCTGTGGAAGCCAGTTCCACCCGGTTTCTTCCTTTATGCTTGGCGCGATAGAGAGCTTGATCGGCGGCCTGGATCACCTGCTCGGGTTGGCGGTAGCGGGTGCTGGGCTCGGCGACTCCGATGCTCACGGTTACGGACAGATGATCGGGCTGCTCGTTCGCGCGGGGCTGCGCTCCGCTGGACAGCCGAGGGCGGCTGTCGCTACGTAAACCTGTGGCGGCGGGCTTCTTTTTTGTGGACTTTCTGCGATCGGACTCGCACGCGCGATGATCGTTGGGACGGTCTCCGCTTTTTTCATTACTACTCTCGGCTCTTCTATCGGAACCGCGCACGTGGAACGTGGATTTTTCGATGACCTGGCGCAGCGCGTCGAGATGCTCGAAGGCTTCTTTGGCGGAGGCGTTGCGGAAGACTATGGCGAACTCTTCGCCTCCGCAGCGGAAGGCCTGGCCGTTGCCTCCTACTTCGGATAGCCGCTTGGCCACCATGCACAGGACCTGATCGCCTGTGTCGTGTCCGTAGGTGTCGTTGAACCTTTTGAAATGGTCGATGTCGACTATGGCGATGGCGTATTGGTGGTCGAGAGAAAGCAGGGATTCGTTGAAGGCACGGCGTCCGCGAATGCCGGTTAGTTCGTCGTGATAGGCGAGCACGTAGGAGGTTTCGATCAGCGACGCGGCCAGGATCAGAGCGGCGGTGGCTACGTAGGCGTCCGACATTTTGCCTAGCGGGGCGAATTGGAGCCACAGGAAAACGGCGGTCACGGACCAGGCAAATCCGGGCTCGATCGGCTTGCGGGTTTGAAAGAAACGGCGGACGAAGACGGCTATGGCGGCTACGAAACTTAGCAGAATCCAGAGCGGGATTGCGGCGGCGGGGTGATGGGGATTGGCGAGTCCATATGCCGAACTATTTTCCGGGCGGCACAGGACTGCAAAGACAACCGATTCCAGGAATAGCAATCCACAGCGGGGCGCGATTCCGGCAATGACCAGGCCACGTTCGCGCATCTGGGCGAACGCAATGAAGTTCAGCGGGATCAGCAGGGCGGCGAGGGCTACGGCGGTGCGGCTGGGGCCGGTTGGAATAGATGCAGTTTGGCCGGCGGAAAAGAAATCGACGGCGCGATGCGCGAGCAGGAGAGCCAATAAAGAAAACAGAACGCGGCTGGAATTGAAACGCCAGGCTAGAAGCAATCCGGCGGCGAAGACACCAACGTAGAAGAAGGCGAGCGAGGGCGCGACCTGAACGAACAAAGAGCTGTTGACGAGCGTCGCCGCCAGCGCCAATAGCAAGCCGCCGGGGACCAGCCACGCCTTCCAGGTTCTTGTGTTCACTGCTTCAGAATACGGCAGCCAGAGCCGGTCGGCGGTTATGTTTCGGGCACGCGGGCCGGGTTAGAGACCGGGGAATTTGCCGAGAAAGACCAGCAGAAGGTCCAGCGTGTCGGAAACTCCGTGGGCGATGATGGGCACGGAGAGATTCTTTCCGGTGCCGAGATAGATCAATCCCAGGAGGAAGCCGGCGAATCCTTCTTCGATTACGCCGGTGAGCCCCTGGTAGGAATGAGCGAGTCCGAAGGCGGCATGCACGACGATGAGACTGCAGAACCAGGCGAGACGCGTTTTGTTGCCCAAGTCGGCGACACGATTCATTACGTAGCCGCGCCAGACTAGTTCCTCGCCGAAGGCAGCGAGGGTCCAGACTAAGGCCATTCCGGCCAGAGTGTACTTGATGTTTCCCGTAAGCATGCGAAAGTCTGACAAGTCCGGCGGCTTGCCGGTCAGGCGGGTCAAGAGAGGTTGAGTAATGAAGAGTTCCTGGATCTCCAGGAAGAGACCGGCCGCAATGCCCAGCGTGAGGGTCATGGCCCAGCTTCGATTGCGCGTGAATCCGACGTCTCGCCACCTTAGTTTGCGCACCCGCAGGGAGATCCATCCCAGGAGCAGGAGGTACGGGGTCTTACTGAAGTAGAGCAAGTGATGGTTGTCGGCTACAAAGATGAGAACCACGATTGCCAATTCGACTAGCGCTAGCCATTTGCTCTGACGCCAGTCTTTTGGCGCTCCTACGGTTTGGGGTTGATGGGTTCTGTTAATGGCGTTTGCTGTGCTATCGAGTTGGTTTGGAGTGTCCATTGCGAATTCTTCTCCTTATTATTCTTCTCTCCTGACTTCGTGCTCCTGACTTCCTGCTCTGAGTTCCTGCTCTGAGTTCAATGTGCGCCGATGCGACGGGCGCGGCGGAGGCGGCGAATGCTCCATAGCCCAAACCGGGCGGTGAGAAAGAAAAGACCAAAACCGACTGCCAGACCGATCGGCACTATCCACCAGCCGAGGAGGTCTCTGCCTCCGGGTGGCACGGAGCCAAATCCAAGACGAAGGCTGATCTCATAATCCTCTGCATTCGGAATCAGCCATAGACCGGCAGTGAGCGGATGGATTGGCCTCAACAGAGCGCATGCGATCAGCGCGCCGGACAGGAAGTAGCCGAGAAGAGAACTGATCAGGACGAAGAAGCCGGCGAAACTCAGGCTTGCCCAGCGGAATAAACTTCGGAGGATCAGCAGCGGGGAACGGCTCGCCAGCGCCCGCAGCTGCAGGTCGTCCGTCAAGTACAGGCTGGCGAGATCTTCGGGACGGCCCAAGGCAGCCAATGCCGAGTCCACGGCTGCAGGAGTCATATCTCCGCTGACGGCCACTTTGTCGACAATATGGCTGCGCAGTTCTTCCACGATGTCGCTTGCCTGTTCGCTGGGAAGAGTGCGGAGCGCGGCAGTCAGGTCTTGCAGGTACTTGTTGATCTTTTTTTGGGCGAGGCTATTTTGAGCGAGGCTGTTTTGGGCGAGGTTGTTTTGCCCGAGATTGACTTCGGCCATCAGCGGTCCTCTTTTCTAGGCGGTACGAGTCGAAGCGGCGCCAGCAAGTCGTCCAGATTTGAGGAAAAAGTAGACCAGAATTCCGCCATCTGGAGAGCGCGACGACGGCCGCTCGCGGTTAACTTGTAATACTTGCGGGGATGTCCAGCATCGGCTTCGACCCACTCCGACGCGAGCAATCCTTCCGCTTTCAGACGGCTCAGCAAGGGATACACGGTGCCTTCAGGAACGATGAGCGCAGAACCGTCTTCGAGCCGGCGCAGAATTTCCAGTCCATAGAGTCTTCCCTGCCAGAGCACGGCCAGGATGGCCAGTTCAAGGCAGCCTTTGCGGACCTGCACTTCCCACTTGTCGCTTGACGCGGAAACTGCCTTGGCTAGGCTCGCTGACATAGAAGTGCACGATACCATGTATTACATAGTATGTCAAATATTTCGCCTTGGAAATGGTGTCCTGATTTAGTTTCTTCACCACGGTGGCACGGAGAGACGGAGAACCCCAACCGCTTAACCTTCTCCTTCTGGCTTTTGCACGTTCAAGGTTGTCTCCGTGACTCGGTGACTCCGTGGTGAAAGAGGCAAATTAGGACACTACTGCCTTGAACCGCTACTGCGCAGGTCGCGCGCGGTGGTAGTCTTCCTTGTTCGTCATCTCTGAGATCATGGCTCGCGCACCGCATTCCGCACTCCATTCCGCAGAACGACCAGAAGCGACATCAAGGTCAAAGGCCGCGGACAAGAGTGTCCGCGCCACACGGGCGTTGCGCATCGCCATTGATACCGGAGGTACGTTCACCGATTGCGTTTGGGTGGAGGACGGCGCTCTCAAGACTCTCAAAGTGTTCTCGACGCCCGATGATCCGTCGCGCGCGATTGCCGAAGCGTTGAGAAAGATTGGCGCAGCTACAACGAAGATTGGCGCAGCTTCAAAAAGGGCCAGCGACTCAGCCGCGCTGACGCTCCTGCACGGTACCACCGTCGGCACCAATGCTCTGCTGCAGCGAAAAGGCGGTCGGGTCGCGCTGATTACAACTTCGGGATTTGAAGACGTCATTGAAATTGGGCGGCAGGCGCGTCCTCGGCTGTATGACTTCTTCTTTGATCGGGTGGCGCCGCTGGTTCGCCGAGAGATGCGATTCGGCGTCGAGGAGAGAACCGATGCCGAGGGGCGGGTTTTGCGGCGGCCGTCGGAAGCGGAGTTGACGCGACTGCGCGACACGGTACAACGCTCCAACCCGGATGCCATCGCCATTTCTTTGTTGTTCTCGTTTGCCAATTCGGAGAACGAAGCGGCCGTCGCCGCGGCCGTGGCGGCAATTGGGAAACCGCTTTCGGTGTCTTATCGGATTCTGCCGGAGTTCCGGGAATACGAGCGTACGAGTACCGTCGTGGTGAACGCCTATCTGCAGCCGCTCATGGAGAGCTACATGGAACGACTGGCGGAGCGCGCCCGGACGTATGCCGAAGAATTGGGAGATAGGTCGGGTGCGGCGCGGAGGCGAGGCGAGCCGCGGATCGTTTTTCCGCGGATCGTTGTCCCGCCGATCGTTGTCCCGCGAATCTTTGTCATGCAATCGAGCGGCGGGATTACGGCGCTGGAATCGGCGGCACGGGAACCGGTGCGCACTGTGCTGTCGGGGCCGGCGGGCGGGCTGGTGGGGGCCGCGGCTATGGCCGCCCGCAGCGGGCTCCGGAAGATTCTCTCCTTCGATATGGGAGGAACTTCGACCGATGTGTCGGCAGTGCAGGGTGAGGTTCGAACGGGCGGACAATTGTATGCGGAAGTGGCGGGGCTTCCGGTGGGAGTTCCGATGCTCGAGATTCACACCGTGGGAGCCGGGGGCGGTTCGCTGGCTCGCTTCGATGCTGGCGGCGCGCTGCGTGTGGGGCCGGAATCGGCGGGGGCGGATCCGGGGCCGATCTGCTATGGCCGCGGAACCGAGCCTACGGTGACCGACGCGAATTTGCTGATGGGGCGCCTTCGTCCTAACCGCTTCCTGGGTGGCGAATTTGCGCTCGATTTGGAAAGAGCGCAGCGGATTACCTCGGAATGGCTGAAGAAACAGGGATCTCGCTTGAGCCTGGAACAATTTTCTGCCGGCGTTGTACGTGTGGTGAATGCGAATATGGAGCGCGCTTTGCGCGTCGTTTCCATCGAACGGGGGTACGATCCGCGCGAATTTGCGCTGGTGGCATTTGGCGGAGCGGGAGGTCTGCATGCCTGCGAACTGGCCGAGGCGCTGGCGATTCCTACAGTGATGATTCCGGCGCGGCCGGGCGCGCTTTCGGCGTTTGGCATTCTGGTTAGCGACGTGGTCAAGGATTACTCGCGTACGGTGCTCTGGCGCTTTGGCGGTCGTTTTTCGAGAGCTGAATCGGAAGCGGTACCGCGGGCAAAGCTACAGAAGGAATTTCACAAGCTGGAGGCGGCAGCGCGGAATGAATTCCGCGCGGAAGGTTGGCGTGGCGACCCTCACCTTGAAAGGAGTCTTGACCTGCGGTATCGCGGTCAGGGCTACGAACTCAACGTACCCGTCACGGGAAATGTTATTGCGCACTTCCATGCCGAACATCAGCGCCGCTACGGGTATCATCACGCGGGACGGGAAATTGAACTGGTCACGCTGCGGTTGCGCGCCCGTTTGCGCACTCCGGCGCTAAAATCCCGGTCGGTTACGCGGCAGCAAACGGCACGAAAGCCATTACTGCGCGCGGCCCCCGTCGAACACGCGCCCGTGTTCTTTCTTGACAGAACCGTGATCACACCAGTCCTGGAACGAGCGAACATTGTCCCCGGCAGAGTGATGAAGGGACCGGCTGTGATTACGGAATACAGCGCGACCACCGTGATTCCGCCGGGGAAGAAGTATTGGGTGGATGCGGCGGAAAACCTTATGATTAAGATCAGGTGACTAGAGTCATCTCATAAATGGGTCGAAAAGGTCAGCCGCTGTTGCCTCAGGGGCTAAAGCCCTCGTCTTTATTGGCTCTGGGCGGTATCGCTAAAAGCGATACCCTGATACGAAACCCGTGGCCACACCAGCGCGGCTCAGGCTTCGTCGGGTTCTTTCTTCTCCTCGATCGCCATGTCCTTCAATTCACTGGACTCGAAAACGTCGCCGCATTCCTGGCATTCCACATATTCGGATTCTTCGTCACGGGAGACAATCTGTACCCGGGGGTGTTTGCACTGTTCGGGACTGACTTTCTTTTGGGGGGATTGCGACGGCTGGCTAATCGGCATAAGCTGGTCGACTGTTCAACGATTGAGAGGCGCTAGGCGTTTTTCCCTGAATTTTCGATATTTTGCGGCGGTTGGCTGAGGATGTCAAGTACCCATAGAGCAATAGAGCATAGGTGCGACGCGTCGCGTTCCCAGATCAATCAGGAAAGCAGGTGAGTGGCCCCTAGTTTCCAACTTCTAGCACTTCCTGCTCATTGCCCCGTCCCCAGGTTTGTGATAGATTTCGCCCCTCATGGCAGGACTGCTTTCAAAACTCGGGTTTGGCTCATCGGCAGCGGAAGTTCCGCAGATTGTCCAGGGGGAGATTCCCGCGCTCCGGGGCGCCGATCTGGCGATCGCCTATTTTTCCTCGCGCGCCGGAGGCGATCTGCACGATTTCCTGCGGGTCGGCCCGCACCGTTTCCTTTTCGGGTTGCTTGACGTGGCCGGCAAACGTGAAACGAGTGGTCCGGTGCTGCAGGCCGCGCTGGCTTGTTTCCGGTCGTCCGGGGAGAAGCTTTTCGCCGACCCAGAACTGAACGAGTCGGACGTCATGATCGAACTGTCGCGGCGTCTGAATCTCGAAATCATGCGCGCTGCGGGAGGGGTTCGGAGTTGCCCGGCTTTTGCCGGCTGCTACAACGAAGAGTTGGGCACAGTTTGCTACGTGAATGCCGGCCACACTCCCGGCCTGTTGCGTGACGATGCGAGCGTCGTTGAACTGCCTGCGACGGGCCTGCCGCTCGGGCTGTTTTCGCTGGCCCCGACTGATGCCCGCATCGTCGGACTCGGGCCAAAAGCCTCGCTGGCGGTGGTCTCGCGTGGAGTGGTGGAAGCGGAGTCCAAGAACGCGGAATTCGGTCTGGCGGGTGTCAAAAGCGCGATGCAAGCAAGACCTGCTTCGGCCAAAGATCTTTCGCAGAGCATCCTGCAACGCGTGCAGGACTTCATGCACATGGCTCCGAAGCACAACGACGTGACCGCGCTGACGCTTGTCCGAGGAAATTAAGGTTCTGACTCGTGGCCGGTCAGCCACTCATTTAGCCGTCTCTCTTGGCCTCGGCGCTGCTTGCGGCGTAAAATAGAAGGACAGTTTTTTCTCGGGTGTAGCCCAGGTTAAAAGAGAGCCCTTAATGAAGAAAACCACACTTCCTTTGCTGTTGGCGGTTGCGTCTGCCCTTTTACTCCCATCTTTTTCGCTGGCCGATACCGTGGTCGAAGAGATCATCGCGCGAGTGAATAATGAGATCGTCACGCGCTCGGAATACATCCGCAGCCGCGATCAGCTCAAGCAGGAGGTGCAGCAGCAGGACCCCTCCAACGCCGACCGCGAGTTTGCCCAGAAAGAAAAGGACGTTTTGCGCGATCTGATTGACCAGCAACTCCTGCTGCAAAAAGGCAAAGATCTCGGCATCACGGGCGACACCGAACTGGTCAAGCGCCTCGATGAAATGCGCAAGCAGATGAACCTCGAAACCATGGAGGACCTGGAGAAAGCGGCGGAGGCGCAGGGAGCTTCCTATGAGGACTTCAAGCAGAACCTGCGTAACCAGATCATCACGCAGAAGGTGATTGGGCAGGAAGTGGGCCAGAAACTGGCCATGAATAAAGAGGAGGAGAAGAAGTTCTACGATCTGCACCGTGCGGAACTGGAACAGCCCGAGCAGGTTCGCCTGAGTGAAATTCTGATTGCGCCCAAGCCGCAGGCCAAACTGGCTACGGGCGCCGACTCGAAGCCGGCGGCACCCACGGCCGAGGATGTGGAGGCGGCGCTGGCCGCCGCCAAGGCCAAGGCGGAGGATCTGCTCGACCAGATTCGCAAAGGTGCGAAGTTTGCGGACTTGGCAAAGCAGTATTCCGATGATCCTTCGGCCAAAGACGGCGGCGACCTCGGTCCCTTCAAGCGTGGCACGATGACGAAAGAACTGGACGAGAAGGTGTTCGCGCTAAAGGCCGGTGAAGTGACGGATGTGATTCGGACCAAGCAGGGCTATACGATCCTGCTGGTGAGCGAGCATCAGATGGCGGGCATTCCTCCGCTGAAGGAGGTCGAGCCGCGCATCCAAGATGCGTTGTACATGCAAAAACTACAACCCGCACTGCGCGCATATCTGACCACGCTGCGCGAAGAAGCCTTCATTGACTACAAACCTGGTTATATCGACACGGGAGCGAGTACAAAGCAAACCAAGCCGGTCGAAACCACGGAAAAGGAAAGCAAAGAGAAGAAACTGAAAAAGAAAAAGAAGCTGGGCGTGTTTTAGGAATCATTATGACAAGCCGATTTCGCGGAGGCTCATGAAAGAGTTTTTTATCTCCGAATGTTCCCAGCAGGAAAACAAGGTCATCACATCCAGCTTCGTAGTGGCATCGAAACAGGTGAAGGCTAAAAAAAATGGCGAGCCTTACCTGGCGTTGGTCCTCGCCGATCGCAGCGGTCAGATCGAGGCCAAGATGTGGGATAACGTCGACGAATTCATCGACGTCTTCGAGCAGGACGACTTTCTCAAGATCAAGGGGCTTATCAACAAATACAAGAATCGTTTTCAGCTCACGATTCACAAGTTGCGGCGCATGGAAGAGTCGGAGATCGACTTCACCGATTACCTTCCGAAAACCACCAAGGATATCGGGGAACTGTGGCGGCAGCTGACGGAATTTGTCGCCGGCTTCCAGAATCCGCACCTGAAGTCGCTGGTCGAACTCTTCATGGCGGATGCGGAAATTGCCGAACGCTACCGCAACGCCCCCGCGGCCAAGACTCTTCATCATGCCTACATCGGCGGGTTGCTCGATCACGTGGTGTCGCTGTTCCGCTCCTGCGATCTGATCTGCCAGAATTATCCTCAGGTCAATCGCGACCTGCTGTTGACGGGAGCGTTTCTGCATGACATCGGCAAGATTCAGGAACTGACTTACAATCGCGCGTTTTCCTATACCACGCGCGGCCAGTTGCTGGGGCACATGATCATCGAACTGGAGATGTTGCAGGCTAAAGTCGCAAACCTGCCTGACTTTCCTGCGGAGTTGAAGACTCTGCTCGAACATCTGATTATCAGCCATCACGGGCAGTACGATTTTGGATCGCCCAAGCTGCCGATGTTTCCCGAGGCGCTCATGCTGCACTATCTGGACGATCTGGATTCCAAGATGGAAGCGATGCGCGCCCATTTCGAGCGCGAGGCTGAACTCGATGGACCGTGGACCAGCTATAACGCGTCGTTGGGGCGCCCATTGCTTGATTCCAGGAAATTCCTGCAGGGCGAGAAAGTGGCAGCTGCGAAAACCACGGAAGATTCCAGCGCGCAACCGGCGGCGGCGCCGGAGCACCCAACTTCCGCAGCGCCATTGCTTGATCTGTTCAGCGAACAGAAAGCGTAGAGTCCTCCCGCAAAAAAACATCGGCCGCCCGGTATTGATTCCGGGCGGCCGGTGTTTCAGCGGTCCCATCGAGGTGGCTCGTTCTCGCGGGCCGTGACTTTATGACAGGAAGAACTCTTTCGCCAGCGGCAACCACTCCTGGTCGGGGATTTCTGCCGAGACGTTGTCCACGGCTACTCCACCATCCTGGGCCAGTGCACCGGCGAACGCCATCGCTGTCGCCATCGGCATCCGGCGTTGCAGGCGGCTTGCGGACTCTTCCATCCACCAGCGGGCCAGAGGTCCACCCAGCAGGTTCTTGAAGCTTGTCTTGGCGTCGGGGGAGTTCACCGTCACCAGCCAGCCGTCGCCGTAGGGATCGCTCAGTGCCAGTTTCGGATTGAGCTCGACTGCCCGGTTGATGTCAGACACCGTGCCTTCGATCGGCGAAACCATATCGACGGCGACGCCGTCGCGATGGATGGTGCAGACCTTCTGGCCCTGGCGAATCCATTGGCCACGTTGCGGCAGCGTGATGCTCTCGACCGTGCCGGTCAGCTTGGAGGCAAAATCATCCATGCCGACCCGCACCAGGTTGGTGCTCTCGCTCAAGGCCCAAGTGTGACCCGGGTGGTAGCGCAGATTTTCCGGGACCGCGAAACCGCCGACCAGGGCCGGCTGAAGACGTGGTACAGCGGCGTCAAACTTGGCCGCGCTAACATGCAAAGCTGGTTCGGCAATCGTGTGGCGGGTGCGGAAATAATCGATGAGTAAGAAGGCTGCGAATGTGAAGAGAACCAATAGGACTGTCATAAGTCACCTCGTTGGAGGGCCCGTCTAGCGAGCCACTCAGCACTTTTCTTAAGGCAATCGCCATGCCAAAACGACGCGGCTTGGTTGCGCGCGCAGGGCATTGAGCGATCCCCCGCGAAACAAAGTAGTTATGAGACAGGCAATCTCATGACGCGGACAGTTGCGATGAAATTGTCAACGGCGTGTTGCTAAAAATCGCAACAGCCCAAAACTCATCTTTGCAATGTTGAGCGGCGAACGCGGTCCGTCGGGGCTTGAAATCAGCGCTTTGCGGGCGGGCGATGTAGAGATGAATCTCGCAACAGTACAAGTTGAAGATTGCAACACAAAAACTCGCTCCTTCGCCGCGTCTTTGCGTTTGACGTTGCTGGTACGCCTCCGCAATGAAAATGCCCTCTTATAATTATGACTATGGACTTTGAACAATTCACCACCATAAGCTTTGACTGCTACGGCACCCTAATTGATTGGGAGTCTGGGATTCTGCCTACTCTGCGCACGGTGCTTGCGAACCATGACCAAATCGTGCCCGATGCCGACATTCTTGAACTCTATGGGGAGTTTGAAGCGCGGGCGGAAAGCGGCCCGTACCAAAGGTATCGCGACGTGCTGCAATCGGTGGTGCGGGGGTTTGCCCATCGCTTCCATTTCGAGGCCAGTTCCGCTGAAATCCACTCGCTGCACGAATCCGTCCGGGCGTGGCCGCCTTTTGTGGATACCGTGGCGGCGCTCCGCGATCTTCAGAAGCGCTATAAGCTCGTCGTGATTTCAAACATTGACGACGACCTATTTGCGGAGACGCGGAAGCATCTGGACGTGGAATTTGACGACGTGATCACGGCGGAACTGGCGAGAAGCTACAAGCCTTCCATCAATAATTTTCAGATGGCTTTACGCAAGCTTGCGCTCTCTCCAGACCGGCTGCTGCACGCCGCGCAGAGCGTTTATCACGATGTGGTACCGGCGCGCTCGCTGGGAATCTCGACGGTGTGGGTGAACCGGAAGTCAGCTCGTCCTGGGATTGGCGCAGTTCGAGCCTCCGCGGCACTCGCCGCAGAGAAGAGACCGGACCTGGAGGTTCCCGATCTTGCCAGCCTTGCCGCAGCAGTATTGAAACGTGGGCAAGACTAATGGTTGGGCAAGCGGCTGCCATTTCTACATTGGGATCGGCAGCGGAAGAATCTTTTTTTGGATGGCGACCGTGACCAGCTGGGCCTTGTTGTGAATGTCGAGTTTGCGCATCAAGTTGAACTTGTGTGCCTCCACCGTCTTGACGCTGATTCCCAGCACTGCCGCTGTTTTCTTTACGGTATGGCCCTCGGCGAGCAACTTCATCACTTCGCGCTCGCGCAGAGTCAGGGCACTTCTCCGTAGCGGCACGCCCACTGGCTGGCTTCGCACGGTCGCATCGTTTTCTAATCTTGCCTGGATCTGCGGACTCAACGACCGTTCGCCGCGATGCACTTCGCGCAGCGTGCGCAACAAAAGCGGCGCGGGAGTATCTTTCAGTAGGTACCCGCTGGCACCGGAGCGGAGAGCCTGCTGCAGATGCTCCTGGTCTTCATGCATGGTCAGATACACGATGCGCGTGCCGGAGCTGTGTTCTTCGATCAGGCGTCCGGCTTCGAACGACGACATACCGGGCATGCTGATATCGAGCAGCACCAGGTCAGGACGGTGCTCCAGAACCAACCTGAGCGCCTCGGCGGCATCGCCCGCTTCTCCGACCACGGCAAAGTCGGAAGTGTCCTCCAGCAATCGGCGCACACCGTAACGCAGCATTTCGTGATCGTCGGCGATTACGCAACGAATGCGCCCGTCCGCTTCTGGATGAAATGGCCCAGCCTTCGTGGTCAACATGGCGAAATCCTCGCGTACTCTGACGAAGTGGCGCGATGAGTCTGGATGCCCGGCCGTTCGATGATTACCAAGGCAAAGTGTCTTCTCATTGTACCTGTGCAGGCAACGCCTTCGACGCAAAAATCGAATTGGGGAAAAATCATGGAGTATAAATCATAGGGTACAAGTAATCGGGCGGAAGCTTGGGCGGGATTTCAAGCAGAGCTGAACTGTTGCTCTTCATTTACAATGCCTGTTCCAGATGCTGCGCTACTTCACCTCCGGAGAATCGCACGGCGAGGCCCTGGTTGCCTTTCTTTCCGGGCTGCCGGCGGGGCTGCCGGTGGATCGGGAATTTGTCGATCGGGAACTCTGGCGGCGCCAGCAGGGCTATGGACGCGGCGGGCGCATGAAGATCGAAACCGACCGGGCGCACTTTCTCTCGGGCGTGCATCATGGCAGAACAATCGGCTCGCCGATCGCCGTAATGCTGGAGAATCGCGACTGGCAGAATTGGAAAGAGTCGCTGCCGGTGGAGGCGGGCGATCCGGAGAAACACAAGCGTGTGGCATCGCCGCGTCCGGGCCATGCCGATCTAGCGGGGGCGTTGAAGTACGATTTCACGGAAGCGCGTTATGTTCTGGAGCGCGCCTCGGCGCGAGAATCGGCGGCGCGGGTCGCGATTGGAGCGCTTGCCAAGTTGCTGCTGCGCGAGCTGGGCGTGGAAGTTCTGAGCCATGTGATTGCGGTGGGCTCGGTTTCGATTGCGGACCGGGAAATCGTTTGGGAGCAGATCGAGCAACTATCGCACAAAAATGAGGTGTTGCTGGCTTGCGCCGACGCCGACGCCGAGCCGCGCATGAAAGAAGAAGTCGACAAGGTTTTACGCACGGGCGATTCTGTCGGTGGAGTATTCGAGGTGGTGGCGCACAATGTTCCGCCCGGGCTTGGCAGTTACGTGCAATGGGATGAGCGGCTGGATGGCTTGTTGGCGGCGGCGGTCATGTCGTTACAGGCGGTGAAAGCAGTTGAGATAGGAAGCGGGATTCAGGCAGCGCATTCACCGGGATCGGCCGTGCATGACGAAATCGGCTATCGGAGCGACGCTGGATTTGCGGGCTTCACGCGGACGCGCAACAATGCGGGAGGCCTGGAGGGCGGCGTCTCCAATGGGCAGGAGATTCGTGTCCGTGGCTATCTGAAGCCGATTTCGACTTTGCGGCGTCCATTGCAGTCGGTGGACTTCGCGACACGCGAGCCGGTGAAAGCGGCCTACGAGCGCTCGGATGTATGTGTGGTGCCCGCCGCCGGCGTTGCCGGCGAGGCCATGGTCGCGCTCACGCTGGCACGCTGCGCGCTCGAGAAATTCGGCGGCGACTCGTTGAGGGAAACGAAACGAAATTTTCAAGGCTATCTGGAACAACTGAAGAACTACTGATCTGAAACTCGCATTCGAAAATTAGTCATCCCAAAATGATTTACACAATTGTAAAGTTTGGCGATCCGGTCCTGGAAAAGCCCGCAGCGGAGGTAACCAGCTTCGACGACGGAATCAAGCAGCTCGTGGAAGACATGTTCGAGTCGATGTACGCGGCTCGCGGCGTCGGCCTGGCGGCTCCACAAATCGGCATTTCGCAACGAATCGCCGTCGTGGACGTGACTTTCAAGGAAGACCCCGGCGCCAGGCTGGTGCTGATCAATCCGGTGATCATTCACAAAGAAGGCCGGCAGCGGAGCAGCGAGGGCTGCCTGAGCATTCCCGAGTTTCGGGAAGAAGTCACGCGCGCCAAAATTGTGACGGTGCGCGCGCAGGATGTGAGCGGCAAGTTTTTCGAACACACCGGAGAAGAGCTGCTGGCGCGGGCCTTTCTGCATGAGACCGATCACTTGAACGGCAAGCTGTACATTTCACATATCAGTGCGCTGAAGCGCGACCTGATCAAGCGCAAGATCAAGAAGATGGTGAAGGCGGGAGAGTGGTAGCAATTCCTTTTCGAGAATTGTCATCCCGAGCGGAGCGAGGGATCTGCATTGTGCGGCGAACTGCAGATCCCTCGCTTCGCTCGGGACGACAAGGTCTGGTGAATTGATATCCGTCCACCCACTATGATTCTGGTTTTCTGCGGCACGCCTCGCTTCGCTGTCCCGACCCTAGAGAAGCTGGTCGAGGCTGGTCACTCTGTACCGTTAGTGGTGACTCAGCCCGATCGGCCTCGCGGCCGCGGGATGGAAGTGTCGGTTTCTCCGGTGAAAGAGGCGGCAATCCGCCTGCGCATTAGCGTGGTGCAACCGGCTACCATCAAGAACAACACCGAATTCCGCGAGCAGCTTGCGGCGATTAAACCGGATTCGATCATTGACGCGACCATTGACGCGATCATTGTCGTCGGCTATGGGCGCATTATTCCGCAATGGATGATTGATCTCCCCCGCCTCGGAAATTTGAACCTGCATGCCTCTCTGTTGCCAAAGTATCGCGGCGCGGCGCCGATTCAGTGGGCGATTGCCAATGGTGAATCCGTTACCGGAGTTACGACGATGCGCATTGATGCGGGTCTCGACACGGGTGACATACTTATGCAGCGCGAAGTTTCGATTGCTGCGGAAGATACGTCTGAGACATTGGGCCCGAGACTGGCTTCCATCGGGGCGAATCTGATGGTCGAGACTCTGGGCGGGCTCGAGGATGGGCAAGTGCGCCCCAGTCCGCAGGATGATTCCCAAGCCACGCTTGCGCCGATTCTAAAAAAAGAAGATGGACGCATGGACTTCGCTCGCAGTGCAGTAGACCTTTTCAACCGCCTGCGTGGTTTTCAGCCGTGGCCCGGGGCGTTCACGATATTTAAGGGTAAAACGCTGCAGGTGCATCGCGCTCACCCGTCGCAAAATGCGGCTAACCGAATGCCCGGGCAGATCACCGTCGAGGGATCGCGGCTGTTCGTCGGGTGCGGTAAGGACAAGGACAAAGATGCTGAATCGACACTGGAGTTGATCGAAGTTCAACTCGAGGGCAAGCGCCGGATGACCGCGCAAGAATTTGTGAACGGCTACCGGCCCAAATCCGGCGACCGTCTGGGACAGTAGGCTGCGATGGCCGTTTCTCCCGCTCGAACTTCTTTTGCTCGATCTGCGGCTTTCGAAATTCTTCTGCGGGTCGAGCGCGAGAAATCGTACGCTTCCGAGTTGCTCCATTCCGCCACCTTCGCAACGCTTTCCGTGCGTGATCACGGACTCGCCACCGAGTTGGTTATGGGAGTTCTCCGCTGGCAATCTCTGCTCGACCAGAGACTGGCCGCGGCATCATCGCAGGAACTCGATCGGCTGGATGCCGAGGTTTTGGCCGCATTGCGCTTGGGCGCGTATCAGTTGCAGTTTCTCACCCGAGTTCCGGCGCGCGCGGCGATCTTTGAAAGCGTGGAACTCGTCAAGGCTGCGCGAAAGCGTTCGGCGGCTTCGTTTGTAAACGCAGTTCTCAGGAAGATTGCTGCAAGCAGCACGGGAGAAGTCTTCGTGGAAATCCGCGAATCGCCCGATGCGATAACGCTGGCTCGAAATGCCGCTCATCCTGCGTGGATGGTGCCACGCTGGACAGAGCAGTATGGGCTTGAGGCAACGCGCCAGATCTGCGCGCATGATCAGACGGTGCCGAGCACGGCCATTCACATTCACGGCGATCAATCTGATAGCGAGCTCGCAACGGCAGGAGTACAACTCTCGCCGGGTCGAATGCTATCGGCGGCACGGCGCGTTCTCTCGGGCGACGTGACCGGCACGCGCGCCTACCAGGAAGGACGCGTTTCCATACAGGATGAAGCTTCGCAACTGGTCGCGTTGCTGGTGGGTCGTGGAGAAATGAGTGTTAATTGTGCGATTCTGGATTGTTGCGCCGCTCCTGGCAGCAAGACTGTGTTGCTGGCCAGGCGGAATCCGCGCGCCAAAGTGTTTGCGACGGAACTGCACCCGCACCGCGCACGCTTGCTGCAAAACCTCAGTCGCTCAACCAACGTACATGTAGCCGCTGCCGACGCTCGCCATTTGCCATTCTCGCGCACATTCGACCGTATCCTCGCCGATGTTCCTTGCTCTGGCACCGGCACATTGGCGCGCAATCCTGAGATCAAGTGGCGGCTCAAAGCTGAAGACCTGCGCGATCTTCAGTCGCGTCAGGTGGCCATACTGAAATCCGCGCTGGCCCAGCTTGCCATTGGTGGGCGGCTCGTGTATTCCACGTGTTCGCTGGAGCGTGAGGAAAACGAGGCAGTCGTGGAAGCCTCTCTCGAGGGCACGGCGGAATTCAAGGTCTCTGACTGCAAAGGCGAACTTGAGCACCTGCAGAAGTCGGGCGAGCTTTCTTCTGAAGTGGAGATCGCGTCGCTTCTCGCCGGCCCCTTTCTGAGAACAATTCCCGGCGTGCATCCCTGCGACGGCTTTTTTGCCGCGCTGATTGAAAGGAGGTGATCGAGAACCGGTTCTAGCGCACTTCGAAATTTACCGCGCTGCCTGCCACGATTTTCTGTCCCGGCGCCGGAGTCTGGGTCACGATCATACTTGCCGCGCTGGGCTCGGAGAACGCAGACGGCGCGACTGGCGCGGCTTGCGGTTCGCCGGGCGGCGGTGGCGCCGGCGGAAGCACGGTAACTTTGCCGACTTTGATGCCGGCATCCTGTAATGCGAGCGTCGCGCTACCGAGCGGTTGTCCGGTGAGGTTCGGCATCACATAGGTTAGCGGCGCGGGCCCGTCACTAACCAGCAGACTGATTTTTGGTGCAGAAACGCCGCTGGCGTTTGCGGGCGGGCTTTGCGACATCACCTGGTCGAGCGGCACATCCGGCAAATTGACGCGCGCGATCGAACCCAGGCTGAGCCTGCGGCGCCGTATGTTCAACTCCGCAACCCGCTCGCTCCCTCCCGTCACATCGGGAATCGCCACCCGCTGCGGTCCCAGACTTTGCGCCACGCGAATCGACCAGCCTCGGCGCACCTTCGTTCCCGGCGGTGGCATCTGCGTCATGATTTTTCCTTCGGGAATGTCAGGGCTGTAGAACTGCCGCTCGATCACCACTTGCAGGCCCGAAGCCGCGCCCGCGCGCTCGGCTTCGACTGGACTCATGCCCACCAGCTTCGGGATGGCCACTTCGCGCCCATGGATGGCCAACTGCATGGCCGTGAGCGCCGAAATCAGCGTCACCGTCATCAGGACCAGAGCCAAAAGCAGCGTGCGGAAAAACTGTCGCATTGCGGACGATTATAACTGCTCAGCGTGACACAAATTGCGAGCCTAAAGCGATGCTCATTGGCCTTCCCACTCATTGCCGCAGTCGTCGCAGGTCCATCCGCACTTCTCAAGTACGTACGTGACGTCGAGCGATTGGCACCTGGGACACTTCGGCTGCTGGAAATCTCCGACGCCTTCAACATCCAGCACCTCGGGGATGGGCTGGTTCAGAATTTCGCTGGCCACTTCTGCATCCTCAGCGCGAACCTTGAGTTTGATACCGCCGAGAAGATTGGAGATGAACCAATCCATGCGGATCATATTGTCGTCCACCAGGTAGGCCTGAATGCCCGCGGACTCCAAACTGCCCTTCGCCAGCAGCGCTTCAGGCAAATCGCGGAACTGGCGCAGCGTCACGGTTTCGTTGAATTCGAAGACGTCTTCGCCGCGAGGCGGGGCTATCTCGATCTTGAGGCCGCGCCTTGCAATCTCAGCCCGGAACGCTTCCTGGGCAGCCGTACTCAACTCATCGCCGCTTTCAGCGATCTGACCAAGTTCTTCGTCGCTCATAGCGGAATACACGCTGGCTACGCGTACACGTTCCTGTTCGGGCGTCGTCATCGTTATTGCTGGAGATGATACACCGCAATAAGCATGCACGGGATGCGGCGGAGTTCAGTGCGGCTTGTCAGATGCGTCGTTTACCCGCGTCTGATCCGTGATCCAGTTTACTTCCCAAGTCTTGCCTCCATCATCTGAGTAGGACTGCTCGAAGTGGGCTGAATTCGGAGTGATGTCCGACCAGATAAACCGAACATAGACCGCTTTGCCCTTCCAGAGTTCCTGGTCGTAAAACTCGCCCTGTCCATTTTTGAACTCGCCAACCATGGGTTGAATAGGCTGGCCCAAGGCGGGATCCTTGCTATTCGCCCAATAAATGCTCCACTGATGAGTTTGGGGATTGTACACGCGCAGAGTCAGACCTTCGATGTGACCGGTTGGGCTATCGGTCTCGAATTCCTCAAGATTGGCACGACCGTCCCAAACTTTTCGAGTGACCGAAGTGCCGTCAAATTTGACCCAGGTCGTGGAGCCAACCAGGCGGTCCTGAAGGCGCGATAGATGAATTTTCCAAGATCCCAGTTCGAAGTCGAAATCGTGCTGACCATCCCGTTGCGCGGGAGTGTTCTGAGCGTTAGTTTTCGCAGTGTCTGAATTCTGCTGTGCTAGTCCCCGAATAGGTTGCAAGACGACAACCAAACTGCAGAGCATGACATAAGCCAGAAAGTGCTTGGGGTTCATGGATGTCTCCTCACTTTTGATTTGAAGTCACGTTCTGGCTCGCCTTTGATAGAGACAATGAGGCCTGCGTCTTCTGTTGTCCGACCCATTCGTGAATACGCGCGCTCAGCACGTCCATGGGAAGCGCACCGCCTGAAAGCACTTCATCGTGGAAGGAACGCAGGTCGAATTTGTCACCCAGTTGGTCCTTCGAGTACTGGCGGAGCTTCAGAATTTCCAGCTGTCCGATTTTGTA
Organism: Terriglobales bacterium; assembly: GCA_049512435.1. Lineage (GTDB taxonomy): Bacteria > Acidobacteriota > Terriglobia > Terriglobales > Acidobacteriaceae > Acidiflorens. Next base: position 13,348 of record JBEKXC010000002.1, on the reverse strand, counting down.
ACCGAGCGCCTGCGCCGGCCACGCCATGTAACGGTCGGTCTCGCTCTGCACTTCGGCCTCGTCAATGGCAGAGTGGTCGTGGAAGAAATCAACCACCTGCTGGCGGGTCCAGTGCTTGTAGTGGAAGCCGGTGTCGACGACCAACCGGATGGCGCGGAGCATGTCGTCTTGCAGGTGGCCATAGTAGCTGTAAGGATCCTGGAAGAATCCAACTTCTTTACCCAGCCTTTCCGAGTAGAGGGCCCATCCTTCGGTGTAGGCCGTATATTCTTCGTGCTGGCGGAAGAGGGGTAGTTCGGGCAACTCCTGCGCGATAGAAATCTGCATGTGATGTCCGGGCACGCCCTCGTGATAGGCGGTGGTTTCAATGTCGAGCGTCGTGCCTTTCTCGAAGTTGCCGGTGTTGGCCATGACATGCCCGGGGCGAGATCCATCCGGAGTTCCAGCAACGTATTCCGTGGAGGCTTCCTTCTCGCGGAACTCCTCGATGGGCAGGACTTCCAACTTTGATTTTGGAAGACGTCCGAACATCGCGGGCAGTTTCAGGTACATTTGATCGATGTACTTCTGGTAGAGATCGAGAATCTCCTTGCGGGAATGCGCGTGGACCTTGGGGTTGGTCGGAAGAGAGGCGCTGAAGCTTTTCAGGTCTTTATAGCCGAGTTGGTTCACGACTGCGAGCATGCGGTCTTCGATTTCTTTCACCTGTTGCAACCCGATCTGATGGATCTCTTCGGGCGATAAATTCGTGGTCGTGCTTTGTTTTACGCGGAACGCGTACCAGGCGGCGCCGTCGGGTAGAGCCCACGCTCCGGGCTCCGACCTTCCCTTCGGAGCATACTCATCGCGGACAAACGCGGTGAACTTGAAGTACGCCGGAATTACGGAATCGCGCACTGCAGCCAAGCCCGCCTCGCGCAGCCGCTTGCGATCGGCTTCGGAGATGGCATCGGGAAATTTGTTGAAAGGATGCACGAATGGACTTTGCTCGGCAGGTGTCGTGGCGAGGCCGTTCGCCTGCGTCACAACTTTTTCCAGCAGGATCTTCGGTGGCATCAATCCTGCCGCCATGCCCCTGCGCATCTGTTCGGTGGTCTGGTCGAACAGAACCGGAAGTAATCTCAGCCGCGTGATGTAGTCCTCGTAATCCTTCACGCTGTCAAACGAAAGAACGCTAACCAGTTGCGGCGCGTCAATATGAATTCCGCCGAATTGGCTTACGGGCATCTCCCACGGTTTGAAGCGCGCGTCTTCCAAAGACATTTTCAGGTCACGAACCATGAGCTGTTTGTTCAGGACTTCCTGCTCCGGGAAGCCGGTTGTATCAATCGCTTCGAAGCGGTTGAGGAAGCGGCGGGCCTGTTCCAGATCGTCGTCAATGGCTTGTTGCGAGAAGTCGTCGAGTTTGTCGTTGTAGCGCTTGTCGCCCAGGATGGAGGCATAGATCGGGCTGGTGCGCATCGTGTATTCCCACCGCTCATGCAGCAGGTCATTCAGCGCTTTGCGCCGCGCTTCAAGATCGGCAGGCGGATTCGCGGCGGCCACGACGACCGGAATCAGCATGGCAACGGCTAGCAGGCAGATCAAAAATCGCATTGGGGCTCCAGAAGAAAAGTATATTTGGCGTTGCAGCAGACTTCCCACACACTGCTCTGTTCTGTTAGACGAATACGCTTCAGGATGGTTATCAGTTCCCAAAAATCATTAGCGTGCAGGAAAATCGGCAAATCGACACAGCTGTCTGCGCGGGATCTCGATTGTCAGCTGACTTGCCACACCGTATCCAACACCGTGCCATCCACCCACTTCACTACCGCGCACGGACGATCGCCCAATTTCGGCCGCGCCGGCTTGCCGCAAATCTTCTCGACTTCTGCCTTGATGTCTTGAATCGGACGAACCGGCAACTTCGATCCCTGCGCTGTCACTGCGTCGAGCAGGTCCGCCCGTCGCGGATTGATTGCAATTCCGCGCTCGGTCACGACCACGTCAATCATCTCACCCGGTCCCGTCATGGTTGTAACCTTGTCCACGATTACAGGAATACGATCGCGAAACGAAGGCAGCGCGAGGATCGTGCAGCCCGCAAACAGGCAATTCTGCCATCCACCAATGCCGTGCAGCAAGCGCCCATCGGAGTGCGTCACCACGTTAGCGTTGAAATTCACGTCAACCTCCGTCGCGCCCAATACAACAGCATCGACCAGCGAAGCGAAGTTCCCTTTTCCGTGGTAGTTGTACGAAGTGAACGGCGAAGTGGCCACGTGACGCGGATCGCTCGCTATCGACTTCACGCCGTCGAGATCAAACGTTTGCCCGTCGAGGATGTAATCGGTCAGCCCTTCTTGCAGCAACTCCACCAGAAATTTCGTTGAGCCGCCGCGAACGAAGCGCGCCTTGACTCCATCCTGTTTCATCATTTGTTTCAGATACTCGACGAATGCCAGCGCAATTCCGCCGGCTCCTGCCTGAAACGAAAATCCGTTCTTCATGATTCCCGCCGCCCGCAGAAACTGCGCCACCAATTCCGCAATTCGCAGTCGGTCCGGCGAACGCGTAATCTGCGTCGTTCCGGAAACAATCTTCGCTGGATCGCCAATCGATTCCACTTCCACCACAAAATCGACGTTGTTGCCCTGAATCTGCCAGGGCACACACGGAAAGGGCACGAGATTATCGGTGACTACGATCACGCGGTCGGCGTAGGTTGAATCCGCCAGCGCAAAACCCAGCGAGCCACAGGCCGACTTGCCATGCGAGCCGTCTGCATTGCCGAAAAAATCGGCGGTCGGCGCTGCAATCACGGCGACGTCAATGTGAACCTCTCCATCCTGGATCGCCTGGTAGCGGCCGCCGTGCGAACGCAGCACACCCATGCCGCGCATCTTGCCTTGCGTGCAGTAGTCGCCCAGTGGCCCGTTCATCGAGCCTTCGATGTGATGAATCACGCCTTTTTCCATTAACTCGATGGCATTTTTCTGGGAAGGGAACGATGCACTCGGGAACCACATCAGATCTTTGACGCCGATCCTGGCCGCTGCCTCCAGCGCCATCAGCGCTACTTGATCGCCGTCGCGCAGATGATGATGGTTCGAGATCACCATCCCGTCCCGCAGTCCGCACTGGCGCAGCGCCGTCTCCAGATCGGCCACGCGCTTATCTCCACTATCCGGATAATCTTTAGTCGAAAAGACTGGCGGCGCTGCCTTGCGCCCGCGTGGCTGATATTTTCCCGTGCCCAGAAACGGAATCTGGGGCTTGCCGTTAACCATCGTCGGCACCGCACGCCCCGCCGCGTTATGCGCCAGTTCCACGCGTTCTCTCGCACTCACGCAATCACTCCCATTGCCTTTGCCCGCTCCACTAGTTTCAGCGCGCGCTGCACCACCGGCGGATCGATCATCTTCGAGCCAAGACTTACTACGGCCAAGCCCTTGCTCTCCGCTTCCTCAAACGCGGCAACCACTTTCCGCGCCTTTTCGATCTCGATTGCGCTCGGTTGAAACGCCTCGTGGATCACGCGAATCTGTCCGGGATGAATACATCCCATACCTTCAAACCCCGCAGCCCGTGAGGCTTCCCCCCATCGTCGCAGGCTGTCCATGTCTGCGACATCGCTGAAGACCGAGTCAATCGCCTGCACCCCCGCCGCGCGCGCAGCATTCACCACGCGCGACCGCGCATATTGGGACTCACGCCCTTCGACCGTCTTCACCACACCCAGATCAGCCGTGTAATCCTCCAGCCCAATCGTCAGCGCCGCCACGTTTGCGGTGGCGGTCGCGACGGCAAATGCGTTCTCGATTCCGAGCGCCGACTCCAGAATCGGCATGATCCAGATCGGCCGGATAATTCCGTGGCGCTGCTTGATCTCGGCGATCACGCGATCCACTTCCCGCACCTGCTCCGGCTCTTCGACCTTCGGAATCAGAATCAGGTCGGGACTCTCGCCCACCACTTCCACCAGATCTTCGAGTCCCAGCGGGAGCTGATTAATCCGCACCATGCGTTCGCACGGTCCAAAATCGACTGCCCGCAAGGTATTTCGTACCAGGATGCGAGCGGCATCCTTCTCGCCGCGATGCACCGAATCTTCCAAGTCGAGAATCACGGCATCGGGCGCGTGCAACGAAGCGTTGATGTAGTACTTCGGTTCAGACCCCGGCAGATACAAACGCGATCGACGCAGCCGATCTTTCTGCGATGGTGGAGGCAGAGGATGCTGCTCTGGCAGCGACCGTTTGCCCAGCGCAACCCCAGCGCGCCCGGCCGCTGCCTCAATGCGAGCCGCGATGATAAAGGGCAATGCTCCTTCATCGTGAATGGCAACCCGCGCGTGTTTCACGCCAAGTTCGCCCAGAACCTCGCGTGTCTGTTCGAGGATCGCCGAGCCGTAATAGGGCGCCACCCGCGACTCCAGTGAGATCTCGATCCCGCCGCTGTTACGCGCCTCAAAGGCGACATGCACGTCCGACCGAACCTCTTTGCCCCAATGGCCTGCCTCGGCAGAACGTGGGGACGTCGTCTCGACTGCGCTGCTCATAATTTCCTCAAACTAAATATCTACAACTCGGGGATTTTCAACTAGCGCTTATTTCAGTTTCTCCAAAATCGCGTCCGTCATTTGCACCGTCGAAGCCGCTCCCTGGCTGATCGCTTTCGGACCGCCAGTAAAGCGCATCATATCGTATGTCCGGACCTTGCCTTCACGCACCACGTCCGCAATCGCCTTGCGAATGCGATTCGCCTTCTGGTCTTCGCCGACATGGTCGAGCATCATCGCAGCCGAAAGAATCATCGCAATCGGATTCACGATGGGCGGGTTCAGGTCGGCATACTTTGGCGCCGATCCGTGTGTCGGTTCGAATACCGCCACGCCATCCCCAATATTGCCGGATGCCGCGAACCCCAATCCACCCACCAGCCCCGCGAACGCGTCGGAAAGAATATCGCCGAACAGATTCGAGGCCACGATGACGTTGTAATCCTCCGGATTCTTGTTCAGCCACATCAGTTGTGCGTCGATGTTCGTCGACCAAAGCGCAATTCCCGGATAATTCTTCGCTACCTCTTTTGCCACTTCTTCCATCATTCCCGAAGTCTCGCGTACCACATTCGGCTTCTCACAAATCGTCACGCCCTTGAAGCCGCGCTTCTTGGCGTATTCGAAAGCAGCGGTCACGATGCGTTCGGCCGCCTTGCGCGTGATGATGCGGCAACTCACCGCGATCTCGGGTCCGGGCACATTGGCAAAAGACTTGAATCTAGGATGACTGTTCAATGCCGCGCGCACAATTTCCGGAGGATTCGTCCATTCCACCCCGGCATACATGCCTTCTGTACCCTGGCGAAACACGGTAGTGTCGATCTTGGGCTCATCGAACCCGCTGTCTGTCCTCTTCCGAATGTAATTCAGCGGATTGCCCGTGAACCCCACGCATGGCCGCATGCAGATATCGAGATTGAATTTCTGCCGCATGGTCACGATGGGCGAGTAATAAACGTAACCTTTACCCTGTAACTCGGGCTTAAGTTCCGCCTGAGCCGCCTTGTTTGGCTTTGAAGTAATGGCGCCGAACAAACCTAACTTATGCTGGGCGAGTAACTCGATCGTCCGGGCTGGCAATGCATTGCCCTGTGCGCACCAGCAATCCCACCCGATATCGGCATGAATATAATCAGCGTCAAAACCGACGGCTTTCAAAACTCGCAATGACTCCGGTAGAACCTGGTTCCCTATGCCATCTCCCGGCATAGTAATGACTGTGTATTTCGCCATGATTGCTCCTTTAGCATCTACCGCCGAGTCGCAGAGAACGCCGAAAAACCAAAATTTGCGAAATAAAAAAACTAGGCCACACCCAACCGTTTCGCCACCAAGTTCTCCACGCCGCCGGCAATTACCAGCGACTGCGGCACGCTGCCCAGAGCCGGAAATGGAAATTTCTCGCCGCGCCAACTAATGGTGCTCGACGTAAAATCGATGTCAATCTCATCCCCCGGAATAATCGTCTTGTGCTTCGCCGCAATCTCCTTGGCAAACTGCTCGCGCACGCGCGCCACAAATCCCGGCACCTCAATACACAGAAAGCCATTGTTGAACGCATTCCGCAGATAGGTCTGCGAGAAGCTGGCTGCGATTACCAGCGGAATGCCTTTCGCCTTCAAACATGTGACTGCCTGTTCGCGGCTCGATCCGGTACCGAAGTTGAACTGGCTGACAATCACGTCGCCGGCATTCGTGCGCACGGCGAACTGGGGATCGTAATTCTCCATTACCACCTCCGCCATCATTTCGGGAGTCATGTCGTCGCGATAGGTGTAGTCCTTGCCGTAAATGGCATCAGTGTTGACGTTATCCTGCGGCATGAATACCAGTCGCCCCTTCACGCGCTGCGGAAATCCCGCCAGGATTTCAACTTTTTCCGCTCCGCCTGACGCCGATACAAACTCCGAATACGCCCGCTGCGGCGTGCGATTCGCGAACCGGTGCGGCCCGCGAATGTAACCGGCGACGGCCGACGATGCCACTACTTCCGGACTTGCCAGGTAACATTTCGCGTCGCGCGATCCCATGCGGCCCTTGAAATTTCGATTCGTCGCCGAGATTCCAACCTCGCCCGCTTCAAGCAATCCGACGCCCAGTCCAATACATGGCCCGCAACCGGACGGCAGTGGATGCGCGCCCGCATCCATCAGTGTCTGCCAGATGCCGCGCTTCTCCGCTTCTTCCTGCACCCACTTGCTGGCCGCGCTCAAGTAGAACTTCACGCCCGATGCAACTTTCTGTCCTTTGAGCACCTTCGCCGCCGCCGCCAAATCTTCCAGCCGCGAATTCACGCACGAAATCAAATACGCCTTCTGGATCGCAATTTTGTTCTTCTCAATTTCCGCGAGCGACTGCATTGCCTGCACAGTATCGGGACCCGACACGTGCGGCGTTACCTGCGCGAGATCGAGCGTAATGCGCGCTGCATAAACCGCATCCGCATCCGGCACCGCAGGATTCTTCTCCCAGCCGTCGATGTCTTTTTCTGAAAATCGGTCGCCACTCTTGCCCGTACCGATTGCGTTGAGCCGCTGATGAACGCCACGTAGATACTGGATCGTGACGTCATCCACCGGAAACCAGCCTACAAGTGGACCCCACTCCGTCGTCATATTCGAAATCGAAAGGCGGGCATCCATCGAGAGCGATGCCACTCCCGGACCTGTGAACTCGACCGCCGCGTTGAGGCACTCGTCGTGATTATAGAGCCCGCATAGAGTGATGATCACGTCCTTGCCGGTGACTCCTTCCGGCAGCTTACCTTCCAGCACGACCTGAATCGACCGCGGAATCTGCCACCAGAACTCGCCCGTCGCCCACACCGCGGCCGCATCCGTGCGGACAATAGGCGTGCCGATCGCGCCCAGCGCGCCATACATGTTGGAATGCGAATCCGACGCGACCACGAATGAACCGGGGACCACGTAGCCGCGCTCGACCATGATCTGGTGTCCGATGCCCGAGCCGGCTGGATAAAAATCTACGCCTTGCTCTTTGGCAAAAGCTTCGATGGCGCGGTACTTCTTCAGATTCGCTTCATCCCGATTCTGAATGTCATGATCGAGCGCGAAGGTGAGTTGCTGCGAATCTTTTACCTTCTTCGCGCCGATGCCCTTGAACTTGCTCATCACCGCCGACGTGTTGTCGTGCGTCATGCAGCGGTGCGGACGAATCGACAGGAAATCTCCCGTCCGAAGCGGCCGTGCCGGTCCTTCGGTCATGTGTTTCTGCGCGATTTTTTCAACGATGGTCTGACCCATAATCAACTCCGAACTCCCGCTAACTCAGCCCTTCCGCTTCAATTCGAATCCCAGATACATCATCTGCCCGATGTGGTGATGCAGATGCGTCGCGCATATCAGCACCGCCTCGAAGCGGTTGCGGGCGTCCACACCTACTGCAGAGTATTCCTTTGCCCAGTCGTCCGCCGACTGACTCTTGGTCGCGCCGAGTACCATCTCGATCGCCTGATCAAATTTCTTCAACGCTTCTTCCTTGGAGGGCCGCGGCGCGTCCGAAAATTCCAGCGGACGATCTCGCACATAACCAGTTCCCACAATCTGCGTGCCGATGTAGTAATTCAGGTTTCCCGTGAGATGCAACACGAGGTGGCCGAAGCTGTTGCCGAATGGAAAGGGTTTAAACCAAAACTGCTCGTCGCTCAGAGGAGTCGCCAACTCGCGAAGCACGCCCGCCAATTTCTTGTAACGCGCGGTCAACGCCGATGCAATCGTGGATTTCAGATCCGCCATTCTTCTCCTCTTTAACGCTCTGCTTACTCTTCAGCCTTGTCCTAGACTATGCAACTTGCGGTTTGCCGTGTGCTGCTTTCTTCTTCACATCCGCCTTCATCAGCGCCATTAACTTCGTGACCGACCCGCACTTTTCCAGATTCCAAATCGCGTTAATCAGCTTGTCCTGCGCCTTCGCCGAGAGTACGCCCTCGGCTAATGCCCGGAATTTTTCTTCGATCTCCGCATCGCTTAGAGGATTTCGCGGATCGCCCTTCGGATAATCCAGCTGCTTCGACAATTTCCTTCCATCGGTGGTTGTGATGTTTACGATCACACGCTGCAGCGCGGGGAAAACCTTCTCGATTTCAGGATCCGCCACGACTTCTACTTTTTTGAGTTGCGCGCGAATCGTCGGATCCATGATCTTCTTTATCTCGAATTGCGCCGGCGTTACCTGCCGATCCACCAGCGCGGCTGCAATCACGTAGGGCAGCGAGTGGTCTGCCGTTTCTTTCGTGTGCGGATCGTACTTGCTCGGATCGGAAAGAATGTCGGCTGCACGTGCCAGCGACCGGACCTGAATCTTCTCTACTTGATCGGGGTGCAAATCGTTGCTCTTAACCAGGTCAAGCACCGCTGAAATTGGAGCGTGGGTCAGCGCCTCAGTCGGGAAAAATTTCATCCCGCACTGCGTGATGCGCCACGACTCGCCGAGTCCGTCCGTCAACAAATTCTGCTTCCACTCTGGGCCGAAACAGTGCACCAATCCTTCCTTGCCGTCGATCACGTGCTCGGGACCGCTATAGCCGCGTTCGGCCAGCAGCGCCGCCAGAACGCCGCTCTGCGTAGCCAGCGGGTCTACGGTATTTTTCATCATCGTCAGTTTGCCCGCGGTCACCGCGCCCATGGTGCAATGGCGGGAAGCGGAAATTCCAATCGCATGCTGAATCTGTTCCCAACTTAACCGCAGCGCGCGTCCCGCCACAATTGGCGAGACAAACGCCGTCAGAGTGGCGTGGTGCCAGCCACGCTCGCGGATGCCTGGAAACGCCGCCTCGCACAAGCGCATTTCGAACTCGTGGCCAAGCACAAATCCGACAATCAATTCCTTGCCATCGCTCTTCGCGCGCTCACAACACGTCATCGCTGCCGGAAAAATATCAGAGGGGTGCGACGGATCCTGCTTCCAGTAAATGTCGTTGTAATCCATGCAGCGGATCATCAGAGCATTGGCCAGTGACGCCGACACTGCATCCATCTTTTGGCCGGTGCCGATCACGGTCGACGGCCCGCGCCCGGCAATCTCGTTCAGCACTTCGAGCGCGATGACGACGTCATGCTGCTGATATCCGCCGAGGGCGCAGCCCACCGAATCGAGGAGAAAGCGTTTGGCCTGGTACACCGCGTCTTGCGACAGTTGCTCGTATTGAAGCCCCGCAGCCCAGCGGGACATGGTCGCGGTGATAGTTTCTTTGGTAGTAGTCTGTTGTGTCGACAAGGACATCTCCTCTGCGAGCAGCGCTCGGCTCTCAGCTGTCAGCTCTCAGTAAAATCCTAAGATTCAAGACCTGACACCTCACTTCACTTTCACGTTTTTCGGATTCTTGAAGGGCAAGAACGCCATGAAATCGGCGTGGTGCACAATGAACGCTTCCGTCGTGCGCTTCACCAGATCGCCTTCGGCGGCGTGCGCGGCGATGATGTGGCAGACGGTATCCGGGACGCCACACTCCATTGCCAGCGCCACTCCGGTAAACGGATGCCGCAACGCTTCTCCGCGTTCACTCTGCCGGCTCTTTCCGTCGGGGCCGATTTCGTACTCCAGCAACTTGCCAACGTCGGCCAGAATCGCGCCTGCAATGACCACGTCGGCGTCGATCGGCAAGGCTCGGCCCATGAAATCCGTCATTGCTTTCGCACTGTCGCGCGCAATGTGCACCACGCAGCGCTTATGCTCCATGAATGTAATCGGACAATTCGGCACGAGCAGCGTAAAAGGAATGTGGTTGAGGTCATCAGGCTTGAGCGGACTGCGCTCTAGCGCTTTGATCCAGGCTTGCGTCACCTGCTCCCGCAGCTTGGCATCGGTTATCCACTGAATTTCCGGCCACAATCGTTCGACGGCCTCCCGCATGGGCAGGACCTCCCTTACAAGACTCACTAGATTATCGGAGTCGATGTGCGTGCGTCGAGGGGACAGGACACGATTGCAAGCGTTGCCACAATAAATGGATGGCGGCGCGAGACGCGGCAAGCCGCGTCTCTACAGCAGAAGCTGTTACGAATCAATCTAATTGCTCGAATCGATTGACAACAGCTCAATGCTGCACCCCGCGCCACCGCAGGTTAACAGTCCTCGGCGGATAATTTTCACCGACGACACGTCCGGAAATCGCACAGGGAAGTCTTTCTCACGCAACTGCTCGGCCGCCGTACGAAGGCTCTCGTCGCCGTCGACAAACTCGGCGCGCTCCGGACGCGGCGAGCCGTCGAACACGAGATTAAATCGCGCCGAAACCGGCTTGCTACTAATTACGATCGGCCTAATCTTCAGCGTGCGTGCTTGCACCAGCTCTGCCTGAGCCTGTGCGAGATCTTTCTCGGCCGCACCCGAATCAACGGCCAGTTTCGCAAGCCGCACCCGCGAATCCTGTACTTCGTTACTGTTCGTTCCGCCGCCCGCCACCACGGCCAGCGCATACATATGACGCGCCTTCTCCAGTTGGCCTTGTTTCTCGAGCGCCTGCCCCAACCGGTTCGCAACCGTCCCCGACTGGCTCAGGAGCCATGCTGACTGCAGAAACTGCATCGCGGCCAGATTTTCGCCGCGCTGAAATTTCGCCCATCCGATGCGCGCCCATGACAGCGCCACCAGCCGCATCGACGAAAACGCCGACGGCCCCAGCCGGTCCATCTCGCCCGAGTCGAATTGCCCTCCAATGTCGTAGAGAACCTGCTGCGCTTCGTTCTCGGTTTGTGTTGTATCAATGCCGTTCCTTAGCGCTGCCGCGAAAATATCCTGGCCCGAATCCGCGCCGGCACTGCCGGTTATTCCCTTCATCAGATCTTGCGCTTTCGCGTTTTCTCCCAACCGTCCATACACCTGCGCCAGCGCCAGCTTGGTCTCCGGATCATCCGGAGGAATCGCCGCAGCCGCTTCCAGCTCCGTGCGCGCTTCGGCGTCGCGTTTCAACTGCGCCAGCAACAAGCCGAGATTCTTAAGCGTTGCTTTTTCGTAGGGAGTCATCTCCAGTTGCTTGCGATACGCTGCGATCGCTTCGTCAGTCTTCCCGGTTTGTTGCAGCTCCATTGCCAAGTCGCTATTCGCGTGCTTGTGATTCGGATCCAGTTCGATCTGCTTGCGGAATGCGGCGACTGCTTCAACATGATTGTCGGCTCCGGCGTATGCCAGCCCGAGGTCGTACCAACCGTCCTTCAGGCTCGGGTCACCGTCGACCGCGCGCTTCAGCAGGTCAATCGCGCTGTGATAATCCTTGCCTTGCAGCGCTTTCACTCCCGCCTTGTGGAGCTCCTCGGGAGTGCCTTCCATCTTCGAAGTCGTCTGCGCCCCTTGCCCCGACGGTGTCAGGATGGTGCATGACAAGAGCTGGTCTTCATCGCTCTGCGCCGCATTGCGAAACGATTCATAATCGGCACGCCGTGCTGCCGCCAGCTCATTCATCTTCACATTCAGTTTGCGCTCGCCTGCCAGAATTCCCTGTTTGCCGGAAACGTTCAGCGAATACGACGAGGAGTAGTCACCGTAATCTCGCGACATTTTCACCGCGGTCGGCGTGTGCACTGTGTAATTAGAAGGAAACTGCAATCGTACCCGGTAGTCCATTTCACCGGCAGGACCAATGTTCAAAGGTTCGGTGCTCTTGGACGACGCCCGAATGGCAGGGACCCCCAGCGGTGGGATCGGGCGAAAATTCACGCTCGCCGATGGCACTACAAAGTACCGATCCTGATGCAGGTGATATTTCAGATGAAAAGGCCTGCTCGTGTCCTCGATGGGATCGAGCTGAACGTCATCGACGTCACCCGGCAATCCCCAACCCGCGGAGAGGACTTTCACAAAATCTTTCCACTTCGCCTGCGAAAATCGTCGAAAGCTGGCGCGCATCGGCCAATCGCGATCTCCCTGGGCGGTGACTTCAAGTGTCGCATCGAGCGCGCCGAACTCGCTGAACTTGCCGTCGAGCGTGAAGTGCATGAAGGTCTTGACCGGAGAATCCGCCGGCGTCCGTTGCAAGCCTCCCTCGCTATCGTCTGACGCCAACACTGCTTCCTTGTTTCGCAACTGGTAAAGAATCAGTCCAAAGGGCGTCACTTCAGGAGTCGTATCGAGCCAGGTCAGCCCGGTTCCCGCTCCCAGTCGCGCCGCCGTGATCACGTGGTCGAACTGAGCCGGTGAGGGAACGTCCGCATCGAGTTGGCGCGAGCTGTCGATCAGCACCGGATAACTCTGAATTCCCTCGGCCCGCAGCAGCGCGGAAAATAACGTGTGCTTGTCCTTGCAGTCACCATAGCCATTCTGCAGAACATCCGACGCGGAGTGCGGCTGATAGCGCCCGACTCCAAGCGAAATGCTCACGTAACGCACGTTGCGCGCCACGAAATCGTAGAGCCGGCGCGCTTTTTCGGTGGGCGTGTCCGCTCCCTTAGTGATTTCTTCAGCCTTTTTTTTCACGCTGTCGTCCACCGTCATGCGCTCGCCCTGCAGCTTGGCATACCATTGCGCTATCTGCTTCCAGTCGGTGAAAGTCGTGAGCTGCACATCGGGACCAGTGTTCTCGTCCGCCTCGTCCTTATCTCTATCTTTATCGCGTTCCGGGCGGATATCCTTCACCACCCAGGTGTAGATGCGCCGATCTCCAGTCTCCTCGATCTCCGGCTTTCGCGCCGGCGTCTTGAGCTTCACTTCGCGCGCCTTCGGAACGTTGATCTCCAAGCGATCTTCGTTGACTACCACGCCCTTTGGAAAGGTGGCTTCGTACCAGAAGTTTCCGGGGGCGAGCGGAGTGAGAACCTGCGTCACCGTGCGGTATTCCAGCGTGTCTCC
>JBEKXC010000001.1:0-87306 GCA_049512435.1 Terriglobales bacterium | reverse complement strand
TGGTACAACCCGCACGTCGATGGCGACGCGAAAGTCCTGGCGCGCGAAATCGGAGATGTCTTCCTGGGCGGGATTTACGCCACCGGCGCTCCGCGCTCAGCCTGAGCCGACGACCGCGTGGAAGCGGGGCTACTCCCCATGAGCTAGCGAATCGGGTCCCGGCTGGGTTTGCGCGCCTTCAGGGAGTAGCGCATATTGTTACTCTCACTTTGTCGCCCTATCGCGAAGCTGAGGCACGGCCCGATTTGTGTCAGGAAGCGATAGCTGTCATGCACCGACCATACTTCAATACACTTGCCCGCAGAGAAAAGATTGATCTGCACCCCGGGCGCAGAAATCACGTTTCCGGTGGCCGCAATCCCCAGGAACTCTCCGCGATGTGTGCCGCAAAACGTAAACCGGTGAGCGACTTTTTCACCTTCGGCAATGATGTCGTCAATCTCGATCCGCAGGTCGGGAAAGCCCTTTAGAAGATTGGTGTAGTGTTCCCTTAGCCCCGGGACGCCCGGCCGGATGCGACTGGAGTACCCGTGGTGAATGACCAAATTGCTGTAAAGCGCGAGGTATCCCTCAATATCCTTCACCTTTAGTCGGAGCCACCCGCGCTGGAGCGCGTCGATGTTTTCTGGTGGAGGCATGATTCTCCTTCCGGCAGAACCCAATCTGCACAGGATGTTCTAGCAAGCGAATTTCCAGGTAGGTATGTAGCGAGGGTAACGACGGGTCATACCCGCCAGCGCGCCAGTGTTGCTGCGATCACCAACGGATATGTCCCACACTAAAGGAGGCTCAGGACTTAGCCGGGCGAAACTCGCCTGCTGCCGCCCGTGCCCATCGTCTGTGAAACCACTCTAGTTGGCGGCGGAAGTGTTCTCGATCAGTAAGGCGATGCCTTGTCCGCCTCCAATGCAAGCCGAGGCAACGCCGCAGCGCAGGCGGGAGCGCTTTAATTCCCGTGCCAGCGTGATTGCCAGCCGGACTCCGGTGGCTCCGAGCGGATGCCCGATGGCGATGGCCCCTCCGTTGACATTGAGCTTGTTGCGGTCGAGGCCAAGCTCGCGCTGACAGGCAAGAACCTGAGCGCCAAAGGCTTCGTTGATTTCGAAGCGATCGATTTGCGGCAGGCTCAGGCCAGCCAATTCCAGCAAAGCTTGAATAGCCGGCACCGGCGCAATGCCCATGATCTCGGGGCGGACGCCAACCACGGCCCCGGCGACCACTCTCGCCAACGGTTCTTTGTTGTGCTGCTTCAAGTATTTGTTGGAAGCCACCAGCACCGCCGCCGCGCCGTCCACGATTCCCGAGCTGTTGCCACCGGTCTGCACTCCGCCAAATGATGGTTTGAGTTTGGCTAGAACTTCCAACGGCGAAGGTCGAATGTGAGTATCTTCACTTAACTTCTCGAGACCGCGTGGCAGCCTGATTCCACGCGGTGAATAGCCGGGAAGCTCGAAGACCTCACTCGTCAGCGGCGCGATCTCGCCGCTCAGAAAGCAGCTTTTTCGTGCCGCAATGGCGCGCGCGAAACTCTCGGCAGCGAATTGGTCGACATCTCCGCGAGCGATCCCATACTGTTTCGCCAACTTCTCGGCGGTTCCACCCATGGTTTCGTTGGGACAGGGATCGAGAAGCGCCTCCCACAGGAAATCCTTGAACTCCACCTCACCCCCGCGGAATCCGCCGCGGTGAGTGTAGGCGGCGATGGGGTTGCGCGACATGGACTCGGTTCCGACGACCAGCGCCAAGTCGGCTTTCGCCAGCTTGATATTGTCGGCGGCCTGAAGAATGGCCTCGACGCCGGTACCGCAGACGCGTTGCACGAGGTGCGCCGGCACCTCTATAGGGACTCCCGAGTAGAGTCCGATGTGCCGCGGCAGCACATAAGCATCGAAGGACGCCTGCGCCATGTTCCCCGCCACTACGATGTCTATGTCGGCCGGTGGCACACCGCTCCGCCGAAAGACCTCTCGAGCCGCTTTGATTCCGAGGTCGGTCGGAGACACGAGTCCAAGAGCCGTGTTGTACTCGACGAACGGAGTGCGCACGCCGTCGAGCAAAAAAACATCGTCGTAGTGCGAAAGCAGGGCTTTGTTGCGAGAACTCATAGTGATGCTTTAATGTCCCGAATTTCTTCGCCTGCGACGACCAGGCGCGGCAGGTGCGGGCTCACAGGTGCGGCTATAACTGGCGTCTCAACAGGTTTGCCAGGCTTTTCAGGCTCTTGCGGGCGCGCCGTAGTCAAACCATATCGGGCCCGATGCCTGGTTCCCCACGCCGACATCAGCTTCAGAATCGGTTTCAGACTTTCTCCATGGCGAGTGAGCGAGTACTCGACGCGCGGCGGAACCTCGGCATACACCTTTCGGTGAACAATTCCGTCGCGCTCCAATTCCCGCAGATGCTGGGTCAGCATCTTCTTGGTTAAGCCGGGGATAAGCCGTTGCAGTTCGCAGAAGCGCCGGGTTCGGCCTTCAAGATGAAATAGAAGCGGCGGTTTCCATTTCCCGCCGATGATGGAAGCCGTCAGCTTTACAGGGCAATTGGTGTGATCCATAGGATACTCCCGAGAAGATAGTCCCCAGCAGGTATTAGGTTACCGAAACGTGCCTACTAGCCAAAAAGTTACTTTTGCCTAGAATTAGCCCTCGGTCCCGAAAGAATACCTGATTCGGCTTCGACTTGGAAGTGGCTGCCGTGATCGGTATCTCTGGGGACGATTCCCAGCGCTAGGCCATAGTGAGGCCACAGCGAGGCCACAGCGAGGCCAGAGAATGAGCGACAAAAAGCCAGTGGTGATCTATGGCGCGAACGGTTTTTCGGGCCGCTTGATAGCGGAATTTCTTCGTGAATACAATGTGCCGTTCATTGCCGCCGGCCGCAGCCGCGCACGGCTTGAAGACGTGATGAAGCACGTGCCCGGCATCGAAACTGCCAACTATGAAATTGTCGAGACCAAGGGCTCGGTCGAAGAACTCACGCAGGTTTTCGGCGGCGCGAAAGTGGTCTGCAATACAGCCGGGCCTTTTATCTACAACGGCCCGCGGGTGATTGAAGCCGCGCTGAATGCAGGCTGCCATTATCTGGATATCGGCGGGGAACAGGCTTGGGTGCGCGCAGTGGCGGAAAAATGGGGTGGCAAGTTTGCCGAGCGCGGACTGCTCGCTGCTCCCGCTACCGCGTTCATGTCGGCGGTGAGCGACTCCGCGATTCGCATCTGCCTCGAGAACAATCGCGGCATTGACACGCTGGAAGTGCTTACTATGTTCAAAGGCAATCCAACCTTCGGCTCGACCCAGACGATCTTTGCCGTTATTCAAACCGAAGCTTACTTCCTGGAGCAGAACGCGTACAAACCCTGGCCGCGCGCCACTCGCTATGACGTGGTCGTACCGGGCAGCATCCAAACTCAACTCGCGCTGGCGTGGGGAGGTTTCCCGCATCCGGTCTGGTACAAGGATCATCCGCAGATAGCGAACGTGCGGTCGTTTGGCGGACTGCTCGACCGGCAGATAATGGAAGGCGTGGCGGCGACGGAGAAATTGTTCGAGGAGCAGATCCGTCCATTGCCTCCCGCCGAACAGGAACGAAGGCTCGGTGAGATGGCGAACGCGGTGACGGGCGGCACACCTCCGCGGGAAAATCCGCGCGAACATCGCACGATTGACGTGATCGTCGGCCGTGGCAGCACCGACTCCGTGCAGTGTGCGGTCTTCGGCACGTGTTGCTATCGCCAGACCGCGCTCATTCAGGTGTTCGCCGCCCACAACCTGGTGCACGCCGCTCCGCGCACGGTGGGCTTCGCGTCAGCGGCGCAAGCATTTGGCCATCGCGAAATCCTCGGTGTTTTGGAAACGCACGGGCTTTCCAAGGCGAGGCTGTCGTCTTAGTTGGTTCGTGGAGGGACGGGCGCCTCGTCCGTCCTGCCGGGCGGGGCGCCCGGCTCTCCACCAGCAAGGGAAACGATGCGAGCGATCGATTATTTCGACAAGAGCGCGGATCTCCATGCCGAGCGGATCGCGATTCTCGACGGGGACGCTCGCTATTCCTACGCTGAAACGCGCACCTTCAGCGAGCGCATCGCCCGCGGGATGTGGGCTCACGGCATCCAGCCGGAACAGCGGGCGGCCATCTACTCCCACAATCATGCGGCGGTTCTGTTCTGCATGTTGGGCATACTGCGCGCCGGGGCCGCATGGGTCCCCATCAACTTTCGTAATGCCACCGACGCCAACGTGGAATTTCTGAACTACTCCGAGACGGCTTGGCTTTTCTATCATAGCCGTTTTCGCGAGCAAGTCGCAGAGATCCGCCAACGCGTTCCCTCCTTGCAGCATCTGATTTGTATCGACGGCCCGGACGGTGAGCATCCTTCACTCGCAGCGTTCATGGAACTGGGAAACGCACAAACTGAGAACGATCTCGACTGGCCTGATCCCCACGGCAATCTCGACCGAATGATGGGCCTCGTTCCCACCGGCGGAACGACCGGACCAGCGCGCGGTGTCCGCGTCACCAACCTTGCCTGGGGAACGATGACCGAAATGGCCACTCGCTACTGGAAAAGCGACGACGCCGATCCTGTTTGCCTCTGTACTGCTCCGCTCTCGCATGCCGCTGGCGTTGTCGCATTCACCATGTTCGCATTGGGTGGGACTAACGTCGTCTTGCCCGGATTCGACGCAGCGCAAGTGTTGCAGGCGATTGAGCAGTATCGCGTGACGCATCTCTTCCTTCCTCCTACCGCGTTCTACGCACTGCTCGCCCATCCGGATGTGAGAAAGTTCAATTACTCCAGCCTGCGAGTTTTTCTGCTGGCGGGTTCTCCCGTATCGCCGGACAAACTCAAGCAAGGCGTGGAAATCTTCGGCCCTTGCCTGTGCCAGTCCTATGGCCAAACCGAAGCACCCATGCTGCTCACTTTTCTCGATGCGCGCACCGTGGCTGCAGCCGCATCCGGCGATCATCCGGAACGTCTGCGCAGTTGCGGAAGGCCGACGACGGCGGTTCGTCTCGCTATCATGGACGATGCGGGCCACATCCTTCCTCCACACCAGCCCGGAGAAATCGTAGCCCGCGGCACGCTCGTCACCGCTGGCTATCACAACCTGCCGCAGGCTACCGCCGAAATCCGCAGCCACGGCTGGCATCACACCGGCGATATTGGATACATCGACGAACATGGATACGTTTACATCGTGGACCGCAAGAAAGACATGATCATCAGCGGCGGTTTTAACGTCTACTGCGCGGAGGTCGAGGCCGGCATTATGGCCCTGCCACAGGTGCAGGAGTGCGCCGTCATCGGCGTGCCCGACGACAAGTGGGGAGAAGCGGTCAAGGCGCTGGTCGTTTTGAGGGGCGGCCTGAAGCTGGGCGAATCGCTCAATGAGAGTCAGGTCATCGCTCACTGCAAGGCGAAACTGGGCGGCGTGAAGTCTCCCAAGTCAGTGGAGTTCGTGGCGGAAATCCCCAAGACTCCAGCCGGAAAGCTCGATCGCAAAGCAATGCGGAAACAGTTTTGGGCAGCCGTGGATCGTGAAGTTCATTGACGGAATCGGCAGTGGCCGCAGCGGAGGCATGGTCATTCTTACGACGTTGAAAGTCCCAAAGACAGGCGGGATTCCCACGACCAAAGCCAGCGTGTTGCGCTGGCTCAAGAGCGAGGGAGATATCGTGCACGTGGGCGAAGCGGTCGTGGAGTTGGAAACGGAAAAAGTGAGCTACGAACTGGAGTCTCCGATTGCGGGCGTGCTGCTGAAGATCATTGCTGGAGAAAGCGTCCAGGTTCCAGTGGGTGGAGCATTATGTCATATCGGCCAGCCGGGCGATCTTGTCCATGCGGAATCTGTTCGTGCGGAAAAGGAGTGATGCGATGACAAACCAGAACATCCTCGGGAACGTCCTAGGGAACGTCCTCGTGAACGATCGGTTGATCTGGATCTACACCCAGATGACGCGGATTCGTGAATTCGAGGAGCACGTCAAGCGCACGTTTCTCGAACATCCCGGTGCCATGCGCGGCCACACCCATCTTGCCGATGGTGCGGAAGCGTCGATTGTGGGAGCGCTCGCCACGCGAAATGCCACCGACTTCGCCATGCCCAGCTATCGTTGTCATGCGCAACCCCTCGTGCTCGGCACCTCGCCAAAAAAAATGATGGCCGAACTCTATGGCCGGAAAGACGGGCTGTGCAGGGGTTTTGGCGGCTCCATGCATCTTGCCGATCCCGAACACTACTTCCCCGGAACTTCAGCCATCGTCGGTCAAAGCATTGCTCATGCCGCGGGCGCCGCTCTGACGGCTCAGGTGAAGAACACCGGGCAGATCGTCTACTGCTTCTTCGGAGACGGAGCGAGCAAACAAGGGGCGTTCTTCGAGACGCTCAACCTCGCGGCAGTCTGGAAATTGCCCATCGTATTCATCCTGGAGAACAACGAATATCAGGCCTACACACACGTCAGCCTCGAAGACGCGAATGCGCTGGCGGGCGATCCGCTTTCCCAGAAAGCGGCCGCGTTCAGCATTCCAGGCGCGACCGTTGATGGCACGGATCCGCTGCTGGTCTACGAGGAAGTCGCCAGGGCCGCGGAACGCGCTCGTGCCGGACTCGGCCCCAGTCTCATCGAGTCGAAATTCTACCGACTCAGTGCGCACGGCAACGCCATCACCGTGCCTCCTGTGCCTACGCAATTTCCCGAACACGAAGCCATCGGAGTGTACGGCAACAAAGCGGAGTACCGGGCGGCCAAAGAGAGGGATCCAATTCCGCGCTTCCGCGCACAGTTACTGAGCCAAGGCATCCTAACGGAGGGAGAACTCCAGCGGCTCGATGACAGCGCGCGTAAAGAAATGGACGATGCGGTCCAGTTTGCACTTGCCAGTCCACAACCCGAGCCGCAAGAAGCCACCAACCATGTTTACGCCTAGTATGTTTACGCCTAGTACGTCTACGCCTAGGAGGTTCAGATGCCGAAGGAAATGATGTACGGAGAAGCGATGGCCACGGCCATTGCCGAAGAGATGCAGCGCGATGCGGACGTAGTTTTCTACGGTCAGAACATGGCC
Organism: Terriglobales bacterium; assembly: GCA_049512435.1. Lineage (GTDB taxonomy): Bacteria > Acidobacteriota > Terriglobia > Terriglobales > Acidobacteriaceae > Acidiflorens. The sequence goes on along the minus strand of JBEKXC010000001.1, from coordinate 80,240 downwards.
ATGACCGAGCGCGATCCCATGCTGAGGATGTTCGGCAAAAATCGCGTTCGCTTGGCGCCCATTTCCGAAACCGCGGAGATCGGCATCGCCGTGGGTGCTGCCATCACTGGATTGCGTCCGATCGTCGAGCTATGGATGAGCGAGTTCATGCTGGTGGCCATGGACCAAGTGCTCAACGAGGCTCCCCGCCTGCGCTACATGTCCGGCGGCCACGTGAAAGTTCCACTGGTCCTGAAGGCGGGATACGGATTCGCCGCGGGCTGGGCAGGGCAGCACTCGAATTGCATCTATCACACGATGATGGGAATTCCGGGGCTGAAGCTAGCGCTTCCGTCCACGCCCGCCGACGCCAAGGGACTCATGGCAGCGGCTATTCGCGATGACAACCCGGTCGTCTATCTCCACCACTACATGCTGACGCTCGATACCGGCGATGTGCCGGACGGCGAGTATGTCGTGCCCTTTGGAGTCGCCGACATCAAGCGCGCCGGCAGCGACGTTACGATTGTCGCCACCGGGTGGATGGTCAAGAAATCGCTGACCGCGGCCGAGCAACTGGCGCGGGAAGGGATTAGCGCTGAAGTGATCGATCCACGAACGCTGGCGCCGTTGGATGTGAACACCATCATCAATTCGGTGAAGAAAACGGGGAGGCTGGTGTTAGTCGATCAGGCTCCGCGTCATTCGTCGGCCGCTGCAGTGATTGCCGCCGAAGTAGCGGAAAAAGGTTTTGAGCATTTACGCGCACCGGTAGTCATGGTGACGGCTCTCGATGCGTCCGTGCCTTACAGCGAGCCGCTGGAATACTACCTGCTGCCGAATGAAGACAAGATCGCCGCTGCTGTGCGGTCTGTAGTGCCCGAGCGCGTCCGTGTCCGCGCGTAGCTTTTTAGAACGGGTAGTGACGGGGCGTTGTCTGGATCGTGATCCAGCGCAGTTCGGTGAATTCGTTAACCGCTGCCTTGCCTCCAAAACGGCCGTAGCCGCTGGCCTTCACACCTCCGAAAGGCATCTGCGCCTCGTCGTGCACCGTCGGTCCATTGACGTGGCACATTCCCGAGTCGATGCGCTTGGCGACTTCCACGGCGCGGGCAATGTCGCGGCCGAAGACTGCGGACGAGAGTCCGTACTCGGTGTCGTTTGCCAGCGTGATCGCTTCTTCCACGGTTTTAAAGCGCGTGATGGAAACCGACGGGCCGAAAGACTCTTCGCGGAAAATCTGCATTTCAGGAGTGACGTGGTCGACGATCACGGCGGGCATAATCGTGCCTTGCGGGTCGCCGCCGAGAAGAACTTTCGCGCCGCGAGACACCGCATCTTTCACCAGTGCGCGCACTCGATCTACCGTGGGCATACCGACAACCGCGCCGAGGACGACCTCACCCTTTCGCGGATCACCGCAAGGCAGAGTCTTCACTTTGGCGACGAATTTCTGTGCGAAAGCATCGGCCACTTTTTCATCGATGATGATGCGTTCCGTCGACATACAGATCTGTCCCTGATTCATGAATGCGCCGAAGGCAGCGGCGTCCACGGCGGCATCGAGGTCAGCGTCGTCGAGAATGATGAGGGGAGCTTTGCCTCCCAGTTCGAGGAGAATCGGCTTCAGGTGCTTCGCTGCAGTGACGGCAAGAATTTTTCCCACACGCGTGGAGCCGGTAAAGTTTATGCGACGCACGGCGCGGTGGGCGATGAGAGTCTCGACAATCGTCGAAGCGCTGGCGGCATCATGAGTCAAGACGTTGACTACTCCGTGGCCCAACCCAGCCTCGCGCAGGACCGTTCCGATCAGGCGATGCGTTGCGGGGCAAACTTCTGACGCCTTCAGAACGACTGTATTTCCGCATGCCAGCGGCACTGCAATCGCGCGCACGCCCAGAATGACGGGAGCGTTCCAGGGCGCGATCCCGAGGACAACGCCCACCGGTTGCCGGATGGAGAACGCGAGGCTCCCAGGGATCTCGGAAGGGATCACCTCGCCGGAAACCTGGGTGGTCATCGAGGCCGCTTCGCGGAGCATTTGGGCAGCGAGGTAAACGTTGAAACCGGCCCATCCGGCGGTGGCGCCGATCTCATCCATCATGACGGAAATGAAATCGGGGGTGCGGGCTTCGAGCAAGTCGGCGGCGCGCAAGAGTTTCTTGCGCCGTTCGTGCGGACCGAGCGCAGACCAGGCAGGGAAGGCTTCAGCGGCGGCTTCCGCGGCCGCGATCGCATCGTCGGCGCCGGCAGCGGCCGCGCGTGTGGCAACTTCACCCGAGATCGGGTTTTGCCGGACAAAAGTTGCCGCACTTGCCGCGGCGGCGTCACGATCGCCGATAAGAAGCTGGACCTCTGTAATAGTCATAGTCATGACCGTTTCCTCTTCTTGGAGTTTGTCTTCTTCTTGCCGTCCATCTCTTTAAACACGTCACCTGCGATGTGAAAAGCAGAGTTCGCCGCCGGCACGCCGCAGTAGATGGCAGATTGCAGCAAGACCTCTTTGATCTCGTTGCGGGTGACGCCGTTGTTAAAGGCAGCTTTCACGTGCATGCGAAATTCCTCTCCACGATTCAAGGCAACCATCATTGCCAGTGTCAGCAGGCTGCGAGTGTGGCGCGGAAGGCCGGGACGCGTCCATATTTCGCCCCAGGCGTTGCGGGTGATGAAGTCCTGGAAATCGCGGTCGAACTCAGTGGTCGCGGCTATGGCTCGGTTCACGTGTTCATCTCCGAGCACAGTTCGCCGGATTTTCATGCCCTGCTGGTAGCGCTTGGTGTCATCCATGAGTGTCATCCATTGGTGTCGTCCATTGGCGTCAAAGATAGTCCGTCGCCTCACCGGGCAAGGAAGTTACTCACAACCTCCGTGAACGCGTCGGCCTGCTCGACATTCGAGAGGTGAGCGGCGGCGAGTTCAACCTTCACAGCGCCCCGGATTCGGTCGGTGAGGAACTGAGCGTCGGCCTCCGGTGTGACCGGATCGCTTCCGCCGTAGATCACGAGCGTTGGGGCATTGATCTGCGCAATCGTCTCGCGCTGATCCATATCGCGGATGGCGGCACAACAGGCGGCATAACCCTCGGGTGGCGAGTTCTCGAGCATTCGCTGTGCGCGGGCGACTTTCTCTGCGGACGATCCGCGAGGCGATGCCCGAAACTCCGGCGTAAACCAGCGGTCGATAACAGCGGCGGCCACAGGCTTCATTCCATCCCTGCGGACGGTTGCGATGCGCGCGTTCCACATCTCTTTTGTGCCGATCCGAGCCGCAGTGTTCGCGAGCACCAGACGATGCAGGCGGCTGGGTGCGTGAACTGCAAGCCACATGCCGATCATGCCCCCCATCGAGAGCCCGCAAAAGTCCACACGATCGACGCGAAGCGAATCGAGCAGGCCGAGGACATCGCGGCCCAGTTGCTCGATTGTGTAATCGCCCGGCGTTACCGAGGACTGCCCGTGTCCACGAGTGTCGTAACGCAGGATGCGGAAACGCCGCTGCAGTTCCGCCATCTGCGGATCCCACATGGAAAAGTCAGTGCCAAGAGAATTGGAGAACACCAGCACGGGCTCCTCATCACCCGTGAGCGCGTAATGCGTCCGCACTTCTCCAACCTCGACAAATGGCATTGCTTACCCCTTCCAGCCGTGTACTTTCTAGCGGCGACAATCGGCGTCGACGATCAATGCTTGCGACTGGCATCGATGACGCGATCGACCAACTCTTCGGCGACGCCGAGGTAGTTCTCCGGAGCGAACAGGCGATCGAGTTCCGCTGAGGTCAGATGCCCGGTCACAGCTCGGTTTTGAGCCAGCACCTCGCGAAGATGTTTTCCCGACTCACGCGCCTGCCGGCTCGCCGCTTCCAGCAACGTATGAGCGGCAGATTTGCCGATGTGTTTTCCCATGGCCATAGTGACGGCTTCGGCAAAAATCAGACCTTGCGTTGCGTCCAGATTACGCCTCATGCGCGCCGCGTCAATTTCAAGATGCGGAACAATTACCGCCATTTGATGAAGCGCTCCGGCGGTCAGACGGAAGATTTCCGGAAGCGTCTCCCATTCTGCGTGCCAATTGCCGAGGCCGCGTTCATCTTCCTGTACCATGGCGCTCAACATCGTACCGACGAGGCCAGGAACCCGCGTGGCTGCCGACAACACGACTGCGGCGCTGACCGGGTTGCGCTTGTGCGGCATGGTCGAGGAACCGCCGCGGCCCTCGCCCGCGGGTTCGAAGACCTCCGCGATCTCGGTCTGCATGTGCAGCGAAATGTCGCGGGCAACCTTGCCTAACGTGCCTGTGCAAAGGCCCAATGTGGTTGCCGCTTCCGCCACCCGATCGCGCTGAGTGTGCCAGGGCAGGGCAGGCAGCCCGAGACGGAGTTCCGCCGCCAGTGCTTCGGCCACCTGTAATCCTCTTTCTCGTAGAGCGGCCAGCGTTCCAACTGCTCCGCCAAACTGCAAAACCAGCACCCGTGCCCCGGTTTCCGCGAAGCGCTCGCGGTGACGATTCATGGCGTCCAACCACGCGGCAACCTTGACGCCGAAAGTCGTAGGCAGAGCATGCTGCATGAGCGTGCGACCGGCGATGGGCGTGGAACGATGCTTCTGCGCCAGCTCGGTCAGGCCAATGCAAAGGGCAGCCAGATCCGCTTCAAGAATGTCGAACCCTTGCCGCATCTGCAGAACGAGACCGGTGTCATTTGCGTCCTGGCTGGTTGCGCCCCAGTGCACGAACCGCGCCGCCTCAGGGTCGTCTTTCGCGACCAGCGTTGTGAGCTGCTTCACCAGCGGTATCGCGGGATTCAGCGAAATCGCGGTTGCGGCGGCAAGCGCATTAGTGTCGATCAGCTCCGCCTTGCACTTCGAAGCGATCGCTTGAGCTGCGGCTGGGGGGATGATGCCACAGCGGGCTTCAGCGTGCGCAAGCGCGGCCTCGAAGTCCAGCATGCACTGGAGACGCGCAGCGTCGGAGAAGACTTCGTCCATCGCCGCTGAGCCGAAGAGTGGATCTAGCAAGGCCATCCAAGTCGGTTACACCAAGCCGGCTACACCAAGTCGGTTAAACCAGGTGGGTTACAAGCCCAGATCGAAGAATACCGTTTCATCCGGTCCCTGCAAAAGAATATTCCATTCCAGCGTACCGGGGGCGCCAGCGGTCCTCTTCGCGATCAACGTCGAACGGCGCGCCGGTTCCACCAGATTGAGGATTGGGTCGCTCGCGTTCCGGGCGTCGCCAGGGAAGTACATCCTCGTAACCAGCCGCTTCAGGAGACCACGCATGAAGACTGAGATCACCAGATGAGGTGCCTGCTCGTTTCCGTTTGGGCCAGGCACCGGTCCTGGCTTAATCGTGGTGAAGCGAAACATCCCAGCGGCGGTCACGGGCACGCGGCCGTATCCCTTGAAACCAGGCTCCACAGGCTTGTTCTGCGTATCTTCTGGATGGTCATATTTTCCGTGCGCATTGGCCTGCCAGATTTCCAGAATCGCATCTGGGACCGGAATTCCGTCGCCGTCGAAAATTCGTCCTTGAATGGTAATGCGCTCGCCGGAGACACCTTCGCCAACCAGGTTGTCACAGTTGAGCCACTCGAAACCAATTTTGAAAAACGGCCCAACCGTTTGCGACGTGGTCGTCACCAAACTCATTCAGTCCTCCATCGGCGTGGCTTCGCGCCCCCGCAGGATGAGATCAAAGCGGTAACCCAGTGCGTGTTCCGGCATTGTCGTTTCCCAATCGAAGGCGGAGATCAGCCGGTTGCGGGCTTTTTCATCCGCCGTGCAATTGAAGATAGGGTCAAACGGAATCAGCGGATCACCAGGAAAGTACATCTGCGTCACCAGGCGCGTGGCAAACGCCGGACCAAAAAGAGAAAAGTGAATGTGCGCTGCCCGCCAGGCATTGTAGTGATTGCGCCACGGGTACTCGCCGGGACGAATTGTCACGAAGCGATAGTGGCCCTCGGCGTCGGTGACGGCTTGTCCGCACCCGGTAAAGTTTGGATCCAGCGGCGCATCATGTTGATCGACATCGTGACGATATCGGCCCGCCGCATTCGCCTGCCAGATTTCCACCACCGTGTTCGCGAGGGGACGGCTATTCTCGTCGAGCACGCGCCCGCTCACGATGATGCGCTCGCCAAGCGGTTCCCCGGAGTGCTGCCGCGTCAAATCGCTGGCTTTAGGCGCGACGATTTTGGAGCTAAACAACGGCCCCGTGACCTCGGACAAAGTGTAGGGAATTTGTACCAGCGGTTTTGTGGGCGCACGCTTGATTGAGGACACGTACACACGTACGGCGAATGCAGATGATTCGGTTGCGTTCCCGGATAGGGCGCACGATAAGCTGCAACCTTCTTCATGTCTCGTGTCCTTGTCTCCCCGTTCTTGAACTCACAGACTCTATGCAAGGGGGGAAGTCCGTGTCAAGACCGATTATCGCCATTGCGACCGTATATCGTTTCCTCTGTCATAGCGCAACTTCCCTTGTCATCCTGAGCGACGCGAAGGACCTATGTATTTTGTTTGCACTACGAAGCTCCTGGCCCGGCCTGGAAACCACGCCCGACTTTATTCGCGTATTTCCGGGACACGACACTAGGGTTGGCTGAAACTACTTGTTGCGGCCGTCTTTGTTGCGGCCGCTTTCAATTCTTCAATCTGCCGCAGGTGTGCAGTGCCGTGCCCGCCCATCCTCTCGACGACGTCGGCAACAGTTATCTCCCGTTGCATTTCCGGGTGAAAGGCCGACTTGGAAAGGTCAGAAGCCTTCAAACGTCGCAGCAGACGCAAGTTGTGATGACGTCCCAACCCGGAGAATGCGACCAGTTCCACGGGAGGAGAATCCAGGTAATTCAGATTGCGGGCCCATGCGTCCTGATCCAGCGGCGCGATCACGGGCTTTGTATCCGCCAGCATTTGTCGCAGCCGGTATCCATAAATAATCTCGACATCGGCCAGGTGACCGAGGATCTCGAGCACGCACCATTTGTCAGGGGAAGGCTTGTAGCGTAGAACTTTCTCCGGCAAACCAGAGACGGCCGCCGCAATCTCTTTCGGGCTCTTCTCAGCTGCATCGAGGTGTTTCTTAAACTCTGCGTCCGTCATAGGCCGGGCTCATTGGTGATTTGTGGTTAAAGTAGTTTACTCGAATCGCTGTCGACCCTCACGACCGCGCTACCTTACTCTGCTCAGACGCGAAACGTCTCAAGCTGAACTCCCACGACGCCCGGAGCCATACACCTAAACCTCTGATTCCAATGTATCTTGTGGAAACCCTGGTCGATGGGGCGAAAATGGCCCGTTCGGGCCATGCTTTTTCCCCAACTTTCCGGACGAATACAACCAATGTGATGGTAAGATTCTTTAACCCACCACGCCGCGCCTGGGTTCGGCGAGGGAAATCTCTAACTCACAAGGTGAAAGTTATGGCCTGGACCAGTCCTGTTTTCGAAGAAGTTGTTCTCTGCTGCGAAATCAACTCCTACGTGAGCGCACAACTCTAAACTCTGCAACATGCGCATTCGGATCCTCGGTTCTGCGGCCGGGGGCAGGTTCCCGCAGTGGAATTGCGGCTGCGGAAACTGCGTCGCTGTGCGCGAAAACGCGCGCGAAAACAAATTTGCCGGCAAAGCGCGCACTCAAGCTCAACTCGCGCTGAGCGCGGACGGCTCCACGTGGTTTCTAGCGGGAGCTTCTCCCGACTTGGCCTTTCAAATCGAAAGCTTCCCGGACCTTCATCCGCGGGCTTTACAAAATACTCCGCGCGACTCCCCGATTGCTGGCGTTGTGTTGGGCAGCGCCGATCTCGACCACGTTTTGGGACTACTCCTGCTCCGCGAACTCCAGCCTTTGCGCGTCTATGCCGCTCCTTCGATCTTGCGGATTCTGCGCGAAGAGAACAGCATGTTCGGTATGCTGAACCGCGTCGAGCCGCAGGTGGTTTGGACACCCGTGAATTCGGGCGCGCCGTTTCCCTTGTTGTCCGCCGATGGGAAAGACTCTGGACTGCGCTGCGAGGTCCATTACCTTTCGGGCCGCTATCCGAAATACGTTAAGACCGAAGCCGCGAAGCTCGCCAGCGATGAAGCGACGGCTGCGTTGTTTTTCGAATCTGCCTCGGGAAAGCGAGTCGCTTACGTTCCCGCCGTCGGCGGTCTGAGCGATGCATTGCTCGAAAAGATCGGCCATGCGGACGTGCTCCTGTTCGACGGCACATTTTGGAGCGATGACGAGTTGCAGCGCGTTCAGGGCAGCGGCGAGACCGCATACCAGATGGGACACATTCCCGTGGAAGAAAGTCTGCGCCTGCTGAAAAATATTAAGATGAAAGCCGGGCGCAAGATGTTCATTCACCTCAACAACACGAATCCGATCTTGAACGAAGCGAGTCCGGAACATCAAGCTGTGCGGCAGGCCGGCTGGGAAGTGGCGGAGGACAATTGGCATCTGGAACTTTAGCCCCCGAAAACACGCCAAACACCGCCAAGCTGACGTTCGACGAATTGCGCGCGGCACTGCGGCAAGTCGGCGAACAGCGCTATCACCACAAACATCCCTTTCACCTGCTGATGCACGAAGGCAAACTCAGCCGCGGACAACTGCAAGCCTGGGCGCTGAACCGTTATTACTACCAGTCGATCATTCCGATGAAGGACGCGATCATTCTTTCGCGCTCGACCGATCCGTCGTTCCGCCGCGTCTGGCGTAAACGCATTGTGGATCACGATGGCCAAGAGGGAGACGCCCAGCGCAACGGCGGAATCCTCAGGTGGATCAAGCTGGCGGAAGCTACCGGCCTCGATCGCGAGCGGGTGATGCGTGGGGACGAGGCTCTCCCGGCCACGCGGTTTATCGGAAACGAGTATCTCCATCTGGTGCGCACGCGGCCGTTTCTGGAGTGCGTGGCTTCCTCGCTCACCGAACTTTTTTCACGCGACCTGATCGCGCTGCGCATGGAGAAGTTGCGGCAGCACTATCCCTGGCTCGCGTCCGGGCTCGACTATTTTGAAGCGCGGCTGACGGAGGCTCCGGAAGACGCAGCCTTCGCCTTGCAGTACGTCTTCGACCATGCCTCTACGTGCGCGGAGCAGGAGAGCGCCATCCAGGCATTGCGCGACAAGTGCGACATTCTGTGGGCGCAGCTCGACGCGCTCTATTTCGCCTATGTCGAGCCGGGCTGGCCGCCACCGGGCGCGTTTCGCATCGAGGGGCATCGTGGCTGAGTTGGTCGATACGAGCGTTCCAAAGCTTGCCGCCGGATGCCGCTGGGGCGGAACCGTCGAAGCCCCGGTCGTGCTCTTTCCCGAAGGCGCGATCCGCGTGGAGGGAACGGGCCGCATCATCCTCGAACTCTGCGACGGCCATTTCTCGCTGGCTGAAATCGTGCAAAAGCTGGAAGCGCAGTTCATGCTGGCGCCAAAGGGCAAGATCCGCGCCGACGTCCTGACATTTCTGGAGCAACTGCACGCCAAGCGCATCGTGGACTATTGAATCATTGAGGTATTGAATCATTGATGCAGTGACTTAATGACTCAATGATTCAATCGCTCAATGACTCAATGTTCCAATCCGCTGGCCCTGATCGCCGAGATCACGCACCGCTGTCCGCTGCACTGCGTCTACTGCTCGAATCCGCTGGAGCTTACTTCGCGTAGAGAAGAGCTCACGACCGCTGACTGGCTGCGCGTTTTCGGCGAAGCCGCGGCGCTCGGCGTTCTGCACCTTCACCTCACCGGAGGCGAGCCGCTGGCGCGCCCGGATCTGGCCGAACTGATTGAGGGCGCGCGGAAGTCGCGTCTGTACACCAACCTGATCACCTCGGGAATCGGACTTTCGGGCGAACGTCTGGTGCAGCTGGTGGAAGCGGGTCTCGACCATATCCAACTCAGCTTTCAGGATTCGACCGAAGGCCACGCCAACTGGATCGCGGGAGCGCGCGCACACAAGCACAAGCTCGAACTGGCCGGATGGATCCGGTCACATAATATCGCTTTCACCGTAAACCTCGTCGTTCATCGGCAGAACATCGAGCACCTCGAGGAAATGATTGCCGCGCTCGAAGCGCTCCATCCCGGTCGCATGGAAATCGCACACGCGCAGTACTACGGCTGGGCGCTCCGGAACCGTGCGGCATTGCTGCCCACGCGCGCGCAACTCGACCGCGCGGTGGCCGTGGTCGCTGCGGCCGAGGAGCGGCTGCGCGGCAAGGTCCGCATCGATATGGTCGTTCCCGACTACCACGCCCGCTTCCCCAAAGCCTGCATGGGCGGCTGGGGACGCCAGTTGCTGCTGATCGATCCCGCCGGCCGCGCGTTGCCGTGTCATGCGGCGGGCGTGATTCCGGGCCTGCGCTTTGACAACGTGCGCGAACACACGATCGATTGGATCTGGCAGAACTCCGCGGCATTTCAGAAATTTCGCGGCGAAGAATGGATGCCCGAGCCGTGCCGCTCCTGCGACCGCCGCAAAGAAGACTTCGGCGGATGCCGTTGCCAGGCCTTTCTGCTGACTGGCGATGCCAGCGCGACCGACCCTGTGTGCGAACTTGCGCCCTTGCACCACCTGATCGAAGACGCGGTGCGCAAAGATTCGGTGAATGAAGATGCGGCGAGTGACGATGCGCTGAGTAACGATGCGGTGAGTGAAGACCGAGCAACCGGCTCTGCCCCCGAAGCTCACAACGCTCCCTTCCACGTTCTGCAAGAGAAGATGGCCGGTTTCTGGAGCTATCGGATTGATCCGAAATGATGCGGTCAATGATGCGCGCAAACGGCGATTTCGGACGCTTTGGCGAGTAGTACAATCCAGAAGATTCGATGACGGAGCCAATCCACATGGGCCACGTTTTCATGGCCCGCGCCATTCAACTCTCGCTTGAAAATGTTCGTTCCGGACGCGGTGGCCCTTTCGGTTGCGTCGTTGTGAAAGACGGCAAGGTCGTAGCCGAAGGCGTGAATCAAGTCACCGTCATGAACGATCCCACCGCCCACGCTGAAGTGCTGGCCATCCGGCAGGCTTGTCAGAAACTTCACTGCTTCGAACTCCGGGGCTGCGATCTCTACACCTCTTGCGAGCCCTGTCCCATGTGCCTGGGCGCAATCTACTGGGCTAGGATCGACACAGTTTACTTCGGCAATCTCACCGAGGACGCTGCCAAAATCGGCTTTAACGATTCCGCGATCTACGCAGAACTCACGCAGCCGCGCGCCGAGCGCAAGATTCCCATGATTCAGATGATGCGCGACGAAGCCCTGGTGGCATTTCAAGCGTGGGCGGAAAAACCCGGTAAGATTCCGTACTAAGGTTCTCAGTTCCCAGTTCTAAGAATCGAGCTTTTGTTCTGCATTCAATCAATGAGCCTTTACTGAGAACTGAGAACTGAGAACTGAGAACCGAGAACTATCCGAGGAAGCCGATTGCTCAATCGTTACTTCAAACTCGCGGAAAACCATACCACCGTCAAACAAGAGCTGTTGGGTGGAGTCACGACGTTCGTAACCATGGCCTACATCATCGTCGTGAACCCGCAAATCCTCGCGCAAGCGGGAATGCCCGCCGAGGGCGTCGTTTTTGCCACCTGCATCTCGGCTGCCGCTGCCACATTGGTCATGGGCCTCTACGCCAACTATCCCATCGCGCTGGCGCCGGGTATGTCCTTGAACGCTTACTTCACGTATGCCGTCTGCCTGAACCTGCATGTTCCGTGGCAGACAGCGCTGGCGGTGGTTTTCTTTTCCGGAGTGCTCTTCCTGGTGCTGACCGTAACCCGCGTACGGGAACAAATTGTCAACGGCATGCCCGATTGCCTGAAACACGCCACCGCCACGGGCATCGGAATGTTTATAGCCTTTGTCGGGTTGCGCAATGCCAAGCTCGTAGTCGCAAACACGGCTACCTTCGTCGGCCTCGGCAATTTCTCGGACAAGGAAGTGCAAACCGCCTGCTTCGGTCTCGCCCTGACTCTCGTACTCATGGCGCGGAAGATCAATGCCGGAATTTTGATTGGCATCTTCGGAACCACGCTGGTGGGAATTCTGCGTGGCCTGTCCCATTGGCCTTCCGCCATCCTGTCTCTCCCCCATCCTTCCTCCACTTTCTTGAAGCTGGACTTTCGCGCCGCCATCCATCTTGGCTTCCTCGAAATCCTGTTCGCATTTCTGTTCGTCGACCTTTTTGACAACGTGGGCACGCTGGTGGGAGTGTGCGAACAGGGCGGATTCATCAAAGACGGCAAAATTCCCCGCGTCGGCAGAGTCCTGGTCTCCGATGCCGTAGGTACGTTGTTTGGCTCGTTGACCGGAACATCCACGGTGACCAGCTACATAGAGAGCGTGGCCGGCGTCTCAGCCGGAGCCCGCACCGGCCTCAGCAATGTCGCCGTCGCCAGTCTCTTCCTGATCGCCACATTCTGCGCGCCGCTGGCCACCGCGATTCCGGCCTACGCCACGGCGCCCGCATTGATCCTGGTAGGCGCACTGATGACGCAATCCATCGCGCATATAGAATGGAGCGACTTCAGCGAGGCGGTTCCAGCCTTCATCACCATGCTCGCGACCCCGTTGACCTTCAGCATCGCCACCGGCATCAGCTTGGGACTGATCGCATACACGGTGGTGAAGATTGCCGTCGGCAAAGTTCGAGAAATAACCGTGCTGATTTGGATTCTCACCGCGCTCTTCATCCTGCGGTATGTCTATCTCGCCGCCGCTTGAAGGGCGGTGGCCGTTTGACGGATTGCCCGCGACCCGAGCAGAATCACGATCTTGCTGGCAAGTTCCGTCGGCCCAAAAAAAGTCGGCCCTAGTCGCACCGTTGCCGCCGTCGCCAGCTCGCATCAACACTGCAGGAGCCGGCCGTTTTCTCTCACTCAGAGATTCGCGTATTCTCTCCGCGTGGGTCTTTGCCCTCCTGGCGGATTGGAGATGACGTGAGGAAGCCTGTCGGCCGTTTATGGCGGAGTGCAGTATTAGTTTCGTGTGGGCTCTGGCTGATTCTCAGCCTGTCATATGCGCAGCAGGACGATGAGCCGGGCCATTCTATCGGCAAGGTTTCGATCAACCAGGTTTCGACCAACCAAGGCCTGATCGTAGTCGAATTGGATGACGGTGCGCTAGGAAAGGCTAACCTATTCGACCTCGCTGGCCACAGCCTTCGCTTCACGCCAGAGGGTTCCAGATATCGAGTGGAGACCGGGCCCTTGCACTGGGATTCGGATTTCGGTCCTGAACTCACTGGCGCTAGAGCGCGTCTCCACCAATTCGCTTTTCCTTTTTCCGGTAAGTTGTGGAACTCGTTCCTCGTGGGCACAACCGGATCGATCCGCTTTGCTGCGTCAGAAGCTGCCTCAGAAAAGGATGTCGGCCTCGACCCTTACGGCCATCGCGACGGAGGCATTGTTCTTGATCGCTTCGATGAATTGGCAGAGGTGGCTGCCAAACTGGTCGACAGGGCTCCGGCGATTTGTGTGTTCCTGAAGCCGCGGATGTCCGGACCTCACTATCTGAAGGAACTCTCGGATCGTGTGGTCATCACGTGGGATCTCACAGAGCCGTTCGGTAGTCTCCTCGATTTCACATGGTTCAAGACGATCAATCGCTTTCAGGCTGTACTGTATCGCGACGGCTCCATTGAGATGTCATACAACGAAATGGCAGCAAAGGACGCCATCGTTGGGATTTACCCAGCGCCGTCGGGGCCGGTGAAACCTGTGCCGGTTCACTTTTCCTCTCTCTCGCACAAAGATGGCCCCTTTGCAGTCGTGTACGAATCCTTCCACTACCTGAGCGTGCCAAAACCGCAGGATCTCTCCTGCACAATCATTCAGGCTCTCGGCGACAAGTTCGATTTTCTGGCCTACTACTCCGACTTTCGGGTCGATAGCCAGGAAGCGAGCACCCCGAGTGACGGGCCGGTGGGAGGCAACGTTACCGGGATCGGGCAAAGCCAGCACGACCAAACGCAACCAGTCCTTGAGAGCCGCTGCACCCAGGGCAGATTCCAATTGGGGTTCGCGCAGCCTGTGTTTGTTGGCTCGAACGAAATGCAGGAAAGGCCTCCAGAAGGAGCACCCGTCGGCAGCAGTCACGACATTACTTTCTACTCGCACCAACTCGCGGAAGCTTCACCGGACCAAAAGCCCCTTCCTTATAACTACGCGATTGGGCACCTCGGGCATGAGATAGGCCACCGCTGGGGCGCCTACGTCTCCGCGAACCTCAATGGTGAAAGAATCTCCCTCGGGCCTTGGCCTCATTGGGCGCCAGGATTGCAATCGCGAGTTGCATTCCCCTATTCGCTCCCCACAGAGGCGTCCACTCTCGGAGGAGGCGTTTGGCAGGACAACCTCGATGGAACATATACGCAGCTCCGCGACGGCTACTTCGTGCCCGCCGCAGGTTATTCCTATCTCGACCTGTACCTGATGGGGTTGATCTCTGCCGCGGAGGTGCCGGATTTCTTCATCCTGAAGAACCTCGTGCAAGTCGGTAAGGATACAAATGGGCACCCGGTATTCCGGGCCGAACGAGCGAAAGTGACTATCCAGGATGTGATTGCCGCGGAAGGGCCGCGCTTACCCGATGTTGATCACTCCCAAAGGAAATTCAACACCGGCATCGTCATTGTAGTCGAGCACGGGCAAAGCCCAAGCCACGAACTCATCGAACGCGCCAACGGCATTCAGCTGCATTGGACTGAGTATTGGGAGACGACAACGGGACATCGCGCGTCCATGACCGCCAATCCACGGTAGTGTTGCCGTTTTGAATCGGCTTTGAAAGGCCACGTCTTCACAGCTTGCAGAAAAACTCCGTTTTAGTATCAGGGTATCGCTTTAGCGATACCGCAAGTTGAGGCGATGAGCGGGACGGGGTGACCCGTCCTATCGCGAAGCGAAGGGCGGGGCCTTTGACTTCCTTTCATCACAAACGCCCAGTGAGCGCCATCACAGACATCCAACCGCTCGTCGTCGACAATGGAGATTGACCTGTGGAGGGCCGAGCCGTGCCCGTCAAGCCCAAGACGACCCGCGAAGCCGCCTCGGACCACTTGTTATTGGCACTTTGATAACTACCTTTGAGGCAAAGAGCGGCGGTCAGAGCGCCGTCGAAACGATGAATTTGAGGGAAAAAGAGCGAAAAATCAAGCTAAGTCCTTATTCCGGAATACTTTGAAAAATAAGTCCTTTGCGCTCTAAACTTTGGCAGGAATACCCACGCTAACCCCATGATTCCAAAGACTAGGGGGGAGGGGGGTAGTGGTAAACACGAATTAATACCTTCCGAGTAAACAAACGCGAAGCGCCACTCCGCTCAGAATGACATCTTGTTAGAGTCCCTCAACCGCCTCCACTTAATCCTCATCTCCGCCGAGAAACAGGGATGCAACCTTCGGCATTTCCTCTGCAACTAAAGAATTAGTTACCTTTCGCCGTGTGGGGCGTCTAAGGTGCAGGAGCAGGGGGACGACCGGTGCCGCCGAGACAATCAGGAACTTTGACCGAAGCCGAGCTGAGAATCATGAATGTGCTCTGGGGAAAAGGCTCGGGCACAGTCCAGCAAGTTCTTGATTCGATTATGCAAACTCCCACCTTGGCCTATAACTCGGTCCTGACCACGATTCGTGTTCTCGAGAGAAAAGGCTATTTGAAACATCTGAAGGATGGACGGGCTCACGTCTATACGCCGCTGGTCGGGCAAGAGGAAGCCACGCGTTCGGAAATTCGGCACCTGGTGGGTCGCTTTTTCAAAAATTCGCAGGAGCAACTGGTCTTGAATCTCCTCGAGGACCAAGGCATTGGAGAAGAGGAAATCGGTCGTCTGCGGGAGATGCTGATTCAGAAGGACACGGTTCAGAAGGACTCGGCTCAAAAGGACCTGGTTCAAAAGGACCTGGTTCGGAAGGACGCGAAATGAACTGGCCTTCTTTATTCCTATTCCTATCGCTATCCTCATTGTCATCATCCCTGGAGAGAGTGGCGCAGGTGTCGGTCGAGCGCATTCTCAACGCGTTCCCCGAAGCGATTCTGATTGCGCTCTTCGCCTGGGCGCTGCTGCGGGTTTTGCGAAAGCAGAATTCGGGAACGCGATTTGCGGTCTGGTTCCTGGCATTGCTGGCGGTTGCGGCGCTTCCGGTGCTCGGCGGTTTCGGCGAAAGGCACGCCGCACTGCTGTCGGCCGGGACTTCGCTGGCCGGGACTTCGTTCGCAGGGAGTTCATCGGGAAGCATGCGGCCTGCAATCACCATCCCCGCTCGCTGGGGACTTTTCGTCTTTCTGATGTGGGTGGTTGGAGCGTCCGTGGCGATGGCACGTCTGGCAGCGGGGCTTTGGCACCTGCGTCGGCTGCGCCAAAGCTGCACGGCAATCGTCGTGGCCGATCTTGATCCGGCTGTCCGAAAAACGGTGGAGGCAATCGGAGCGTCAGGGACGGTCGATTCAAAGTCAGTATCAAAGTCAGTAACTATTGCGACCTCGGACTGCGTGCGCGTGCCCGCCGCCATCGGTTTCTGGAAGCGGACCATTATTCTGCCAGCTTGGGCGTTGCGCGAACTGCCCGCTGAAGATCTCAACGTCATCCTGCTGCACGAATTCGCACATCTGCGGCGCTGGGATGACTGGACGAACCTCATTCAGAAGATCGTGCGCGCGCTATTCTTCTTTCATCCCGCAGTGTGGTGGATCGATAACCGGCTCTCTGTTGAACGCGAGATGGCTTGTGACGACGCCGTGCTGGCCGAAACCGCCAACCCGCATGGATACGCCACTTGTCTGGTCTCGCTGCTGGAAAAGAGTCTGGCGCATCGCCTTCTAGACCGGCGATGGTCGATGGTCCAGGCGGCTGTGCACCGCGCGCGTGAAGCTTCGCTGCGGCTGGCGCGAATTCTCGACGCGAACCGGCCCGTGGCCACGCGTGTCTGGAGGCCGGCGCTCGGCATGGTCAGCGCTTTTTCCATTGTCTGCCTGATGGCGCTTCCGCTCGCACCCCATTTCGTTGGGTTTGACCACGATGCTGATCGTGATATGGCCGTCAGCAACTCCGATCCGGTGTATTCAGCTGCGCTCCGACAGGCTGCCCTCCAGTCGTCGTTACAAACAGCAGTGTTACAAACAGCAGCGGTAATACCCTCTGCGTTGCGGACTGGCGAGTCGTCGCCGGCGGGCGTCACGGGCAAGACAACAATGGCGGCCAAAACAATGCCGGCAAAAATCATGCCGGCAAGAATCATGCCGGCAAGAATCATGACTGCCAGAGTCGTTCATGCGCACGTCCACGGGAACGATGCTGCCGAAACCCTGCTGGCTCAGGCTCGCGCCGTTGACGCCCGAATGAACTCTGCCCAAATGAACTTTGCTCTAATGAACCTCGCTCTAATGAATCAGGAGCCGCCGCCCGCCCGAGCAGTCGCGATCGGCGCCAGCGCGGATCAGGTTTTCCTGCCTCGATTCGAAACCTTGGTCTTTATTGAAACCACACAGTATGTGACATCTGATTCGCCGGCGTGGAGCGTCCGGGTGTGGCGAGTGATCCGGGTGACTCAAGTTCGCGAACGGTTGGCGAGGGTGCCTGTAACCAAGGCGATTTAGCGGGAAAAATTTTTTTGCAATTAGCAACTACATAATTAGTTGCACATGATTAGTAAGACATTATCAAAACACAAGGAGAAAAGAAAATGAAGATGTGGATGGAACGTTGTAAAGCACGTTGCAAAACAGTGATGACAAGGCGTCTGCTGGTGGCCTTGATTGCCGTAGTAGCAGTTGGTGCGCTCGCGACGTTCAACTTTGCGAAGTCTGCAACCGCAGCGGCGGCCCCCGCTCCAGCGGCAGCGCCGCTCGATGACAATAGTGTCGCAGCATTGCTCACACTCGACCGCGCAATGGAAACACTGGCGGCGCGAGTCACGCCGGCGGTCGTGAATGTTACGGTCGTGTCGAAGGGCAACGCGCAACAGAGTGGGCAGGAAGGCATGCCCGACATGCAGCAGTTTTTCGGCCCGAACGGTCCTTTCGGCCATCAGTTCCAGATGCCATCGCAACCGCAGAATCGGGTGGAGCATGGCCTGGGCAGCGGTGTGATCATCTCTCCCGACGGATACATCGTCACCAACAACCACGTGATCGACGGAGCGGTCGATATTCGGGTCACCATGAGCAACCGGGAAGTGCTGCCCGCGAAGTTGATTGGCGCCGACCCGCTAACCGATCTCGCGGTCATCAAGGTAAATGGAACCAACTTACCGAGCGTGCCCTTTGGCAATTCGGCCAACCTGCACCCTGGACAGACGGTGCTGGCTTTTGGGAATCCGTACGGGTTCCGCTTCACGGTGACGCGGGGCATCATCAGCGCGCTGAACCGTCCGAATCCCGACGCGAGCGATCGCCGGAAGCCGGGCGAATTCATCCAGACCGACGCTGCCATCAATCCCGGAAACTCCGGCGGAGCACTGGTGGACGCGCGCGGCGAACTCATCGGCATCAACACCTTCCTGATTTCATCCTCGGGATCGTTCTCGGGCATGGGCTTTGCGATTCCTACTCAGATCGTCGAGCCCACGGTGGAAGCATTGATTCGCGACGGCAAAATAACGCACGCGTTTATCGGAATTCAGATCTCCGACGTAACTCCCGACAATGCCAAGTTCTTCGAGATGAAAAAAGCTGAGGGAGCGCTGGTCTCTGAGGTTGAGCCTGACGCGCCCGGAGCGAAGGCTGGCCTCCGCAGCGGAGACGTGATTACCGAAGTCGACGGAAAGCCCGTGACCGATGCTGGACAATTGCAAATGGTAGTTGGACAAAAGCGGCCCGGTGACACGATCCACCTGCAGGTAGTGCGCGACAGCAAGCCGACCACCATTGCGGTAACGCTCGAAGCACTCGGCGGGGACAAAGGTACTGAAATCGCCGGCAGCGAGCACGGTAAAGGGCGTTGGGGGCTAAGTCTCGCGGACTTGACTCCGGATGTCCGAAACGAAGTGCAAGCGCAACCCTCAGTTCATGGCGCCGTGGTTGAGGACGTCAAGCCCGGCAGCCCGGCCGATAATGCGGGCCTGCAGCGTGGGGACGTCATCATGGAAGTAAACCGGCACCCGGTCAAATCCGCGGCCGAAGTGGTGCAAGTGCTATCCAACGTGCCAAATGGCCAGGATGCACTCGTGCTCGTGTGGTCGCAGGGTGGCAGCACATTCCGCGTGTTGCATCCTGCGCAAGGCTAGCGGGCGATAAGGGGGAAACCCCGTAGCGCGCTGTGTTCCACTCGACCTCCTGGCGGGTGGAGCACAGCGCGCATTTCCTTCTCACGACAGGAATTGTTTGGAGAGCCGGGCGTGCCTCGCCCCCCGAGGATCCTCAGCTCGCGAGGAGAACGAAGTTATCGCTAGCTGATGCGCTCCATCAACAATTCGAATTGGACTCGGCGCGAACCGTCTATTAGGGTCTGAATCAGTTAGATATCGGCAATGACGCAAGCCCAAAACGGGCAATTGGGCCGTCCGAAGCGCACCGTCGTAATCAACAATTCAACCGCCGATATGGAGTAGTTCCGTTTTCTCCCGATAGAATGGCTTAGGAGAGGTTTCTTCTGAACCGCCTTCGGGTCGTTAGTTGGCGACTGGTTGACCGGTTGCAGGACGGGGGAACCTAAGAAGATGGAGACCGGATTTGGAACCAAATGAGCTAGTTCAGGATCAAGACCACGCCGCCTGCTCTCTCGATGCCAGCTATGTGCTGACATGGGAGGAGATCGCGAATCTGGCGGCGGAGCCCGGCAAGCCGGCCGAGACCCTGATGAACGTAGTCGCCCTGATTGCCAGACGCTTTGGCACCGATGTTTGCTCCGCCTACCTGCTGGAACCCGACCGTGCGAATCTCGTTCTGGCCGCGACACTCGGGCTGCGCCGGGAATCTGTCGGCAAGCTTCGCATGGCCGTCAATGAAGGACTCGTCGGCTTGGTCGCGGAACAGGTCCGCCCGGTGGCCGTGGAACAGGTCACGAAGCATCCTCGCTTCAAGTACTTCAGCGAAGCGGGTGAGGATGCTTACCAATCGTTTCTGGGAGTGCCCCTCGTTGATCGCGGTGTGCTGCAAGGTGTGCTGGTGGTTCAAACCGTGGAGCCGCGCGTCTTCCCGGAAAGTGAGATCCGCCAACTGACGGAAGCCGCTCGTCGGGTGGCGAACGTGGTGAGCGAAGCCCGTACTCTCGACCGTTTCATCGCGCCGGTCCAGGAGAGGCTGTGGGCTCTGGCACGCAACCTGTGGTGGAGCTGGGATCACGATGCTGCCGGCTTGTTCCGCGATGTCGATCCGCTGCGCTGGAGCCAGCTCAATCACAGTCCAGTCTCGCTGCTGAATGAGTATCCTCTCGAAAAACTGGAACAGCGCGCCAACGAACTGAACCTGCACGGGCGGATCAACTACGCCTATCGCCGCCTGCGCGAGTACCAGGATGCGGAGCGGACCTGGGGCGCGCGCCACGCCGGTGTTCTACGGCCCCGTCCCGTGGCTTATTTCTCCGCCGAATTCGGCGTGCATGAATCTCTCCCCGTTTATTCCGGTGGACTGGGCGTTCTGGCCGGCGATCACATCAAGAGCGCTTCCGATCTCGGGATCCCCCTCGTCGGCGTCGGCCTTTTCTATGGCCAGGGATATTTCCGCCAGCGCCTCGATCGCGACGGCTGGCAGCGCGAGGAATACCTCGAAACCGATGTCAACCAGTTGGCCATGGAAACGGCCATCGGAGTCAACGGCAGACCGGTCGTGGTGCAAGTCGATACCCGCCATGGTCCGATCTACGCAAAGGTCTGGCGCGTCAAAGTGGGCCGGTGTGAGTTGTTTCTCATCGATTCCGACGTGGAAGGCAACGCCCCTGAAGACCGCGAGCTGACCTCACGTTTGTACGGCGGCGATGGCCGGGTTCGCGTCCATCAGGAACTGCTCCTTGGTGTGGGAGGCCTGCGCGCCCTGAAAGCGCTCGGCATCACCCCCGGGGTTCTTCACCTCAATGAAGGACACAGCGCCTTTGTGGTCCTCGAAGCAATTCGCCAACGCATGGAAGAAGAAGGCATCGGCTTCGAAAAGGCCGTACCGCGCGTTGCCCGTGAAGTGGTTTTCACTACCCACACACCCGTGCCCGCCGGCCATGATCGCTTCGATGCCGATCTGGTCGAGGAGCACCTCGGACCTCTACGCGAGGCCCTCGGTCTTTCCAAGGAAAGCTTTATGGCCCTGGGACGCGAGAATCCCGACAGCGACGAGCGTTTTTGCATGACCGTGCTCGGTCTGCGGCTTTCACGGCACGCCAATGCAGTTTCCTCGCTGCACGGGGAGGTCTCCCGCGCCATGTGGACCGGACTTTTCCCGGGCAAGCTGGAAGACGCGGTTCCCATCGGGCACATTACCAACGGCGTGCATGTTCCTACATGGCTGGCTCCGCAGATGTTTCGGCTCTATGATCGCCATCTTGGCACGGGATGGCAGCAGCGCAGCAGCGAGGCCAAAATCTGGGAGGGCATTGACAACGTCGACGACGGCGAACTCTGGGAAACTCACTTCAACCTGAAGTCGCGCATGATCGAATTTGTGCGCCGCCGCGCCGTTATGCAGGCCGCGCGCCGCAACGAACCGCGCGACGTGCTGCAACAACTGGAACGGGTGCTCAGTCCCGATGCGCTCACTATCGGTTTTGCGCGCCGCTTTGCGACCTACAAGCGCGCCAATCTGATTTTGGCCGATATCGAAAAAATCGCCAGCATGGTCAATGATCCGAAACGCCCGGTGCAGTTCGTCTTTGCCGGAAAGGCGCATCCCCTCGACGAGCCCGGCAAGCGCGTCCTGCAGCAGATTGCCCAGTTGATGCGAGACCCGAAGTTTTCCGACAAATTCGTCTTCGTCGAAGACTACGACATCAACGTCGGCCGCCATTTGACGCAGGGTGTTGATGTCTGGCTGAACAATCCGCGGCGTCCGCTGGAAGCTTCCGGAACCAGCGGTCAGAAAGTCGTTTTGAACGGCGGCTTGAACCTCTCGGTTCTGGACGGCTGGTGGGCGGAAGCTTACGACGGCTTGAACGGCTTCGCTATCGGAAAGGGCAGAACTCACTCCGACATGAATGTTCACGACGCCCGCGACGGGGATGACCTGATCCGGGTTCTTCGTGACGAAGTGATCCCGCTCTACTATCAGCGCGATCGCGACGGCCTGCCGCGCGGATGGATCCAGCGCATGAAGCGCACCATCCGAACCCTCGGCTGGCGCTTCAACGCCGATCGCATGGTGATGGATTACACGACCAAGTGCTACGTTCCAGCGGCCGGCGGCACCTCGAGCGACCTGCGGATGAGAGTGTAGTAGCAGTTTTGCTGCTGGAGCGCCGGGCGTCCCCGCCCGGCTGGACCGGCGAGGCGCCCGTCTCTCCACCGCCTCTCGATTCAATATCCCGCCGGCACCACCGCATCCTCGGGATAGCCCGACATTCCAAACTCTGGAACATCGAGACCCCGTTCTTCCACCTCGGGAGCCACGCGCATGCTCTTTACCTTATTCACGCACCCGAAGACAACGTAGGTCGCGCCAAACGCCCAGACGGCAATCAAAGTTGCTCCCATAAGCTGGCACCAGAACTGCCGCGTATCCCCGTGGAGCAAGCCGGTCACTCCTTGACCCGCGTGCCCAAGATACGCGGCTGCGCCGACGCCATTCCATCCCGCGCCATACGCACCGTCGGCAAAGATGCCCACGCTCACCGCGCCCAGCCAGCCACAGTAGCCGTGCACCGAAATCGCGCCACAGGGGTCATCGACCTTTAGAACCTGGTCGTTGAAAAGCACTCCGAGACAGACCAGGATTCCCGCCAGCACGCCAATGATGACAGCCGAGGTGGGAGACACAAAAGCGCAGGGAGCGGTGATCGCGACCAGACCGGCGAGCATGCCATTGCACGCCATCGTCACATCAGGTTTGCCGAACAGGAAGTACCACAAGAGCATCGCGGCTGCCGATCCGGCAACAGCGGCAAGATTGGTGTTCACTGCGATCACCGAAATGCGGAGGTCGGTGGCGCCCAGAGTCGAGCCAGGATTGAAGCCCATCCAGCCGAAAAGCAGAATGAAGGTACCGGTCACGACGTATACAATGTTGTGCGCGGGAAAGACGCGTATCTTCC
This sequence comes from Terriglobales bacterium, assembly GCA_049512435.1. Classification (GTDB taxonomy): domain Bacteria; phylum Acidobacteriota; class Terriglobia; order Terriglobales; family Acidobacteriaceae; genus Acidiflorens. The sequence goes on along the minus strand of JBEKXC010000001.1, from coordinate 57,107 downwards.
CCCCCGGCCCATACTTCCCAAGTCGCGGACCGAGAATGATGGCCAGAGCCATGGCGCAGAAACCGCCCACCCCGTGCACCACCGTGGACCCTGCAAAGTCGACATAGCCGTGACCGAGATTCAATGTGGTGCCAATTTGCGACATCCAGCCGCCGCCCCACACCCAGCATCCGGAGATCGGATAAAGAATCGCTCCGATGAAGAGTTCACAGAGCAGAAAAGCCCAAAAAGTGATCCGCTCACAGATGGCCCCGACAATGATGTACCCTGCGGTCTCCATGAACACGACTTCGAACAGCGTTAAACAGTTGCTGGCACTGTCGTAGGCCGGACCAGTAAGGAAAAAACCCTTCCCCCCCACGAATCCCCACAGGCCGCTTCCAACCAGAAATTTGTTGAGAGTGGGGATTCCGCCCAGGTTGCTGGGCGGGGCATTGATGGCCACCGCTCCAAACTGAAATGCGTATCCGACCGCGTAGTACGCCAGGAAAGCGAACACGTAGGCCGCGAAATTCAGCATCATCAGGTGCGCGACATTCTTTTTTCGCACCAGTCCGCACGTGAGCAGCGCGAAGCCTGCCTGCATGAACAGAACGAGGTAACCCGTATTCAACGTCCAGGCAAAGTTGGTGGCCACGCGGACGTGCCCCACGCTGTCGGCGAGTTTGACGGCGAGCGGCTCTTTTGCCGCTTGGGCCTGATAGTCGTCATATGCCTTCTTATTCGCGGCATAGTCCGGAGCCGCCCTGTCCGTGGCTTCAGGCACGGTAAAAGAATTGCCGGCCGCATCCAGCGCGTTAGTCTTGTCGCCCGTTGCCGTGCCCGACGGATCCGGCTTCGGCCCCTCGTCGGCAAGGCAAGGTATGGCCACCGCAGCGAATATTCCGGCGGCGAGAAGCATGGCTACAACCGAGAATGACGTGCGCGGGAACGACCGGCGCGGGAGGCGCCCAAGTTGTTTCGTCATAGAATTACTCCTGTTTCTGTGTGATTGACCGTTCTTACGGAATAATGCGACGCGAGGAAGGGAGGCGTGAAATGCGGCATGAAATATCTTCGCAAGTCTCCTACGCGCTGCTGCAATTGCCCTCACACTAAATGCTGCTGATCGGCTGAGTCCAATAGAAATTTCTTCTTGCAGCCATCAGAAATGCTTTTTGTAGAGACGGGGCTTGCCCGTCTTACCATGCCGAGGAACTCCAGGTTTGCCTGACTCTCGGTTTTGACTTGACAGCTCGCCCAGACGATTTAATATATATGAATATTTATGCAGTATGATGGATAAATATGCCTCAACGACGAAAATGACTAGAAAGGAAGCTCTGAGAGACTTAAAGCAAATCTGATGGGGGCCAAACTTAATACCGCGGTTCTCGGCGCGACCGGCTATTCCGGCCTCGAACTCGCGCGTCTCCTCGCCCATCACCCGCGAACCGATGCGCCCTTGCTCTTGCGTCGCAGCGCAGAAACCGACGATTCGGCTGCCGGACTGCCGCAAGTTCCCAGCAATGGCAATGGCCACTCGCCGGTCTTCGGGACCGTCGGGACGAGGTGCGAGCCATTTTCGTGGTCCAAGTTGGAAGAGCACGGCGTGGAACTGCTGTTCCTGGCAACACCACACGCCGTCGCTCGCGAATTTGTTTCCGAGGCGATGACCCGCGGGCTGATGACACGCGGCCTCCGAATCATCGATCTGAGCGGAGCCTGGCGGCTGAAACAAGAACAGAATCGCGCCATCTATGGCTTCAAAGACGCCAACCTTCAAACGGCGACGGAACTCACGGAGCGCGCCGTGTACGGTCTGCCCGAGTTGAAGCCGAATGCAGACCGGATACCGTCAGCAGCTCTGGTTGCGAATCCAGGCTGCTACGCGACATCAGTCATTCTCGCGCTCGCGCCGTTACTGTCGGCGGATATCGTGGATCGCAATCGCGGCATCATATCCGATTCGAAGTCCGGCGTATCCGGTGCCGGCAAGGAACCCACGGCGCGTACCCACTTCGTGTCGGTAGCGGACAATTTTTCCGCCTACTCCGTCTTCGGACACCGTCATACCGGCGAAATCCTGGAGCAATTGGCGCTCAATTCCTGCCAGTTAATTTTCACGCCGCATCTTTTGCCAATCCCACGCGGCATTCTGTCCACGATTTATGTATACCTCAAACGCGAGATGACGACGGACGAGGTTCAAAGTTGTTTCCGCGATTTCTACAGAGGCAAGCGGTGGGTGCGCATTTTCCCGGCGTCGAGCTTGCCGGAAATTCAATTCTCCGTGCATACCAATTACTGTGACCTCGGTTTCTGCCTCGCGCGCGATGGCCGCCGGCTCATCGTGGTTTCCTGCCTCGACAACCTGCTCAAGGGCGCGGCTGGACAAGCCGTGCAGAACATGAACCTCATGTATGGCTGGGACGAAGCGGAGGGACTGCAGTGAAAATTGTGGTCAAGATCGGCGGTGCGGCGCTCGAGGATAAACCGACTCTTCAGAAATGTGCGAAGGCGGTGGTGCAGCTCGCCGAAGACGGACATCAAGTCGTGGTTGTGCACGGCGGTGGCAGCGCGCTCACACGAACCCTGAAACTCCTCGGGAAAAAAAGCGACTTTGTCCACGGACTGCGCATTACTGACGCCGAGACGCGCGATGTTGCCCTCATGGTGCTCGCCGGCATCGTAAATAAAAGTCTGGTGGCGGCGATTGCCGCCGCGGGGCAGCCGGCTATCGGCCTTTGTGGCGGAGACGGCGGCGTCTTTCGTGCCCGCAAAAAACAGGACGCGGAATGCGACTTGGGATTTGTCGGCGAAATTTGCTTTTCTGAACCGCGATGGCTCAAAGCCATCTGGGCTGAAGGCGGCATTCCCGTGCTCTCCTCGGTTGCGCTCGGAGGTGACGGCCAGTATTACAATGTGAATGCCGACCAGATGGCGGCCGCGTGCGCCATAGCTTGTGAAGCCGACGCGCTGATTTTTCTCACCGACGTGGCCGGCGTAAAGCAGGCTGACGGTTCGGTAATGGCTCGTTTGGATACCCAGCAAGCCGCCGGTCTCATTGAGGAATGCGTAGTCAGCGGCGGCATGATGCCCAAGCTCGAAGCCTGCACGCAGGCTCTCAAGTCCGGCGTGGGGCGCGTGCGCATTCTGCCCGCGACGCAGGTCGAAATGCTGCCCCTGTTTTATTTCACCAAGATCGAATGTGGTACCGAGGTGCTGAGAGCATGAGCCTCGCTTCTATCTCCCGCATGGAAGCGAAGCTGCTGCTTCCCACCTACGAGCGCCAGCCCATCCTGTTTGTTCGCGGGCGCGGCGTGTATCTCTGGGATTCTCGCGGCAAGCGATATCTTGATTTCCTGAGTGGAATCGGAGTCAACGCGCTCGGGCACAACCACCCTGCCATTCAGGCGACGATCAAGCGTCAGGCTAGCCGGTTGATTCATGTTTCGAATCTCTTCTTCCACGAGTATCAAGCGGAACTCGCGCAGAGTCTGACCGAAATCTCCGGACTCGACCGCGCTTTCTTTTGCAACAGCGGCACCGAGGCCTGGGAAGGCGCGCTCAAACTCGCCCGCGCCTTTGCGCAAATGAACCATCCGCAGAACGGCAATCGCAACGGCAGCCAGGCGAAAATGAAGACGCGCATTCTCGCCATGGAGAACTCTTTTCATGGACGTACGTTCGGCGCGTTAGCCACCACCGGTCAGCCGAAATATAGAGCTCCATTCGTCCCTCTCATGCCGGGTGTGACTTTCGTCAAGTTCAATGATCTCGACGATCTACGACGAAAATTCGATTCCGGGCTTTGCGCGGTATGCGTCGAGACCATTCAGGGAGAAGGAGGAATTTGTCCGGTCAATCGGGAGTTCCTCGAACTCGCCTCGCGCCTGACCAAACAAAGCGGAGCGCTGCTCGTGCTCGACGAGATCCAATGCGGGCTCGGCCGCACCGGACGCCACTTCGCTTACCAGCACTACGATGTGCTGCCGGATGTGATCACCGTCGCCAAGCCGTTGGCGTGTGGCTTGCCACTCGGCGCAATCCTCACCACCGAACGGGTTGCTACTTGCATGCATCCGGGCATGCACGGAACAACTTTTGGCGGAGGTCCGCTAGCTTGCGCCGTTGCGATCGAGTTCCTGCGCCAGGAGAAGAAATTGCTGAAGCACGTCCGCGTGCTTGGCGAATATTTTCGCACGTCGCTCGAAGCGCTTGACAAAAAGCACAAATCGATTCAGGACGTTCGCGGAGCAGGCCTGATGCAGGCCGTGGAATTGGACTCGCTGGAATTGGCGAAAGCGGTGGCCAAACAATTGCTACAGGAAGGCATCATCATTAATCGTACGCACGAAACTGTGCTGCGATTCTTGCCGCCTTACGTGATTGAGAAGAAGCACGTGGATCAGCTAGTCAAAGCCCTGGATGCGGCGTTGCACGAAAATGCGGAGTCAATATACAAGTCCCAACCCAAGGAAGAAAAAACCGCTGCGTCGCGGCGCGAGGAGATCCATGCGCACGCGTGAGGCGATTCTTCCCGATGCCGAACAGATTCACGCTCTCATCGCGGCCTACTCCGGCGATGGTACCCTCTTGCCGCGCACGCTGGCGGAAATCTGCGAGAACGTCCGCGACTTTGTTGTCCTCGAGCATGATGGACGCATCATCGGATGCGGCGCTCTTCACTTGTACGGCGTGCACCTGGCGGAGATTCGTTCGATTACCGTCGATCCCACCAGCCAAAGTAATGGCGGCGGCCGCCGTCTGGTCAAGGCTTTGCTGGCGCAAGCAGAAAAGCACAAGGTAAGTTGCGTGTGCCTGTTCACGCGCATTCCCGAATTTTTCTCGCGCATGGGATTCACTGTCGCTAATCACGAGGATCTTCCCGACAAGATCCACAAAGACTGTTATCAGTGTCCCAGACTCTATCGCTGCGACGAAGTTGCGATGATCCGCGGAGATCTTCCGACATTCGCAATTCTGCCGCCGCCAACGAACTGGTTACAGTTAAAGACTCAGGCATGACCTCGCTGCGTATTGCACTAAGAAGTTCTCCCGAGCAAATTCGTTTGCCCTTGGGGTTCTCTTTCTCTGCCATCGCTGCCGGCATCAAAATTAGCGGCCGCCCCGATCTCGCACTGGCGGAAGCCGCCCGGGGCGCAACCGCTGCAGCGCTGTTCACCAAGAACCGTATCGTCGCCGCTCCTCTGGAAGTTGGCCGCGCGTCGTTGCTTTCGACCGGAGGCCGCGTCCGTGCCGTGGTTGTCAACTCCGGAAACGCCAACTGTGCCACGGGACGCCCGGGCATTCGAGCGTGTGAACAAATTTGTCGCGAAACCGGAAACTTGCTCGGCGTGCCCGCCGGCGAAATCTTTCCCTCCTCGACCGGCATCATCGGAGTGCGGTTGCCGGCGGAAAAAATCCGCGCCAAGTTGCCGGAGCTCATCGCCATGCGATCGCCCGGCCACCGTGGCGTTCTCGCCTTCGCTCACGCTATCATGACCACCGACACGCGTCCGAAGCTCGCCACGGCGCGATTCCGAATGGCATCGAAAGAAGTCACTGTCCTTGGAATCGCGAAGGGTGCCGGCATGATTCATCCACAGCTTGCGACCATGCTCGTGTACTTGTTTACCGATGTGGGCGCGAGCCCGCGTGAACTGCAGACTCTTCTCCGCGAGGCTTGTGACGAATCATTAAATTGCATGTCGATTGACGGCGACACCTCCACCAACGACACAGTGTTGCTTTTGGCCAGCGGCGCCAGCGGTGCTCGGGTGCGGACGAAAGATGCTCGCACGCGAAAAAAATTCTCCGCGGCTCTGACCGCTGTGTGCCAATCCCTCGCGGCGCAGATCGTCAGCGACGGAGAAGGGGTGCAGCACGTGATCCGTCTGCTCGTCGAGCAGGCGCGCAGCAGGGAAGAGGCACTGCTGGTGGCACGGACGATTGCTCACTCCGCGCTGGTTAAGACTGCGTGGGCTGGTGCCGATCCAAATTGGGGACGCATTCTCGCGGCGGTGGGAAGATGCGGCGCGCCCATCTTGCCCATTGACCCAGCGCGCGTCCAGATTTTCATTGGCCGGCAGAAAGTATGCCGCAACGGAATCGCCTGCGCCTTCAACGAGCGGCAAGCTCACCGCACGCTCGCGCAGCCGGTCTGCGATATTCGAGTGCAGCTTGGACGCGGCCCCCATGCGGTACGATTTCTTACCACCGACCTCACCGCCGAGTATGTTCGGATCAACGCCGACTATTCGACCTAGAAAGGCTCTCAGGTGTTAGGTCGCAGGTCTCAGCAAAACCCGAAGCCGGTTCGGGTTGTTCTTGAAACCTGAGCTGGCGCTAGAAGCTGAACAGTGCCTGCAATTCGATTTTTCGATTGGCCGCCGGGCTCGAGAACGCCCCACCTGCCAGAGCAATCGATTGTCCGAAATTGGGTGAGCTCAGAACCCCTATGGGCGGCGCCGCATTCACCCGGTTCAGAACGTTCCGCGCATTTACGCTGAACGTCAGGTTGTAGCGTCGAGTGGTTGCCGGTCCCAAGTTAAAAGAGCCGCCGCCACCTCCGCGGCGTCCGAATCCTCCGCCGCCCCCGCCACCGCCGCGTGGGCCCCCACCACCGCCGCCAGGAGGGCCGCCGCCCGCCTGCGCCCCGCTCTTTCCACCAACCTCCGGCCCGAAGCCGAAGGTTTTTGCCAGCCGCAGGTTTAGCGTGAACAGTGAGGGGCCAGTCAGATAGTTGATGGGAATCTGCGTGTATGGCGTCGTCGGAACTACGAAGTTGTTGCAAGCGGCGGTTGTCGGGAAAGGGCATGTTCCCGAAGGATAGGAACCGAACGCGGGACGGACGTTGAACTGCAAATCATTGGCTAAGTCCTGACCCACGGTAACGTTGTAGGGAGCGCCGGAATTGAAAATCATAAACGGGCTCAGGCGAAATCCGTGCGGCAGTCCGATTGTTCCCCCGAAAAACACCTTATCGCGTATAGCAAACGAAGCTCGCCCGTAATCCAACCTCACATTGTACTGATCCGATGGAAAATTATTGGTAAACGCTCCGTTGCTCGAGGAGCCGAGAGGGTCGCTGTTGGCGTAATTCAGAGAGTAGTAACCGAACAGAGACAGCTTCGCTCCTGCCCGGATGTTGAAATTCGCGATCAACTGGTTCTGCCGGAAAAGTCCATCGGAGGAGTATTGATAGATGTCGCCTGCGTTCGGGTTCGGGCGCGGACCCGTGGAATAGGGCGTGCCCGGCATTGGCGCATTGGTATCAATCAACAGAAGCTGGTGCACGCCGCGGGCATTCAGATAGGTAAGCGTAACGTTGGCGATCTTGGTGACCTGCCGCTCCATGCTAAACGCCGTTTGCATGATATAGGGCGCGTGCAAATCCGTGGCGATCTGATAGATCGGGGACGTCGTCCCTGTTGGCAACTGGCTCGCACTCGGCACGATCGGGAAAAAGTCTATTCCAGTCGACACCGCATACTGCTGTTGGGTCACCCCGTTCAAACGGTCTGCATTTAGAACCAGGTTCTGGGTGAATCGGTCGTAGAACAGGCCAAAACCGCCGCGCAGTACGGTTTTCGGCGCGCTCTTGCCTCCACCCCCAACGCCCCACGCGAAACTGAGGCGTGGCGCCCAATCCGCATGATCGTGAATCGCATTCTGGGTTTCAAAGCGCAACCCGCCACTTAACGTAATATTAGGACGCACTTTCCAGTCATCCTGCACGTACAGCCCGGTGTCCACCACCGTGACCGGCACGGTGGGCACCGTGTTGCTGGGGGTTGCATCGAGCGTAAACTGGGTCGCACCCGGAACCTGAGTGCCGGGGCCGCCCGCGGCGAGAGCCTGCATTGCGGTCGCGTAGGCTTGTATGCTCGGAAAGGTGAAAGTGCCATTAAATCCGGCGGCCGAAGTATTGACTTCGTGCACGGCTCGCAGTCGCCCTCCGAATTTCAGAAAGTGTTTGCCCTGCGCGATCGAAGTGTAATTCTGCAGCTCGTAGTGATCCTGGTGGTCGGTCTGCGTTCCCGCACTGGAGCGTCCGCCGCTGAATGCTCCGATAACGTTAATGGACGCGTTGATCGTGAAGCCGGTCGGCAATTGCTGCAACGGCGTCGTCACCGGATTCTGCTCGCTGTTATCCCGCAGATACTGAAAGCGAGTCTCATTGATCGCCTTCGTACTGAGGACTTGCGTGTCTGTGATCTGCACGGTGTGTTCGGTCGACGTGGTGTCGTAGCCAGCCTCCGGCAGAACAGACCCGCCCACGCCGTTGTTCTCCCACGTATCACGGTAATACTGGTAGCGCGCGGTGAGCGTATTGTTAGTGCTCACTTGGTAATCGATACGCGGAGCGATGTTGGTGCGGGTGCGCGGGTTGGGTTCATCCTCGGTCAGCTGAAATGGTTGCAGGTCCGAGTTCAGTGCCTGCGTGTTTACGACCGCGATCTCGTCGATGTTGCGGCGCTGCACGTCAAAGAAGAATGAAGTCTTCTTGTTGATCGGGCCGCCGAAGTTGCCCTGATAAATTACGGAGTCGTAGGGCTCCTGCGCAGCGTCACCGAGAAACGGGTTGCGGGTGTTGAGTCCAGAGTCGTTCCCTACAACTGAGAACTGTCCATGAAACTTGTCGGTACCCGGCTTGGTAAAAATTTCGATTCTTCCATAGCCCAGCTTGTCGTATTCGGCCGAAAACGGATTCTGATTGATGCGAATCTCGCGAATCGATGACTTTGGCGGAAGCTGTCCCGCAGTAAATCCATCGATGTAAAGCTGCCCGCCGTTGGGGCCGGCCGAAGGCCCGGCCAGCGCTTCCAGGTCAGACTGCAATTCATCGGGATCGTCGGGCAGCGCTTCCAGGTCTTTGCCGGTGAGCACGATCGCGCTCGCGTTATTCGCGGGGTTGGTGTCGAGAAGAACCGGTGCTTCTCCCTGGACGTTGACCTTTTCCTGCTGCACGTTGATGTCGAGTGCAACGTTGAATTGCGCGACCTGGCCCGCCGCTACGTCCACGTCGTTCTGCATAAAAACCGCAAATCCCTGGGCATTTGCGGTGACGGTGTACTTACCTGGCGCCAGATTTCCGATTTCGTAACCGCCCGTTTTGTTGGTTGTGGCTGAATGCGTTGGTCCGCCGGATACCAGGACGGCCACCGTGGCGTTCGCAACCACCGCGCCCGAGGGATCCGTCACTTGCCCGCGCAAGGTTCCCGTTGCTACTGCTGACTGCATCGTTGATGACTGCGACGGTGCCGGTCGGGGCGCAGTTTGCCCAGCTATTGCGGCCGGGACCAGAACCACCGGAATCAGAATTGCCAAAATGAAGACTGATAAATGCTTCAACACACACACCCAATTCTTTCCAGGTAGATCATATGATTCAGAACATGGATCGAGATTTTGCTTTCTATTGCGCGGCTTCGCCTTCTCCACCGGGTGCGCCCAGCGACCACGGCGAAAGCAGCGAGGATGCGCTTCGATTTGGGGCTGCGGTCAGGATTGGCTCCACTCCTGCCAGCAGAGTAATCGCCGTCACAGAGTCCGAATCCCCACCCTCGGTCGAGACGATCATTACGGCATCGCCCTTCTGCAGATCCGCCAGCTTGCTGTTGGGCAAGCGGCTCAAAGTGCGCTGCAAATCTGGCTGACCGTTTCCACCGGGTCCACCGGCAGAAGGTCCGCCGGCAGAACCGTGCCGGGCTTGAGATTCCGTCCCTGACCGAGTTCCTCCAGTTCCCGGCATGGTTCCCCCACCCACGCCTTGGCCGTTGGCGCTGCTTTGACCTCCACTCACCCCGCCAGCCGAGCCCTTCAATTGCATCGCGATGCGTTGCGCCATTTCTGCCGGGAGCTTCTTCATTTGCGAGTCCGGTGACACCTTCACCACGACCGCGCTCTTGCTGATCGCATCCTGCACGGTCAGCGTGTTACTGGATGCGTCAATCGCCTTGATAGTTCCCGCAATATTCCGGAAGGATCCGGTAACCACTTCCTCGGCAGTCAATTCGCTGCCATCCGGCGTGCGAGTTCCGCGCGCGCGCAACTGATCGCCCGCCTTGATTTGATCGACAGGGGCTGGTTTCGCATCGTCGAAGTTCACCGAGTCGGGCGCATAGCGGCGCACGATCGTATCCTTGGCTATATGGACGGCGATATTCTTCGCGCCGATTCCGCCGGATGAAATCGTGATGGTGCCGGTCGCAGCGTCCACGTTAGTGACGAGCCCGCCCACGCCGCGTTTCTGCCAGTCGTCGCGGTCATGCTGCTGCTTGGCCGCCACATCGGCCTGCTTCATCACAATCACTGCCAGCGCAGCGATGACGATCGTGTGCCCGTCCCCATTCGGCGCTGCCTGCCCGCGAACCAGAACGCGATCTCCAGGCTGCAAGTCTTGCGGCTGCAAAGCAATCGCGTTCTTCAGATCCTTTTCTCCCGGTGGCACCCGCAGAATCTTCGTCGAGCCCGTCAGCTTTGCCATGACTTCGCCGCCGGATTCAGCCGCGATTGTGATCGAATCCGCTTGAATGCTCTTGATGACCCCCACCGCCTTGGCGACCTGTGCGCTACCCGAAGTGCCAGCTGGTTTGTCCTGCGCACAAACGTAGCCCGGCCCCGCCAGCATCAGAATGACCAATGCCGTGAGCAGGCGGGTGCTAGGACCACCAATCCGTTTTTGCGAGAAACCTCCCATAATCTCACCAGCCTCACATCGCCCAACCACATATAACTCTAGCATCGCCAAACGAGCCACACGCAGCCTTTACGAAGTTTTACCCGCCATTGACCGTCCTTTTACAGGATGCTGGCAACTGCAACTCCATCGCCGCGCATCCAGTCATAGGTATTCGACTCGTTTGATGTCTGAAGCGCGGATCGATTTGTTTCCGCGTGAGGGCTAACTATCCCGCAGTCCGGTCACCAAGATAACGATGCTTGCGTGGATGCCGATGTCCGCTCACAGTAACGCTGACAGTAACAACGACAAATCCAGTCCCGAAGTGCAGGCTGAGCCGGTCGCGGCCGGTCTCTTGTACCGCTTGACCATGGCCTTCCCCACTTGGGCAGGCGCGATCGTGGCCGTGTATTCTATTTTCTTGTGCAGATTCGGCGCGCTTAGGATTCGTCTAAAATAATTACAACGGAGCACCGTAAACGGAGGATGCACGGTGAATGGATCCCAGCCGTATAAACCTCGGCCAAATCTACTGATCTTCGCTCTAATGATCTTCACTCTAAACATGGCCCTGGCTCTTCCCGGTGTCGGCTCAGCGATACAGGCGCAGACGCAGGATGCCGCTGCCACCGTCGCCGTCGACGTAAGAGTTGTCACGCTGCCGGTTACGGTTCGGGACAAACATGGCAAAATTATCCGCGACCTTACGAAAGACGATTTCACGCTACAGGAGGACGGGCGCCCGCAGAGCATCCGCTATTTTTCTCAGGAAACGAATCTCCCGCTCACCCTCGGTCTGCTGGTCGACACCAGCCGCAGTCAAGACAACGTGCTCGACGCGGAACGCAATGCCAGCCGCAGTTTTCTCGATCAGATGCTGGTGCAGCCCAACGATAAAGCCTTCCTCATTCACTTCGACCGGGAAGTGGAACTGCTGCAGGACTTGACTCCATCCCGCGAAAAGCTGCAATCGGCGCTCGAATTGCTGAAGACGTCATCGGACCGCGAGCGCTCGAACGATCCCAACGATCCCTCTAATTCGCCGTCCCGCTCAGACTCTCACCACAGCGGCGGCACGCAGCTCTATGATGCCGTGTTTCTGGCGTCGAACGAATTAATGAAAAAGCAGCAGGGCCGGAAGGCGCTCATCGTACTCACCGACGGCGTAGACCGCGGGAGCAAGACCTATCTGGATGGCGCAATCGAGTCCGCTCAACGCGCCGACACGATAATCTATTCCATCTATTTTGCGGATTCTCACCGCAACGATCGTGACCAGCAGGGCGGTGGAATGGGAAGGGGCGGCGGCGGTTATCCCGGGGGCGGTGGTGGAGGTGGCTGGCCCGGTGGTGGAGGTGGGTGGCCGGGCGGCGGCGGTGGGCGCGGTCGCGGAGGCCAACGTCCTGCTGAGAGCCCGCACGCCGACGGCAAGAAAATTCTGGAGCAGATTTCCAAAGAAACCGGTGGACGTTTCTTTGAAGTCTCTAAAAAACAAACGGTCGGCGAGATCTACGACAGCATCGTCGAGGAATTGCGAACTCAGTACAGCATGGGTTATACACCCGACAAGGACAGCGCCAGCTCCGGTTATCATCACGTCCAGTTGGCGGTGAAGAAAAAAGATCTTACGGTGCAGACGAGAGACGGATACTACGCAGATCGCTAGATTGCAGAAATGCGGACATTATTTTGCCGCGAGTTCGTCGCGCAATGCCTGCCCGAGTGCGGCCTGCCGATCGGGGCTCAACTTAGCTCCACCTGAGGTCAGATAGAAGACATCAATCGCCATTTGCCCTTCGGTCTCGATCAGCGCAATTTCGATGTTGCACTCGTGCTTCGAGACCAGCGAGCACATACGGTAGAGCAGTCCCGGACGATCCTGGGTCAGAACCTGCACCAGCGTACTGTGCGCCGAGCAGCTATCGTCGAATTCAATCTGCGTCGAGATCTTGACCTTCGTGCTGTCCGCTTTTTCTGATTTCAAGCGGTCGCGCAACATGCGCGCCACGTCGGCTTCTCCTTTGACCACGGCCGCAATGCTCTTTTTTAAATGCTCCCATTCCTGCAGGTTCATCTCCAGGGTTCGAAAGCGATCCGCGAAATAGAAGGTGTCTACAACGATGCCCGCGCCGTTTGAGAACGCGTTCGCCTTCACGATGTTCATTCCCCACGCGGCCAGTGCGCCAGAAACTGAAGCAAATAGGAATGGCCGATCGCTGGTAATCAACGTCAGCTCATACCAGTGACGGACTTGCTTTAAATTTAGTTGGACGCCACCCTGCGCCAGCCGGGTGGCCATTTCGGCATGTGCCAATACTTCGGTTGCGCCGTGGATTCGCAGATACCTTTGTGGCAATCCTTCCAGAAAAACGTTGATCTTCTTGCCCGCCACCGGCGCCAGCGACCGTAGATGCGCCAGACTGGAGCCGTCGTCGCGTGTGTGCACGCGCTCATCGGCGCTCCGGCTCAAGTAATTCGCGCATGCAATGTACAGTTGCCATAAGTTGTCCGCTTTCCACGGGGTCATAGCCTCCGGGTTCACGGCCTTGACGTCGGCATATGTCATCAGGCACAGCATCTTCAGCCGCTCCGGCGCTCCCACCTTTTCCGCGAACGACTTCACATTGGCTGGATCGAATACATCGCGCCGCATCGCCGCCGACATTTCCAGATGGCTCGCCACCAGAAATCGTATCGCCTCGCGATCTGGTGGATCGAGATCCAGTCGCTCGCCGCAGCTTTCGGCAAGTTGCAGGCTGAGCTCGACGTGATTGTCACTTGGAACAGCTTTGCCGGAATCATGCATCAGCAGCGCCAGGTAAAGCAGTTCCGGCTGTTCGAGTTCACCGAGCAACTCGGCAAAGCGCTGGTCCCATTCCGATTTCGATTCCTTCAGGCGATGCAGATTTTCGATTGCCAAAAACGAGTGTTCATCAACTGTGTAGCGATGGTAAAAATCCCGCACCACCAGAGCCTCAATCCCCTTTAGTTCGGGCAGCAAGAGCGCCAGCAGGCGAAGCGCGTTCATGGCGCGCAGAGCGTCGGCCGCGTGCGGTTGCACCAGCGTTTCCTGCAGGTAGAGCCACAACTCTGCGCCCCGCGGAGGCGTGGCCGCCAGCGCGGGCAGAGCCTGCTCCACTTTATATTCTGTCGTCGTGCTCAGCTTCAGGCCATGTTCCGCCATAAAATGAAAAAGCCGCAACAGCATTTCCGGATCGCGTAGCCCGCCCGGCTGTTGGAGAAATATCAGTCCATCGACCACCGAGAAGTCATCACTCGCAACCCGCGCCCTCCAGCCCTGGAATTGCCGGTACAACGATGACCAAGCCGCCGGAATTTCCTCCAGCAATTGGTTGCAGACCCGGTGCACGCTGCGGACGTGTCCAAAGTAAATGCGCATCCAGTCCGCTGCGTTCGTGATTTCCGCGTCGTTTACTCCAACGCTCGCGCCGATCTTTCGAGTCGCCGCTTCGTCCTGCGCTTCCCACGTGAGTGTGTTGTCGTGACGCCCGTGCCGGAAGTGCAGAAAGCAACGCACCGATACTTGGAAATCAAGCGCCGCGTCGAACGCTCGCCGCGAAGAAACCGGCAGCAGAGTTTTCGCGTCCGGCCACACCTTCAGCTTCTCCATCGCTGAAATCAGCGCTAGCCAGTTGGCCACGTTGTAATCGCGCAACCCACCTGGCCCATCCTTTACGTTCGGTTCCAGATGAAAAACGGTATTGCCAAACTTATGATGACGTGCGCGCGTAAGCTCGCCCAGATTCTGGATCAGGTTTTGGCAATCCCGCCCCACGAGACGCGGAATAACCTTTTCGCGCAGCCGAGAAAAAAGATCGCGATCACCCGCCAGGTATCGGCAGTCAAGCAACGAAATGGCAAACTCAACATTGTTCGGATCCAGCCGTTCGCATTCCGCCAAATTTCGCGTTGCTGGACTCAGCTTCAGCCGCAGGTCCCACAACTCCTGCGAAAAGCGCCGTATGGGATCTTTGAATTCACTTTCGGAATTACCGCCAGCGTGCAGAAACAGCAAATCAATATCGGAGTGGGGGAAAAGCCAGCCTCGCCCGAATCCCCCGGTTGCCACGAGCACAAAATTCTTTGGAAGGTCAGGATCGGCAGTTGCGGTATCGAGGATGATCTCGTTCCACAGCCGCTGAACCATCGAATCGACCAGCGCCGAGCGCCGTGCGAGCGCCGTCCGCCCTTCGCCGGTCACGGAGAATTCCCGCTCGATGGCAGCGGATTCGCGCGCGTACAAATCCCGCAACTCACAGCGTACGGTGGCGACGGCGGTCATTTCGTTGACACCCTCCTCGAAGTGTTTAGCCCTGCTCCAGCCTTGATTCCGTTCTGCTCATAAAGCCAGCAGATGAGGGGATGTCGATGTCGATCTCCAACGCTTGGAATTTCGTGCGTTTTGAAATTCGCGCGCGTTTACAGAACATTATCGCCACGTTCGTCGTTGCGAATCCGAATCGCCTCGTCAATGCGTGAAAGAAAAATCTTGCCGTCGCCGATCTTGCCCGTACGGGCTGCGGTGGTGATCGCTTGTACGACTTTCTCGACCATCTCATCCGCCAGCACGATTTCGAGTTTCACCTTTGGGATCAGGTCGACCGTGTACTCGCGTCCCCGGTAAAACTCAGTGTGTCCTTTTTGCCGGCCATGTCCTCTGGCCTCAAAAACGGTCATGCCCTCAACACCGACCTCGTGCAACGCGTCTTTCACCGCATCTAGCTTTGAGACCTGAATAATCGCTTCGACCTTTGTCATTGTCGTCCGTTCCCGGACACCATCGTCCGCCCTGATTCAATCACGCTAGCGCATCATAACAATAGCCGCTCAACCGCCCTTTGCGGAAATCGAAACTATTTATGTTGATGATTGGAAATGCTTATGTGCTGCAGCCATCAACGTGACCGCGTGATGAGTCCAGCCGGGCGGAGGCGCCCGGCGCTCCACTGGAGAAGCGGCCCCTCCGATTGACGCCGGGGTGCTTTCTGCGGTTGGATGGAAGTTGCGTGCCAACTACTTTCCCCATTCTCGATCCCGACTCCCGGCGGTTTAACCGCCTCGATGCGGTCTGGCTCACGATCTGGCTCATCTTTCTCGCCATACTCGCGGTGCTCCCTCCGCTCTTCGAATGGCACAAACAGTTAATTCTCCTCGCCATCGGAATTGTGCAACTGCTGGAGACAAGGTTGATCTCCTATTTTCCCAAACGAGGAGTGTCCTACGTCCTCCTGCTTAAGATTCTGCTGGCAACTCTGCTCATCGATCACACTGGCGAAGTCGGAATCAACAGCAGTTACTATCCGATTTATTATCTGCCGGTCGTCACCGCTGCACTCTACTGTGGCACTTGGTTGACGCTGATGTGGACCTTTCTTGCATCTGCCGCCTACTGCTCGTATCTCTATCCCGCGATGCAGGAATACGAATTGACTCCCGAGGCTTTCGGCCTCCTCGCGCTGCGTATTTTGTTTTTCTTCCTCGCCGCCATGGTCGTCAATCGCTTCTCGCAGCAGAGCCAGCACCAAACCCAGTTATACCGCGATCTCGCCGAACGCCTTGCCGAGACCAATCGCCGCCTGGAGCAGGCTCAGGCCGAAGCGCGGCGCTCCGAACGGCTGGCTGCGCTCGGCCAGCTCTCCGCGGGATTGGCTCATGAAATTCGCAATCCCCTCGGGGTCATCAAGGGCTCGGCCGAAATGCTGATCCAGAAATTACAAGCCTCCGACGAGCTTGCCCGCGAGTTAGCGGGCTACATTTCGACGGAGGTCAATCGGCTGAGCGCACTGGTCACTGAGTTCCTGGATTTCGCTCGTCCTCTTCATGCCGAACCACATCCTGCGGACCTGGTTGCTCTGCTCGATCGCGTGCTGCAAATTGTCGCTGATCGATTTTCGGGCAAGCCAGGCAAGCCCGTGCGCGTCGAGCGCCACTACGCGAGCGGACTGCCGCTGGTTCCGCTCGACGAAAGCCTGTGCGAGCAAGCCTTCCTCAATCTTGTGCAGAACGCTTACGAAGCCATGCAGGATCAGGATGACGATCACGGCGGCACCTTGCGGGTCAGCGTTCAACTGGCCGGCCATGACGATCGTAAAGGAGTGGAACTTCGCTTGGCCGACACGGGCGCCGGCGTCCCCAATGACCTGCGCGAAGAAATCTTTAACCCGTTTGTGACCACGAAGAAAACCGGTGTGGGACTTGGCCTCTCCATTGTTTCGAAGATTGTGGACGGTCATCATGGGTCGATCCATATCGAGAACGCGCCGGGGGGTGGTGCCGTGTTTACACTCTTTTTTCCGCTCGATGAAGCGGCTGAGCCGCCGTCAACTGCCGAGCTGCACGCGGCTTGGACGGGCGAGGGCGCCCGCCCCCATACTCACACGAGCTGACTAAATGCCGACTATTCTCATCATCGAAGACGAAGTCAAAATGCGGCGCCTGCTGGAGCTGAACCTCGGAGACGACGGCTTCAAGACGCTCTCCGCGGGCGACGCCGAAACTGGTTTGAAGCTGCTTGCCTCCGAACCCGTTCACCTCGTTCTCACGGATCTCAAACTTCCCGGCATGAACGGGCTCGAATTTCTGCAAACCGCCAAGCAGCAGAATCCCGCGTTGCCCGTTGTCGTCATGACCGCGTTCGGGTCGGTCGAGACCGCGGTTGAGGCGATGAAAGCTGGCGCCAGCGACTATGTTCTCAAGCCGTTCTCTCTCGCCGAAATGCGGATGGTGGTGCACAAGGAGCTCGATAACTCGCGCCTGCGCGAGGAGAATCGCTCCCTTCGCGAAGCTCTCGGACAAAAGTACAGTCATCCCAATATTGTTGCCATCAGTCCCAAAATGCAGGAAGTGCTCGCCACCGTTGAACGGGTTGCACCGACTAACTCTACCGTTCTCTTAGGCGGTGAAAGCGGAGTCGGCAAAGACCTCATCGCGCGCGCCATTCACGAAAAATCGCGCCGCGCTTCCGGTCCCTTTGTCAAGATCAACAGCACCGCCATCCCCGAAAACCTTTTGGAGAGCGAACTCTTCGGCTACGAAAAAGGAGCCTTCACCGGCGCCGCCTCGAGCAAGCCGGGCAAATTCGAACTTGCCGACAAAGGAACGCTCTTTCTCGATGAAATCGGAGACGTGCCGCCCGCCATCCAGGTCAAACTGCTCCGCGTGCTGCAGGAGCGCGAGTTCGAGCGGCTCGGCGGCACACGCACCATCAAAGTCGACGTTCGCCTTCTCGCCGCTACCAACCGCGATCTGCGCGCCGCGCTCGAAGATGGAACGTTTCGCGAGGACCTCTACTACCGCCTCAACGTGGTTCCGATCGATATCCCGCCGCTGCGCGAACACAAAGAAGATATCCCTGGATTAGCGAATCTGTTCCTCGCGCGATTTACCGAAGAATCCGGGAGAGCGGAAAAAATCATCGGAATCTCGCCCGCCGCCATGCAGCTTCTCGGGGGTCACTATTGGCCGGGCAATGTGCGGGAACTGCAGAACGTGATCGAACGCGCCTGCGCGCTCGCCTCGGGCAGCGAGTTGGAAGTCGGCGACATACAACTTGACTCGCCGCGCAATCGCAGCGGCGCTGCGTCCGATCGGTTTCTCCCGGACGGCATGACGCTTGACCAGTGGGAAGATGAAATGATCCGCGAAGCGCTGAAGCGCGCTGGCGGCAACAAGTCGCAGGCCGCACGTCTACTTGGGCTCTCGCGGAATGCGCTGCGTTATCGCTTGTCCAAGATTGGAATCGACGACAACGAAGGCGAGTGACGCGCCAGGGGAAGTCGCGGATGCCATAATTTGCGCTGAAGGTTTCGCGTGGAAGCATTTTGACCATGGTCGTTGACCATAGTATAATGATTGCGGGAGGCGGGATGGAAGAAATCGCGATTTCCAAATTCAAAGCTACCTGCCTGGCTGTGTTAGAGAGTGTCCGCAAGACCGGGAAAACCGTTCTGGTGACGCGTTTTGGCGAGCCGGTGGCCGAAGTCGTTCCGCCGCATGCGTCCAGGAAGCCGAAGCACTGGGTCGGTTCTTTGGCGGGAACGGGCCAAATCAACGGGGACATCGTTTCTCCCGCCAGCGAAGAAGACGATTGGGAAGCGCTCCGCGGATGAGGCTGCTACTCGATACTCACATTTGGGTGTGGAGCGCGCTCGATCGAGAGCGTCTTTCCGCTCGCCTGGCTGCCACACTGGAGAATCCCAAGAACGAGTTGTGGCTTTCTCCCATCTCGTTGTGGGAGGTTCTGACTCTTTGTCAGAAAAACAGATTGACATTGCATCCGAGTCCCCAGGCGTGGGTGGCTAATGCGCTGGATGCGGTTCCTATGCGCGAAGCTCCCATCACTTACCAAGTTGCGCAAGAAACGGCCCGCGTGCAGCTACCGCATCGCGACCCCGCCGACCGATTTCTGGTGGCCACGGCACGGGTGTTCGGGCTGACTCTGGTCACCGCCGATGAGCAACTGCTCAAGGCACGGCAGGTGACGGTCTTAGCAAATCGCTGACGGCGTTCATCCCTGGCCGAAAACCACCAGTCTGGTGGAACCGGGCCATCGGAGCCCCTTTGATCGCTTACTGTCCTCGCTGCTGTGTTTCTCATAACTAATTAAAAATTAAGCAGTTAGATAAAATCACCGCCCAGCTTCCGACATTGGCACTCGGCCTGCATTATCTTGGGCATAACTTTGTTCCGAATGAGATGAGGTATTCATGAAACTCAAATTAATAGCGGCACTTCTAGGATTGATGATCGCGATTCCAGGCACCGTCATTGCCCAAGTTCCAGACGGCCAGGCGCCGGATGCGAAACCATCGCCGAACATCCAAGCTCCCGCGCAAGCGCCCATGCCGGGTCCGAATGACCAGGGTCCTGCGGATCAGGATGCAATGGATCAGTCGACGGGTCAAGGTTCGAACGACAGAGGTTCGATGAATCAGGGTCCGATGGTTCCCGGCTCGAACGATCCAAATTCCAGTAACCCAAATCCCGATAACCTAAATCCCGATAACCCAGGCCCCGGCGCTCCGACTTCCAACGCGCCGGCTCCGGAGGAGAAAAACGGCGTGGCGCGTATCAGCCTGATTCATGGCGACGTCTCGACGCAGCGTGGCGATTCGAAGGATTGGTCGGCGGCTGCGCTGAATGCTCCCGTGCTTGCGGGTGACCGGGTTTCTACCGGCGACAAGGCGCGCACTGAAGTTCAGCTCGACTATGCCAACATGCTGCGCCTGGCGGAGCATACGCAGGCTAACCTCGTGCAGCTCACGCGCTCGCAGATCCAGATTCAACTTGGACATGGCATGGCTAACTATACCGTCCTCAGGAACAGCGATGCGGACGCGGAAATCGATACGCCTAATGTGGCGATTCGCACCGAGCGGCGCGAATCCAGCTTTCGCATTCTGGTTACTGCCGACGATCACACTGAGGTGCTGGTCCGAAAAGGCGAAGTCGAAGTTACGACTCCGCAAGGTGGGACGCGCGTCGGACAAAATCAGTTCATCACCATTCAGGGCACCGGCACCGACGAGCAATACAAGATTGGCGAAGCTCCGGCTCGGGATGACTTTGACCAGTGGAACTCCGATCGCGACAACATGATTCGCAATTCGGTGTCGCGGAAGCGCACCAACGACTATTACGTTGGAACGGAAGATCTCGATGCTTACGGCACTTGGACGGACGTTCCGGATTACGGTCCGGTGTGGCGGCCAACGGTGGGCGTGGGTTGGGCTCCTTACCGGGCCGGGCGCTGGGTGTATGAACCTTATTGGGGCTGGACCTGGGTTTCTTATGATCCGTGGGGCTGGGCTCCATATCACTACGGGCGTTGGATGTATGTTGGCGGCGGTTGGGGTTGGTGGCCTGGTCCAGCTTATGGATATCCGTTCTACCGTCCTATCTGGGCGCCGGCCTATGTTTCATTCTTGGGATTCGGCGGTGGTTTTGGCTTCGGATTCGGCTTTGGATTCGGGTCGATCGGATGGCTTCCGCTTGGACCGGGTGACTTTTTCCATCCGTGGTGGGGCCGTTGGGGCGGCGGCTTCGGCTACGCCCGATTCGGCGAGTACAACCACGGCGGATTTGCTCCGCTGCGCGCCGGTTCACGGTTCTCGAACGTGAACTTGGCGATGCATGACGCGAACTTCCGCGGCGGGACTACCGTCTCGGGCAAAGAGTTTGGCACCGGGCACATGAGTGCTCGGCCGATGACTCACGCTCAGTTCCAGAATGCGCGTTTCACTACCGGCAGATTGGCCGTGAGTCCGAGCCGCGAAAGCTTCTCGGCTAGCGGACGCGCGGCGGCTGCCTCGACGACTCGGAACGTGTCACAGAATCAGCACTTCTTTTCGACCCGAAGCACTACGGCAAGCGCGTCGAATGGCAGATCGATGGGAAGCGGCCGCGAGGTCGCGAGGCCGGGCAACTCGGGAGGCTCGACCTCGGCTCGCGAAGGTAGCAGCGGCAACGGTGGCTGGCAGAAATTCTCGCCGATGCCGGCGCGCTCATCTTCGGAATCAACCAGATCTGAATCGACTAGGTCTGAATCAGCCAGGACGGGTGGATCCGGCAGGACGGGTGAATCGGCCGGCCGCAACGAAAACCGCGGTTCGTATGGCTCTTCATCCGGTTCGGCATCGGAAGGCCGTGGATACGGTTCACGCGGCTACGGCGGATCTTCTCGTCCGCCACTTAATATGAGGCAGCCGATCGTTGTGCCGCGCTCTTATGGCGGCGGACGCTCAGCGCCAAGTTACGGCGGGCGTTCTGCTCCGAGCTACGGCGGCGGCCATTCGGCGCCGAGCAGCCACGGTGGCGGATCCTCGCACGGCGGCGGATCTTCACACGGCGGCGGGGGATCGCACGGCGGCGGACATGGGCGGTAACATTGCGCTGGATTCTTTCCCAGCGCAGTAACACAGCATAGCAACACTCTTCCAGCAGTGAGGCGCGCAAACGTCTCACTGCTCTTTTTATGGAAGCTATCGTGACATTAGTATTGATAATTCCTTCTTGTTATGGAGGCAGTGACGAGATTCCCGACTCTTCGCAACTTCCTGCTCAATGATTCTGAATCACTTTGGTGATTCGCTCAAAGGCCCAGTCAATTTCCTGACGGCTGATGATGAGTGGCGGCGCGACGCGAATTACTCGATCATGCGTTTCCTTACACAGGAGTCCTTCATCCTTGAGTGCTTCGCAGTAAGGACGCGCGAAACTGTGGAGTTCGATGCCGATCCACAAGCCTTTACCGCGCACCTCTTTCAATTTGGAGCTGCGCAGCGTCTGCAGCAGGGTCAGGAAATAGGCGCCTAGTTCGGCCGAACGTTCCACCATTTTCTCTTCGATGAGGACGCGCAACGCAGTTCGCGCGATGGCGCAGCCCATGGGATTGCCTCCGAAGGTGCTGCCGTGGTCGCCGGGTTTGTACACGCCAAGAATCTCTCGCGACGCGAGTATCGCCGAAACCGGATAGAAGCCTCCAGCTAGTGCTTTGCCAATGATCAACACATCGGGTGTGATTCCTTCGTGCATGTAGGCGAAGAGCTTACCGGTTCGTCCCAGACCCGACTGAATTTCGTCCACCATCAGCAGCACGCGATTCTGGTGGCAGATTTCCGCCGCTTCGCGCAGAAATCCCTCGGGTGGAATGACGACTCCGGCCTCGCCCTGAATGGGCTCGACCAGAAAGGCGCAAGTGTTGGGAGTGATGGCTTCGCGGAGGGCGCGAGCATCGCCAAAGGGAATGACTTTGAATCCGGGAGTGAACGGGCCGAAGCCGTCGCGATACTGTTCGTCGGTGGAGAAGCCGACGATAGTGACGGTGCGGCCATGAAAATTATTGGCGCAGACGATGATCTCAGCTTTGTCCTCTGGTATGCCCTTGATCTTGTAGCCCCACTTGCGCGCCGTCTTGATCGCCGTTTCGACGGCCTCGGCGCCGGAGTTCATGGGAAGCACCATGTCGAAGCCGGTCAGGTCGTGGAGTTCTTTGCAGAGCAGCGGGAGTTGCTCATTACGGAAGGCGCGCGAGGTTAGAGTTACCTTCCGGGCCTGCTCGGTCATCGTTTGCAGAATTTTGGGATGACAGTGTCCTTGATTTACCGCGGAATACGCCGCCAGGCAATCGAGGTAACGTTTGCCCTCGGCGTCATACACCCACACGCCTTCCGCACGTTCGATTACTACCTCGAGCGGATTGTAGTTATGAGCTCCATACAGGTTTTCGAGCTCGACGAAGTAATCGGTGCGCGTGGATTTATCTATTAGTTCGGTTGACATACGTTCCTTTCACGAATTCGTGTAGCCCATCACACGGTCACGGTATTCAGTTCCTTACCACCAGGCACTCCCCGCCGCCGGCTCCTTATCCAACAGCATAGTTAACAGCGCCATCCGCACATAGAGTCCATTCATGGCCTGGCGAAAATACATGGCTCTCGGGTCGGTATCGACTGACTTATCTAGCTCGACCGTGCGGGGCAACGGATGAAGGATGAGCGCGTCCGGCTTCATGCGCTGCACGACTTTCGAATCGATGGCATAACGCTCGAGACCGTTCACGTCTCGCACTCGTTCGGGTCGGATTCGGGTCTGGTAAACCACATCCACTTCGCCAATCACCCGGTTTATGTCGGACTCCAATTCGTAGCGAACGCCGTGCTCATCCAGATAGGCCAGGATATCCGGCTTCATCTGGAGTTGTGGCGGGCTGACGAAGTACATCTTTATCCGATCAAACTTGGCCAGCAGATAGGCGAGCGACCGCGCTGTGCGGCCCTTATCCAACTCGCCAATGATGGCCACGCTTAGGCCATCGAGCGGTCGCTGCCTGAAAATAGTGTACAGGTCGAGCAAGGCCTGGGTCGGATGCTGGCCGCCATTGCCATCTCCGGCATTGATCACTGGCACGGCCGAGACTTCCGCCGCTCGTCGCGCGCCGTCCTCATCGGAGTGCCGGATGACGATCACATCCGAATAGCCGCTGATGATCCGGATGGAATCCTCCACCTGCTCACCTTCGATCTCGGACGAAAACGCGCCCGCGTGCTCGGTGGACAGGACCCTTCCGCCGAGGCGATGCATAGCGGCTTCGAACGAGAGTCGAGTGCGGGTCGAGGGCGCATAAAAGAGCGTGGTCATGATGCGGTTCTGATAGTCAAGAGAGCCTCCGCGCGCCACCACGCGCTCCATTCCTTGCGAGCGTTCGAACAATTCCATGAGCAAAGGAACGGTGAATTGCTGGGACTCGATAACATGTTTCACTGGCATTCCACCTCGTAGCGCCGATTTCGAAGCCCGGGGCTGGATTGGCTTGAAAGGAATGATAGTCGGCTGTGGCATTAGCGTCCTCCCACCGGGAATTCGAGGCCCTTGTTTTCGAGATCATTTTTTTTGAGATCAGTGTTTTCGAGATCAGCGTTGGGTTCGAATTCCGCACGGTCGTGATCGGTGAACATGTGTGTGCCGGTGGATCCGGCGACTGCCTGGCACAGATTCTTGCAAGAAGTAATGATGGCTTCGCTGCCGCCCTGGCGCAGAAAGCGCAACACGGATTCGATTTTGGGGCCCATGTTTCCGGGCGGGAAATGGCCAGCCCTTGCGAACTTGTCTAACTCTGCGGCGTTGACGTGCCGCAGCGGACGTTGGTTCGGTTTCTTGTAGTCCAAGTAAACGTAGCCGGTGTCGGTAGAAATAACAAATAGATCTATGCCGAGGCGTAGGGCCAGCCATGCGGAGATGCGATCCTTGTCGATGACAGCCTCGACGCCTTGCAGTTTTCCGGCCCCCCAGACGACAGGAATTCCTCCGCCTCCGCAGGCGATGACCAGCACGCCGTGCCCGAACAAATTTCGAATGACCTCCAGTTCAACAATGCCAACCGGGTCGGGCGATGGAACCACGCGGCGATATCCGCGGGCGGCATCCTCCACGATCTCCCATCCGAGAAGGCGTCGGCGTTCTTCGGCGTCGGCGCGTGAATAGAAGGGACCGATTGGTTTGCTGGGACACTTCATAGCGGGATCATCTGGCGACACCAGGCACTGCGTTAGAACGGTCGCGACCGGCACGTGCAGGCCGGCCAGTTGTAGCTCGGTTTGCAACGATTGCTGGAGAAGATATCCGATCTCACCCTGGGTAGAAGCGCCACAAACGTCCAGCGGGAGCCCGGGTACCTGGCTCGCTCCCCGTTCCGAGCGCAGAAGCGCCGCCCCAACTTGCGGGCCATTGCCATGCGTGAGCACGATCCGGTAACCGGCACGGATCAGGCCGACGATCTGGGCCGCGGTGCGCTGGGCGTTTGCCCGTTGCTCGGCGATAGTTCCCTTTTCTCCCGCGCGAATCAGGGAGTTTCCGCCCACGGCAAGAAGCATGGTCTTCATGGCATTCCCGCCCAGCCTGTGAAGCGTCGGGCGTCCCCGCCTTTCCCTCCACTTATATATGCGCCAACTCCTGTAACTCGACGAGTCGCGGCAATTTGACGAACTCACCTTTCATCAATTCGAGCATGATCGCTTTTTGTGAGTGCAGCCGGTTCTCCGCCTGGTGAAATACCAGCGAGCGTGGCGAGTCGATGACATCGTTGGTAACTTCTTCGCCGCGGTGTGCGGGCAGGCAATGCAGAAAGATGGCATCTCGACGGGCCCGGCGGAAAAGAGTCGCATCGACCTGGTAAGGCAGGAAGATATGCTTCCGGCTCTCTGCCTCCGCCTCTTTTCCCATGCTGGCCCAGACATCGGTGTAAATCACGTCAGCGCCTAAAGCTGCTTCATCGGGATCATTGGTCACGGTGCAAGTGCCACCCGTCTCGTCGCCACGCTCGCGGGCCCACTCCACCGCGTCCTCGTCGAGTTCGTATCCCGGAGGCGTAGCCACCCAGACATGCGCGCCTAATTGGGCTCCGGCAAACAGCAGTGAGCGTGCGACATTATTGCCATCGCCTATAAATGCGATCTTCAAACCATCCAAATTGCCTTTCGCCTCCCAGATGGTGAGGTAATCGGCCATCGCCTGGCAGGGATGACTGTAGTCGGTGAGTCCATTGATGACGGGAACACTGGTGTAGCGAGCCATCTGCTCAACTACTTCATGGCAGAAGGTGCGGATCATGATGCCTTGCACCATGCGCTCGAGGTTCTTCGCCACGTCGTACACCGACTCGCGCTTACCCAGATTGATCTCCGCCGGCGAAAGGTAGAGCGAGAAACCACCCAGTTGGTGGATGCCGACATCGAAAGTTACCCGGGTGCGCAGAGAAGGTTTCTCGAAGATCATGGCCAGAGTCTCGCCTCGGAGTGCTCCGCTATAGGCGCTCGGGTGAGACTTGACTTGACGGCCTAGAGTGAGCAGGTACTGGATGTCGGAGGGCGAGAAATCTCGAATCGAGAGAAAGTCTTTATAACTGGCATTGCCGTTGACATTCATTTTTCGACTCCTGTTCAGACTCCTGCCAGGGCTGGCTCGTGCTCGTGCGTGAACTTGGCAAGCATTTCGGCCAAGCCGGGCTTGGTGAGTTCTTCGACTTCATAGGTCACGCGAAGATTAGGCCTATCGATTTTGATTACCCGCGCGAGGTCAATGGGAGTGGCGATCAAGACGAGATCGCACGGGGTGCGGCGGATGGTTTCCTCCAGTTCATGCCTCTGGATAGCGCTGTAACCCATGGCGGGCAAAAGATTCGTCAGGTGCGGATAACGCTCGTAGGTGCCGCGGATGGATCCCACGGCATAAGGCCGGGCGTCCACCAATTCCGCCGCCCCACACTGCCGCGCCGCGACCACACCGGCGCCATAGGGCATCTCGCCGTGAGTGAGTGTGGGACCGTCCTCCACCACCAGGACGCGCTGTCCCTTCACCAGATACGGTTCGGAAACGGAGACTCGGCAGGCCATCTCAAAAACAATTGCCTTGGGGTTGTGGAGCTTGATGTTTTGGCGAACCGTCTCAATGTCGCGCTGCTCGGCGGTGTCGACCTTATTGATGACGATCACATCCGCGCGCCGCAGATTGACTTCGCCGGGGAAGTAGGACAGTTCATGCCCGGGACGGTGCGGATCCGCGACGACGATTTCCAGGTCGGAGACATAGAAGGAAGTGTCGTTGTTGCCGCCGTCCCACAAAATGACATCGGCCTCCTTCTCCGCCTGGCGGAGAATTTTTTCGTAGTCCACTCCTGCATACACCACGGTCCCTTGGCGAATGTGCGGTTCATATTCCTCGCGTTCTTCGATGGTGCATTGCTGAAGGTCGAGATCCTCCATGGTGGCGAATCGTTGAACAGCCTGCGCCGCAAGATCTCCATAGGGCATGGGATGTCGAATAACCACTGGCCTTCGACCCTGGCGGCGCAACTCTCCCGCGACCAGGCGCGACACCGGACTCTTGCCGCATCCGGTTCGCACCGCGCACACGGAAATGACCGGAACCGACGACTTGAGCTGAGTGTGCGCGGTTCCCAGAAGCCAGAAATCCGCGTCCGCAGCCACTGCGCGGGAGCCGAGATGCATGAGGTTCTGGTGAGAAACATCGCTGTAGGAAAACACGACCGCGTCGATCTCGTATTCGGCGATCAGTTTCTCCAGATCTTTTTCTTCGAAGATAGGAATGCCTTGCGGATACAAGCGGCCGGCAAGCTCCGGCGGATAACGGCGGCCGGCAATGTCGGGAATTTGAGTGGCAGTGAATGCGACTACTTCGTAGTTGGGATTATTACGAAACTGGACATTAAAGTTATGGAAGTCTCGGCCTGCGGCCCCAAGAATCAAAACTTTCTTCATAGGTACACCTCCAGTGAAGATCGTTTACCTTCTATTTTCGCGCGTAGCAGCTGCGGCGGCTGTACCGTTCGTCACAAGCAAGGGTGACTTTTTGGCGCAATCATGGCCCCCTTTGAACCGCAGGAGGTCGGCAGGGCCCAGTACTTCTGCTTGTGATCAGAGATCACATGCCGGCGGTCGGAAATCACAGACAGAAGGCCGCCCCAAGTCGGACAATATAAATGGGCTTGAAGAGCCTTCGTATTGTGGGAGGCAGTTATGAAAAGGGCCGTTTTTCTATTTACCGTATTGACGGCGGCTTTCATCATCCTGGCTAGCGCACAAGCTTTCGCGCAGGACAAAACGCCGGTCAGGGTGAAAAGCTCGGAGGTTGTCACGGGGGTTGTCATCGTTCACATCCAGAAGGGTGGGAACTCTCTTGAACTGCAGTGCAACGAGGGAGCTGGCAGTTGCAAGACTCTGCCGAGCGGTAGCTACCTGATGGTTGAACTGCCCAAGAACTATGGGCTGTACGATTGCAAAAACGTTGAGATCTATCGAGGCGACCAAGACAAACCAGAAGCCGCCGAGATGGTTGGGGCGTACTGCCTGATTGACAAGTGACAAGTGACAAGTGAGAGCGAAGGGCGGAGCGTCCAGGTCTGTGAGTGATTTCCGGTCATCGCATTAAAGCTGCGAAACCGACAATCTCAGACAAGTATGACGGCAGCTCCGTCGATGGAATCCTCTCTTACGGCAATCAAAGCCTCGTTGGCCTGGTCGAGCGCGAATGCGGTTACCTTTGGCCTCAGACCAATCTCGCTCGCGACCTGGAGGAAATCTCGAGCGTCAGCACGAGTCATGTTCGCGACGCTCCGAAGCTGGCGCTCGCCCCACAGCAGGCGATCATAATCAAACTGAGGAATCCGGTCCAAGTGAATTGCGTTGATGGCAACCACTCCTCCCTTCCTCAGGGCCGTTAAAGCTGCTATCACGACATCGCCACTGGGAGCGAAAGTCACTGCACAGTCGAGCTCGGCGGGCGGTTTGTCCGTCTCGCCTCCCACCCAAGCTGCCCCTAGAGAAGCTGCCAATTGGCGATGAGTCGCTCCTCGCGTGGAGACGTACACTTCGCAATTCCAGGAGCGTAAGACCGCGATTGCCAGGTGGGCCGAAGCGCCGAACCCGAACAGCCCGACACGGTCGCCATGCTTGACGCCCGCCACACGAAGGCTGCGAAAGCCGATAATGCCGGCGCACAACAGCGGGGCGGCATGCAGATCGTCCAGTTGATCGGGAAGAGGAAAAGTGAAATCGGAGCGAACGACTGCGTACTCAGCGTAGCCGCCATCCACCGTGTAACCGGTAAACGTGGGTGAATCGCAGAGATTCTCCAGACCAAGGCGGCAATATTGGCACGTGCCGTCCGTTCCTCCCATCCAGGAAACGCCCACACGTGTGCCGACAGGAAGGTCCCCAGCAGCTCCGGCCACAGTTCCAGCTACGATTTCGCCGACAATCTGATGTCCCGGAATTACTCCAGGGCGAAGAGGTGGCAGGTCACCTTCGACGATGTGTAGGTCGGTGCGGCACACTCCGCACGCACGCACCCGCACAAGAACTTGACCTGGCTTCGGCTCCGGCGTTGCAACCTGGCCAATCCGAAGAGGACGATGCCGAACTTCTTGCGGTGAGGTTAGAGTCGCGGCTTTCATCAACTGTTGCCCAGTTAATATACTCCCTCCACTGGACAATCGGTTTGAGCATGATGCGGCCAGGTCGAGATTCCGGTGGAGAATAGCCCCCCTCACGTCGGCATGTGACTGGCGTTACAGCAAGCCGTAATTCGCGGGCGAGATATTAGTAAGTGTCCGAGCACAGTGAATGTGCTGGAATGCTCGTGAGACTTCAAGTTTCGATAAAGCGTTAATACTAATCTACGCCCGGAGAACGCGATGGAACCGTTCCGCTTTCACCTCTTTGTCTGCACGCAGCAAAAGCCAGAAGGCATTCCCTCTTGCCCGGCCAGCGGGTCGTTCGCTGTGCTCGGCGCGCTAGATCGCGAGATACAGGTGCGCGGCCTCAACCACGACGTGCAGCTTACTACCTGCGGTTGCATGGGACTATGCGACGAAGGTCCGGTGATGGTCGTCTATCCGGAAGGGGTGTGGTACCGTCGCGTGCAAATGTCTGATGTGTCCGAAATCGTCGGTAGCCATTTGCACGACGGCAAGACCGTCGATCGTCTTATCTGGAACGATGCCCCGGCCATGAAGGCCATGGCGGTCGAGCATGGGGAAAAGTTCCGTGAGGCGATGGCGGCTCGCGAGAAAGCAGGAATTCTGCCCGATCGCCTCGATCAAATGATTCGCGGCTACATGCCGAGTCGTTGCATTCTTACGGCGCTCGAACTCGACATCTTTACCGCGGTCGGAGACGGAGCTAATGCAGAACAGATCGGGACAAGCATCCACGCGAATCCCCGCGGGGCAGGCATGCTGCTTAACGCGCTCGTTGCCCTCGGATTACTCTCGAAGAGCGGCGGCGAATACAAGAACACGTCCGAGTCAGCTCGCTTCTTTGTTCAGGGATCCAAAGACAACCACCGCAATGGTCTGCTGCATACAGCCGACATCTGGCATCGTTGGAGCACACTAACGGACGCGGTGCGCAGTGGTACTCGCATCACACCTGGTCGCAAAGTTGACGGCAAAGATGACCGCAAAGACACTCCAAAATGGACCTGCAACTTTATTGTCGGCATGCAACGCAACGCCAAAGATCGTGCCCCGCTGCTGGTGAAGGCTCTGGGCACTGCCGGTGTGCGGCGCATCCTCGATCTCGGCGGCGGCTCCGGTGCGTATTCCATCGCGTTCGCAAAAGCCAGCTCGGATCTGCGGTGCGAGATTCTTGACGTCCCGGAGGTTGTACCGCTCACTGCCGAGTACGTCAACCAAGCCGGCGTTTCAGCGCAGGTCAGCCTCCGCTGTGGAGACATGCTCCAAGACGATTTTGGTTCCGGCTACGACATCATCATGCTGAACGCAATCTGTCACATGTTTTCCGAGGAGCAGAACCGGGACATCTTCCGCCGTGCATCTCATGCACTCGCGCCAAAGGGCCGCCTGGTTGTGCAAGACTTCATCCTCAATCCTGATAAAACCGGGCCGCAACACGCGGCGCTGTTCTCACTGAACATGCTCGTCAATACCGATGCCGGTGCCAGTTACAGCGAATCCGAATACACTGACTGGATGAAAGCTGCGGGTTTCACCGACGTATGCCGGATCGACCTGCCCGGGCCCAGCAGCCTGATTGTGGGACTGGTGAAATAGGGCCACCCGCGGCTCCCCGGGTTCTGTAGTGTTCGCCACTTCATAATCGTCGCGTACTGTTCTATAAAGAGTTCGTGTCCGAGTAAGCCCTGAGCCTGCGCCAGGAGGCTGAAGAATCTCGGCCCGACGACATCACACAGGTCAGTAACTCAAGTCACCGACGGTCGTACTTAAACGGCATATTCTATTCAAGAGTCGCTTTCCGCCCAAGCACTTTTTTGCCGGAGGCCATCGTGCAGCGACGAGAGACGATCCCCATAAGCGTTTTCCTGGTATCAGTGGCCGTCTTTGCCTCCGCACAAATCAGGAACCAACAACAACCCGCAATCCGTCCGGTGGACGGAGCCAGTATATTTCGAGATTACTGTGCTGCGTGCCATGGACGTGATGGGCGAGGGAATGGCCCGGTGTCCAAGGCGCTGAAACCGGAGGTTCCCGACCTGAGCAGACTCTCGCTACGGAATAACGGTGCTTTTCCCGCCATTCATGTGCGGACCACCATTATGTTTGGCGCAGATGATCTCCTGCCCGCGCACGGCTCAAAGCAGATGCCGATTTGGGGGCCGATCTTCCATGAAATCGAATTTGATCAGGACTTAGGCAACGTGCGACTGGAAAATGTAACCCGATACCTGGAGTCCATTCAACGGAAGTAGCTTGACCTCCAGAATCCTTGCAAGCCTCCGATTTCCTGTTTTGATCATTCTGCGCGGGGCTCCTCAACGGGTAGGATGGGAGGCGGGTTGGCTGAAATTTTAACAATATAGTGAAACGATCTACCCGTTTTCGACACTATACCAATAGTGGAAAACGTCGCGCTCTACGGCGATTGCACCACAGTTCAGGGACCTTAGCCTGGCAACCACTTGGCTGCGATCCCGTTAAAGCGCCGGAGTCGTCGGGGAAGCGGCTCCGGTGCTTTGTTCCGCGTCTTTCCCCGATGGAACAAACCCATCACTCTGCCAGCTGAATAGGAGTTTTCGACTTCCCAGTGCCTGCCACCCGCTCCAGCTCGACACCTGGACGCCGTCTTAGCGGCCACACCGCTGCGAAAAACTCACTGCTCGTCATCGCTCCGGAGACCGCCTACACATCGCCACCCGAAGTGCTAAACTGTGTGCCACTTCCAGGTTCCCGGGGCAAGCTCTTGCAATTCCACTCCTTTGACGAAGACTATTTGAACCGACTGCGAGAGGGCGATTTCCCCACTCAGGAGCACTTTCGCAAGTACTTCACTGCACTGATGAAGGTGAAATTACGATCGCGGCTGAAGTCCCCGGAAGCCGTCGAGGATGTGCAGCAGGAAACTTTCGTGCGATTTTATATCGCCCTGCGCGAGGGAAAAATCCAGCACGCCGATCGCCTGGGACAGTGGGTAAATTCGACGTGCAACAACGTGTTGCGAGAGACTTATCGTGAGAACCTGCGAATCGATTCGTTGGACGATGACGATGCGCCCGAACTTCCCGCCGCACCGTTTGACGTGACCAAGATTGTCGCCGACAAGCAGGCCGCGCAAAAAATCCAGAAAGTGATTGACCAACTTCCCGAACGTGATCGGCGGGTGCTGCGCGCCATATTTTTTGAAGAGCGGGACAAAGACGAAGTGTGCCGCGAGCTGGGTATAACCCGGGACAATCTGCGCCTCTTATTGCACCGGGCAAAACAAAAATTCAAGGACTTATTTGATGACGGGGATGATTCATTGAGGCTTGTCCCGGCCTGATGGCTGTGCAACGCCGGATCGCGCCGGCGCACTATTGGATTATACGAGGGGGATTTTTACTTATGGATCACCAGTTGGCGGCTGCTCAAAATATGACGGAAAGATATCTGCTCGACGAACTCGACCCCGCGGCACGCGACGAATTTGAAGAGCATTATTTCAACTGCACGGAGTGCGCGGCCGACGTTCATGCTGCAGCTTTGCTGGTCGAACGGATCAGAGATGGAGCCATACCAGAACCCGAGGTCCACTCCGTGCCTGCGCCGCCGCTCCCGGCTCCATCGGCATGGCTCGCATGGTTGCGCCCTGCGTTTTTCGTTCCGGTGATGGCTATGTTGCTGGCAGTCGTTGGGTATCAGAATCTGGTTACGTACCCGCAGCTGGCGCGTCAATTGAACAGTCCGCAGATCTTGGCATGGGCGCCGGTGAACCTTGACACCTATGGATCGGAAGGGCCGACAATTACGCAGCAGCCTGGGCGAGCCTTTCTTCTTCTGGTGAGGATTCCTCCGGGTGACGTCTATTCCAAGTACATTGCGGACCTGTATAATCCTGCGGGCAAGCTGGAATGGTCATTCGCGTTCACGATTCCGGCGTCATCTCAGCAAGATCAGTGGCCGCTGCAGGTGCCGGGAGCGAATCGTGAAACGGGTAGATACAAATTGAAGGTGCGGGGAATTACTGCTTCAGGGGAAAGTAAGGACGTGGGCGATACCTCGTTTGAATTGCAAATTCAAAAATAAGCTCAAAGCTGAGGAGCTGACAATATGGCTGCAAATCCGAAATTACCGATGATGTCGGGATCCGTTCAGGAGCAGTACCACATCTATCACGCCGATGCTTACATCCTCAATGTTGAACTCGAGCAACCGATCAAACTGGCTAAGCAGGAATATGGGCGCGTTGCTCTCGAGAGCCGCCGCGAAAGCCTCATCACGCAATCGGTCGGCGAGACCAACGTTGAAGGTCTGATTTCCTTCAAGCGCGGACACACGCGCGTCGCCGGCGCCCATGTCAAGCAGAAAACGGATATTTTCGGCCAGGATCACGCTGGATGGGTCACGCTGGCAACCGCTGCGCTCGAGGGATACAACGTTGAAGACATCGTCACCGTCGATCGCGTGGTAGCGCAGCTTTCCACTCAGCATCCGATGACGAACAGCAACGTGCCCCGTGTCAGCTTCATCGGCACGCGCTTCGAGAACCTGCGGGTTGGCGGATGTCCGGTCGAGGTCGAACTCGATCTGGCAATCTGTGGTCCCAAGCCGGCGAACGATCGTCACTATTTGCAAGACGTCGAGTTTCTGAACAGTGTGCACCGGCAGCTCGATGGCATGGTCGAGTCCGACGACTTTCCCGAAAGCATGGAGCGAGGGTACGGCGCCGAGATCGCGTACATCGACGAGCTCAAGAAGCAAGCCAAAGAGGATGCGATCAGTGTTGTGCCCGTCGGCAACGGCCATCCGAAGCTGCGATTCTCACTGGTCAAGAAGATTAAGCCGATTCCGATTCCGGGAGTGCGGACGTTTGGCAATCGCATCTTCATCCCGAACTTCGGGACGGTGGCGCTGGCCGAAGTCGAAGTCGGCATCAAGAATGAGCACAGCGACTTTCGGCGCCGGAACGACGATCGTTCGCAGACGGAGCCAAGTGACAGTAATTACTTTACGCTGGATATGCTCAAGATGCATTTGGGGTGTCCCGCCAGCGGAGCCAGTGGCGCGGGGGGTGTGAATGCCAATGGGCAAATGGGCCCTCCAGGCTAATGTTTCTGGTGGTAGCCGATAGACTGGATCAATAAAATCGACGCCGCGCAATTGTGTCTTGACCATCGCTCTCGGCGAATGATCCGAGAGCGATGTTTTGCGTGGCTTCTAACCTTACATGTTTGCGACTAAGTTGTTAAAGTGTTTCCCGCCTTTGGGCTTAACTCTGCCGCCCAGTCCTGTATCCGAGCGATATGATGAAAAGTGAAGTTCTCCGGGCCTTTCCGATTCGGATTGCCAGCGGTACTATTGGGACTCTTCCGCAGCCGCGTAAAAAGTGCAAGATCGAATGCTCGTCGGTCAACAGCGTGGGGCAATCCGCTCCGGCCACATTGTGCGGCCCGAGTTGGCCATGGGCACATCCTTGCTCCTGGTCTGCGTTTTGGCGTGCAGCCGCCACGACAACCCGCAGGCCGTTTATGATCGCGCTTCCAAGGCTTTGCTGCACGGCGATCTGAAGCAGGCCCAGGACGAAGCCCACCGAGAATGCCAATGGTTTAGTTCGAACTCGGATTGGGCCTGGAAGTTCCGAACCCTCGAAGCTAGAGCGGAGATCCATCAAGGTCTTTACGCGGACGGCCTAAGGCTGCTCAGATCAGTGCCGCTGCCTCCTAACCGGCCGGATCTGGTGATCCCTGTCTTGACGCTTGCTGGCGCAGCCAACGTCTATATGCAGGACTTTCCCGAAGCGGAGGGATCGCTTAACGACGCAGCGAAGCTCTGCGGTATCTCTGCATGGGCGAGTTGCGGATATGTTTCCCTGGTGCGCGGTAACCTGGCCACCGAACTGAACCAGCCGGAATCCGCGGAGCGGTTCTATGAATCTAGCCTTGCCTTTGCGCGCTCGCATGGCGACTCATTCCTCGAATCCGATTCGCTTCTCGACCTCGGGAATGAGTCGCTCGCGGAAGGGCGTTTCGACGAAGCGATTGACAGATCGGAAGCTGCGTTCCAGATTGCGAAGGCTATCGACGCCAGGAGACTCGAGCCCGCCGCCGAAGGCAACATAGGATGGGCGTATTACAAACTTGGCGATTTGAGCAAGGCGCTCGGTCTGTTCCTTGAAGCAGGAAAGCTCGCCAGCGAACTGGGCGACTTTGACGACCAAGGTGCATGGCTGATGGATGCCGCGTATGTCTACATGGGTGTCGGTAAGGTCGAACTCGCCGCGCAATCTCTCCGAGAGGCGCTCGGAATCGAGCAACACATTAACAGCAATGAGAACGTCTATAACGCATTGCGAGCGCTGGCGCGCCTCTCGCTCATGAAAGGCGATTTGGCGAATGCAAGCCAGTATTCACAGCAAGCTCTGGAATCTGCGCAAAAGAGAGGGAACCATCTCGATGAACTCTATCCCATGCTTTTGCAGGGGCAGATCGCGGGTCGTCGCGGCAACACGGCGGAAGCCGAGATGACGTTTCTGCAAGTCGAGCACGACAAGATCTGTCCCGTTTTTCTAAAGTGGGAGGCTGAGCACTCGTTGGCCCAGCTTTACGAAGACGAGCAGCACCCAGACGCGGCGGACGATGAATATCGCACCGCGCTTGCCACCTTCGAAGCCGCGCGCGACGATGTGCGGCATGAAGATTCGCAGATCTCTTTTCTCACCAACGCCGCCAGCGTCTACGACGACTACGTCCATTTCCTGGTGGCAAGTAAAAAGACTGACGACGCGTTGCGCTGGGCCGACTTCAGTCGCGCTCGCACTCTGAATGAGGGATTGGGATTGGTGCCGAAGGGAGGTTCCGAGGGGCCTCCGCCGTTGGACGCCCGGCAAATCGCCCGGAGCGCCGGCGGTACGCTTCTTTTTTATTGGCTGGGGAAGAAGCAATCATATTTGTGGGCGATCACGCCGCAGAAGACCACCTTGTTTACGCTTCCTCCCGGCAAGGAAATCGACGATGCTGTGCAACGGTATAGGGAGGCTCTCAAAGTGCAAGATGTTCTTGCATCGGCCGACAGAGATGGCGAATCCCTTTATCAAACTCTGGTCGGGCCGGCAAGAGAGTTGTTGAAGAAGGATGCGAAGGTCTTCGTCATCCCCGACGGCAGCCTGAACAACCTGAATTTCGAAACTCTTCTCGTCTCCAGGCCAATGCTGTCTGAACCGAATGCGCCCGAACCAAAGGTACACTATTGGATCGAAGACGTGACGATTGCGAATGCCAGCTCGTTGCGCGTGCTAGCCGCTGTACGCGCGGGCAAACAAAAACGCGATCGTACCCTGCTTATCGTCGGTGATAGCGTTGCGCCGAACGATGAATATCGCGAACTGCCGCTAGCCGGAGCGCAGATGAAAAGCGTTGAGAGCCATTTTTCTGCGGCCAAGAAAATACTTACTCGTGAAAATGCGACGCCTTCAGCGTATCTGGCCAGCAGTCCAGAGCAGTTTTCCTATATCCATTTTGTCGCGCACGGAACTGCCAGCCAGCTGAGTCCGCTCGACTCGGCAATCGTGCTGTCAAAGGACAACTCACAAGACAACTCCTTCAAGCTCTATGCTCGCGACATCATTCACGAAAGGTTGCGGGCCGACCTCGTAACTATCTCGGCGTGCTACAGCGCCGGCGAGCGCTCCTACTCGGGCGAGGGCCTGGTCGGGCTCTCGTGGGCTTTCCTCAGAGCCGGCGCCCACAACGTGGTCGCGGCCTTGTGGGACGTGTCGGACGCGTCCACCGTGCAACTCATGGACAAGTTTTACGATGAGCTGAACAAGGGGGCGAGCCCGGATGCCGCTCTGCGCACCGCCAAATTGTCCTTGCTTCGGGGCAGAGAATTCCACAATCCCTTTTACTGGGCACCCTTTCAACTCTACGCGCGGTTAGGCTGAGGAGTCCTGCTACCACTTTACGCACCGATGCGGCGCAGCACGTTTAATCGTGAAAAAATTCGCTCAAGCCCCGATGCGTTAGCTCCCTGCGTGAAAGAGCCCTGTTCTGAGCAGACCCACAGCATCCTTGGAGTCGATCCACTGCTCCGGCTGCTCTGAAGAAAAGTGATACACACGTCGGGAATACTCGCCGGTTACGAGATAGGATCCGGCGCCCTGGAAGACGATCGCTGTGTGCGGTTGCACGGGTAACGTTGCGGTTGGACTGGGTGGTACGGAGATTGGGCCGGAGATTACCTGCCGTTGCCGGATCTCCTGGCGCTTCTTGCCACAGCAGCTCATATCATTTCATTCCTCTCCGGCCTCTCCGGGTGAGATTGTTGAGGGGCCTGTGGGTGATCGCCTGGCCTCTCTAGCAGGCACGCCGCTCCTGAAAGAGCAAGCCAGAGCAGAGGCCATTCGCTCCATTTGTTCATCAGCAGGCACGCTACGGGAGCTGCAATCCACAGGCTCATGCAGAAGAAGCAGTCCATCAGTTTGCCGAAGAAGCCGTTGCCGAGCCATTGGCGCAGGGCTGCGATTAAATCTCCCGGCCCGTCCTCGGAGGCCAGCAGGTGGGTCAAGCGCCAGGTTGCCAGCACGGCTAGAACAAGACGGAACCATCGTTCCTGGTCCATCGGCGGACTCCTCATGCGAGGTTCAGGTGTGAAGCGGCCCACGCCGTGATCGCCGTGGGCCGCTTCGAGTCAGGGCAGATCATGCGTTCACAATCGCAAACGCGAAGGACGGATCTGTCCAGTTATAGTAGTAATCCGGAGGACTGTAATTCCAATCGTCCAATGGTCCGGCATCGCCGCCGGCCGGGTTGAAGGCGCGCGTGTCGGCATATACATCGAAGCCATAGACGCCCGGTGGCTGAGAGGCCAGGATCGTGTAAGTCGCAACATTGGAGACGGTATTGTCGCTGGAATCCTCGTACCAATGTTGGACGGTGGACAAGGCGGAGGTAAGCGTGGCTCCCCCGGCGCACCCACCGCTGCTTACCTGGACAGACCTCAGGTGACTCGCGGTAACGGAATAAGTCAGTTGGATGTAAACATTTTGGGGGACAGCTCCACGGTCGATTACCACACAGTCGTTGATGGGCAAGGTTTGGGCGCCCGACATATCCGAGTTGAAGCTCCAACTGGCTTCCAGCGTGGTGACCTGAGGGGCTGAGTTATCGATGACGAATCCGACCGGCGCAGAAGTAGCCAGCAGGTTCTTGCTGCCGTCGGCCACTTCGAGCTGAATGGTGTAGAGACCGTCGGCATTGAACGCGGAGTTTATGGTGTCCCACTCGAGGACCACGGGGTTGGGAAACCAGTCTTCGGCGGGCGCAAGGACCGAAGTTGGGTACCAGCCGTCGGGATCGGCGGAGGTCCACATTTCGTAAGGGGCAGTCGTGCGATTGAGCGGCCACGTGATACCGGTGAATGGCGTCAGGGCCGACGGAGTTGTGGAGCCGGGGGCGGTAAAAGTGAATTGCAGGCGGTAGTAGACAGCACCGTCGACCTGCGTACATCCGTAGAGTTCGAGGGTTCTCGTGTAGGGCGCAGTGGACGGTGGAACGCCGGCCTCGGTCAAGGTGCCACCCGGGTGCGGCGGGTTCGGACGAGTTGCATATCCGGCGACTGGATCGATATAGGGCGCGGTCGGTAAAGGCGGGTTGACTAACGGCATCAGCCCGACATACTCAAGCGAAGGCACATTGCCGCAGGGCACGTCTGGGGCATTGCAGTTAGCGGTGGAGATGGCGATGGGAGAGGCGAGCAGGGTCACGTTGCAAACCCCCTCCAAGTTCCACGGCACGTCGAACAGGCCGCCGCTATAGATGACCACCGGGACGCCGCTTGCGTTCACTTCCTGGGTGACGCGGAAGGAGATATCGGGCACTTCGAAGATCGGTATCCACTCCGGAATAAAGATGTCGAAGCAGCGCAGAAAAGGTCCGCAGTATCGGTTCAGGTCGAGTCCCTCGAACTGATTCACATCGATGCCGAGGTTATTGGCGAGCGTGCTCTTTACGGCGCTGCGGTGCTTTTCCGAGCTAAGCTTTGAAGACTTTCTGAGCTCCCTGGGCAATGGGGGAGGTAGCGGCTTGGGGAAAGCCGGACGAGCCAAAAGCGATTGTTGACCTGTATTGGCGCTGCCAAAGGCCCTGTTGGCTCCCTGTGCGGCCAGTTGGCGCGCAACCTGTGTGCCGAGCAACTGCTCCGCCTTGGTGTAGAGCGCGGTCCCGGGCTTCAGAGTAGCCGTAGAGGCGGTGCCAGAGGTGACTGGATTGCCCTGGAGATAAGAAAGGATGCTGCCGACGGTTGGCTTGGTGAAGAGCTGGAGGTAGCAGATACGCTCGAGGCGGAAGCGGAGAATCCACTCAATTTCGAAGCGCGGCACCCAGAAACAAAAGTTGCCGCAGCCATCCGTTGTGGTCTGGGCAACGACTTCGGTCTCACATCCGAAGGGAAAGAACCAGCCCCAAGGAAGACCCACAGGGAACCGTCCGAGCAGATTGCAGGTTGTTTCTTCGGCATATACGGTGGCGTAAGGGACGGGATCCTGAGCGCCTGTGGCCGGATTCGGTTGGACGACCTGGCCGCACACGCGAACGAACAGGAAAAAATTGGGGTCAATCTGCCAGCGGAATTCCGAGGATATCTCCGCTACGGAAAGACCCTTGAATTTTGACGCATCAATTCCAGTGAGAGCTGCCAGCATGGTTGCCTGTGACGCGGTGAGCGGAACTTTATCAGGAGCCGGCTGGGTGACTGTTTGCTTTTTCGCGGTCATTTTGAGTTCTCCTCTAGATCGAATTCGGACGGATGAACCGCTAATCGTGGTGGAATTGCTACGCACCGCTTCTCAACGGAACAGCTGCCATCGTGTAGATAGTGTGGTCAGACTCAGAAACGTTTCAGGAGCGCTCTTCGGCTGGAATTGCTCCACATTACAAGTGCCGTAGATGGACGCAGCTCCTGCCCTGCAACCTTTCCGGGTTATTGGCGAACAATCGCGATGCGGAAATCGATCGAAGGATCTCGACTTAGATCAACCTTGCAGGTGTGGAAATGCTTGGTACCTTCGGCAAGACGGGAGAGATGCACACAGCCATGGATCGGTATTTTCTTCTTGTCGCCCCGAGAAAGTCAGGCGAGGACAACTGAACTCCAGAACACAGTGAGGCGAGGCAGGAACCCAGAAAGAGAACGGCCGCAACTTCGTCCAACCGCAGTCACCCCGCACGATTTCGTAGTCTCCTTACTTTACTTTGCGATCAACAACACCAGCCCACGACCGCATAAGCCATACACATAGCCTTGCCCGCCGATAGAATCTTCTGCTCCGGGAGCGCGTACCTGCTTCGGGCCTTCGGCCCAGCCGCAGGTATCCGTGACGCGGTACCAGTTCGTGCCATTGCCCGGCGACGGCAGAGTGAAATTCACGTTGCCGCTCCAACCGTTGTAGGCGACATAGATGGACGAATAGCTGTCGCCTAGCGCGCTGCCGTTGAACTGATAAGCGATGGCGTGGTTGCTGCCGCTGTTGAAGTAGGTCGCATCCGGCGTCGTACCGGCAGGCGTCCACCAAACCAACTGCGTGCTCGAATAGAAGTTGAGCGGGCGCAGCGCGGCATGGGCCTTGCGGAAGGCGATCATGCCCTGGACAAAGGCGTCGAAGTTGTTTTGGTCGCTGGTCCAACTGTAGCTGAGCCAGTTGGCTACCGAGTCGACGTCGTAGGCATTGTTATTGCAGTGGAGACTGCGCAGATATTCGTCCCCGCCCGTCATTAACGGTGTGCCTGCACTCAGCATCATGAGGGCAAAGCCTACGCGCGCGGCGGCGCGCTCGTCGGCAGCGGCACCGCCCTGGTCCCAACTGTAGTTCGTCGAACTGCCGCCGTCCGAGGGACCGTAGGGCCATGGCTGATTATTGTTGGGGCCGTTGCAGCTGTACAGGTCATCGAGCGTGAAGCCATCGTGCACGACCATGAAATTGGTTGAGTTCCACGGACTGCGGCTGCCGAACAGGTCGGACGAACCGGCGAAGCGCGTCGCCAACTGGCCAGTGGTGATGGTGGCGACGCCGAGATTGTTTTGCGCCTGCCGCAGCGTGTCGCGATAACTGCCGTTCCATTCCGACCAGCCTGCCGGAAAGCCGCCCAACTGGAAGGAGTTGCCACCGATCGCCCAGGGCTCGGCGTAAAGGTCAACGCCACTGCCGCCGGTGGCCGGACGTGGCGGCAGCTCCCGCAGGATACGGTTGATCGCCGTGTTGGGATCGGTACTGCTGAAGGTGAAGCAGCCGACAGTGCAGGTGTTGCCCAGCACCGAGGCGAGGTCGAAACGGAAACCGTCTACTCCCATAGTGTCGCGCCAATAGGCGAGCGAATCGACGATGAGGGTTTGTGCGACTGGGTTATAAGTGTTGTAATTGCCACCCACGCCCGTGTTGTCATAAGAAGATTGCATGTCCGTAGTAAGTTCGTAGTAAGTCGGGTTGTCGAACCCACGCCAGGAGACGATGGTATATGTGGTTGGATCGTTCGGGTTCCACGGGCCGCCTTCGTACGTATGGTTGTACACGACATCGATGTAAACCTTGATGCCCTGATCGTGAAAGGCCTTCACCATAGCCTGGAACTCGCTGGTCGGGCCACCCGCAGCCTTGTTTGACGCGTAGCGGCGATCCGGTGCGAAATAGTTCAACGTGCTGTAGCCCCAGTAGTTCTGCCCAGCCGTCGAATTCGGCGTGTTGTCGTTGGCGTCGTTCTGCGTTTCCTGCACGGGCAGAAATTCCACCGCAGTTACTCCGAGGCTCGCCAGGTATGACGCCTTGAGCGCGGCACCAGCGTAAGTGCCTCTCACGGCAGTGGGGATGCTGCTGTCGTTCTTAGTCAGGCCACGCACATTCACTTCATAGATAACGTCGTCTTTCTGCGCGCGTGTGGGCTTGGCGCCTATGCTCTGGCTAACTGGCACCCATAAGATGCTCTTCGGCGCCATGTTGCCGCTGTCGGTGTTGCGGTAACTGGCACCAGAGGCATACACGGTGCCGTCGGTCCAGGTGGCGTTGATTGGGTCATGGCTGATCTCGCGCGCATAGGGGTCAATCAGTAGCTTGTTGGGGTTGAAGCGGTTGCCCTGCGCGTCCACGTCCAAGATAAAGCCGGCGCTGGAACCCTTCGTCCAAGTGCTCGAAAAAGGCCAGTTCGGGCCCCACGCACGATAACCGTAATACACCGGCGGCCCAGTGATGCCGGCTGCCTGCAGCGTTGCAACCGCTATCGAAGCGGAAAAGATATTGGTGCTGGTGTTGGCAGTGAGCGGAACGCGCAGCACCTCGGGTGAACCCATAGGGGATGCGTAGAGGTCGACCTCGATTCGCGTGGCGCGCGAGGAATAGACGCGGAACACGACATTGCTCTGAGTCGAGTCGTAGCTCGCACCTAGGTTGTAGGCGTTGATTGCCGCCACGGCAGGCAGGGCGAAAAATAGGAGGCCGGCAAAGGCCAACAGGGCATGTCTGAATGCAGCCGAAATACGCATGATTTGTCACTCCTTCCTTCCAACATGGCGCGAGCCTTGCGCGCTCTATCTGTAACGAGTGCCAGCAAATCCTGCGGACCACGCCGGTTTCCACTGACTCGCGTCGTTCGCAATTTGTGGGGGCGTTCCGCTCGGTGGAGCAGGCCCGCTGTCGGGCGGGATGTCAACCGGCAACTGGAATTCGGCCATTAGCTGCTGGCCAGGAAGGTAGTCATGATGGCCGTAGTTGAGGTTCGCCGGTATCTGCCAGTTGGGATGGAGCTTGGGCTCGGGCGGATATGGCTGGCCTGGGCCTTCGCGTCCCAGGGCCTCGCGGCAGTAGGGGTGGCCTCGATCGATGATTCCTTGAAGGGGATTGCCCAACGGAAAGGCGAGGGCAAGGACATCGTCTCGAGTCGAGGCTAGGAGCGAGATCTCGTCAATCTTATTGCAGGCATTGCTGTACTCGCCCGTAAGGCAATTATTGTCGATGGCCCCGGCCATGATTAGAACGCGGCGGACACGAAAGCTCGCCGACAGCCCGTCGATGGTCTGGAGTACAACACGCGCGCCCAGAGAGTGAGAGGCAAAACACAGTCCAACAGCGCTGGTGAAATTGGTGTTAAGAAAAGTGGCAAGCAGTCGGCCGGCCTCGATCGCCTCACGACCTTCGACAACG
The DNA here is from genome assembly GCA_049512435.1 of Terriglobales bacterium. Lineage (GTDB taxonomy): Bacteria > Acidobacteriota > Terriglobia > Terriglobales > Acidobacteriaceae > Acidiflorens. The sequence goes on along the minus strand of JBEKXC010000001.1, from coordinate 13,763 downwards.
TAATCCACGAAGATAGGAAGGACACAATCGCCTGGCCAGAGTATTCCGACTGGAACGGCGTTCCCGATTTGCAAGTTACCGAACCAGTAAGTGAGGTGCGAAATGCCGTCGGCCTGATTGACTTCGAAGCCGTGAGTGCCGAAGAAAACCTCGCGGCCGCGGATGGCCGCGAGCAAATCCGGCATCAGGTCACCGGAGTAGCCGGGACGATCGGCGTCGAGGATCTTGACGGGGCTGACAGGACCTCCGACGGATTGGGCGCGAGTGCTGAGAAACCAACGCGGCATAATTTCCCTAACTTCCCCAGGACTGGACGGCCTGCGCCGCCGTGGCGATAGCGGAAGAGATGTCTTTGGCAACCGGAGCGATCGGGGTTGCGATCAATCCGAGCAGGACGGCCTGCATAGGTTTTATCTGGTCCGGAGCGACCCGCGCCGCTATCAGAGCGAGAACAACAGCAATAGGTACAGCCGCGAATTTGGCCCAATTGCGATAGCGCTGGTCGGCACGCTGATAGGCCTGGTCGAGCAAAGTGGTAAGGAGGAGATCGAAGCGTCCGTAGACGTCGCTTTGCTCCGGCGTGAGCGCCGTGCCTGATCGAATGCTGGCGGCAATCTCGGAGAGAATGGCAGCATCTACGCCAGTCGCGCTGGCGAGCGCGGCGGCGGTTTCGGGAGTGAGGCGGAGCTTGATAAGCGACTTAGCTATATTGATTTGATCCGTGGTCGCCGTACCGTTGATCCATTGAGACTGAAGCGTGTTGAGGATGGAATCGCGGCTCAAGCCGGTCCCATCGAGTGAGGCCACCTCCGGCGCGAGCTTCAAGATCGTCTGCCTTATGAACGTGAAACCAGCGCTGGAGATGCCGCCGCCGGGCAGCGCCTTGAAAGCGTCAACGAGCCCGAAAGCAGCAGTACCGAGGGCGCCGACCGCAGCGATGATGGTGGAAAGTTGGCTCACGTTATACGATTCCATGATTCCTCCTGAAGAGCTCTGTACGCATGTCTGCAGATCTCGTGGGGCACTGATCAGAAGATGGGCTTTGACCACCTGTTTCTATAAACGAAATCCAGTTGAATTATCCTTCGGTCAAGAGTGATGAAATCGTGATATTTACCGGCGAGAGGACACGCTTTTCCTGCCGATCGTGGCTCGATGCGGTGGGAACGTCAAATTGCCATCCAGCAAAAGCTGATATGGCACGCGGACATCCGCACCACCATGAACCCCTACGGCGACATGGTGCCGGATGAGACGAGCAACGTCACTCGAAGGTTGTTCACCTGGCACGTGCGCGAGTGAACTGATTTCCGAGTGATTTCCTGCTCTGCAAGTTGTTGAAAACTGGCGGAAGCGTGTGTGAGTCGAACACACCGGCAACATCGAAGATGCCGCCCGCCGGTTTTGAAGACCGGGACGATCACCGGACCGTATGCGCTTCCCTGGTTCGTAAACGAGGTTCGCGAGCAGGTTCGTGCAGAAGTTCGTTCGGAACGTAACACCAACTACTTCGGCTGCGCCACCACTCGCAGATAGGGCTTCAAGGTCTTCCAGCCGCCGGGATATTTCTGCTTGGCCTGGTCTTCCGAGACCGAGGTGGGAATGATCACGTCCTGCCCCGGCTTCCAGTTCACCGGCGTAGCCACGTTGTGCTTTGCAGAAAGCTGAATCGAATCCAACGCTCGCAATACCTCGTCGAAATTGCGTCCGCTGCTCATAGGGTAGATCAGCATCAGCTTGATCTTCTTGTCCGGACCAATCACGAACACCGTGCGCACCGTGGCATTGTCGGCGGCAGTACGGCCCTCGCTGGTGGTGCCAGCCTCGGCGGGTAGCATGTCATAAAGCTTCGCCACTTTCAGTTCCGGATCGCCGATCATCGGATAGGTCACTTTGTGACCCTGCGTCTCTTCAATATCGGCGGCCCACTTGCCGTGACTGGTCACCGGATCCACGCTCAGCCCGATAATCTTCGTGTTGCGCTTGGCAAACTCCGGTTGCAGGCCTGCCATGTAGCCCAGTTCGGTGGTGCACACCGGAGTGAAATCCTTGGGGTGCGAAAACAGAATCGCCCAGCCGTTGCCGATCCATTCGTGAAAGTTGATGGTGCCTTGCGTGGTTTCGGCGGTGAAGTTGGGAGCTTCGGAATTGATGCGTAAAGACATATTCGTTTCCTTGGGTAGTTCTTAGTTTGACGGACGACCAGCGCGTTTAAACCCTATAACATTAGTAGAGTATAGAATATCCAGCGGCGGCCAACCCGTCAACCGTGCCAAGCCGGTTGCGGCAGGGATTATGTTATCGCATCGGGCGGCGGTTGTGCCTGGGCTCGCGAAATCTCCTCCGCAAGATCAGGATGAGGTCCGGTAGAATTTCAGGCATGGCTACTTCGGCGCGAAAGTTCTCCATGGTGCAGGTCGACGTGTTTACCGACCGCGCCCTCACCGGCAACTCTCTGGCAGTTTTCCTCGACGGCCGCGGCCTTAGCACCGAACAAATGCAGGCGTTAGCGCGTGAAATGAATCTCTCCGAAACTACCTTCATTCTTCCCGGGGACGCCGCTGCAGAAAAGAATCGTGGAGTCCGCGTGCGCATTTTCACCGTGCAGGAAGAACTGCCTTTCGCCGGACATCCTACGCTGGGCACGGCGTTCGTTCTGCGTGGCCAGACCGGTGCACCCCCCGGGCCCACTGAAGTCCGCCTCGATCTGAATGCTGGCACGGTTCCGGTGCGCTTCATCGAAGAAGCAGCGCGACCTGTCTTCGGAGAAATGACGCAAAGGAACCCCGAGTTCGGCGCGACCCATGACGTCGAAGCCGTCGCTCGTCTTACCGGCCTGAGCGCCGCTGACCTTGACGAATCCGCGCCCATCCAAACCGTCTCCACCGGTCTTCCTTACACCATCGTCGCGCTGCGTTCCCTGAAGACGCTGCAAAACCTTCGCCTCGATTTCAACCGCGCTTCAGAATATCTCGCACCGAGCGGCGGAAAATTCTTTTACTTTGTTTGCCGCGAGACCGTCGATCCCAAAGCCCGCCTCCATGCCCGCATGATCTTTTATGGCGGAGACGATCCCGCCACAGGTTCCGCCGCCGGATGCTGCTCCGCCTGGATGGTTGCGCATGGCGTGGCGGCCAGCGACGAACACGTTTTGATCGAGCAAGGCCTCGAAGTGCAACGTCCCAGCAGCATTTTTGTCCGCGCCACCAAGCAGGATAACCAGGTGGTCAATGTGCGTGTCGGTGGAAATTGTGTGGAAGTTCTCCGCGGTGAAGTTACGATCGCGATCTAGCGGATTGAAACACCGTGACGGTCGCGGTTCTTAGATCGATGCCGCAATTTTTTGTCACACCGAAGTGCCATTGGCGAGCGCGGCACTTTACTGACGCTCCGAATCTGTTTAGCATTCACCTCGCTCACGATTCCCAAAAAAAGAAATCAGGTATCGAATTCAGAAAACATTTGTGACGACAGTCTCCCGGTCAGGCCAATGAAACCCAAGAAAACGATTCTTTGTGTGGACGATAATGAACAGGCGCTCTCCATCCGCAAAATCATGCTGGAAACGCGAGGCTACCGCGTAATCGCGTGCAACAGCGGCGCCATGGCCCTGGAAACCTTCCGCCGCGGTGGTGTTGACCTGGTGCTCACCGACCTGATTATGCCCGGGGTGGATGGTTCGCGGCTGATCGAAGAAATCAAGAGTCTCTCACCGCAGACTCCGGCCGTGCTGATCTCCGCCCGATCCAAGATCTACGAGCGCGAAACGCTCGCCGATGTTTTTCTGTGCAAGGGAATGTACGAACCCGCCGAACTCTTGGAACGCATCCGCCTGTTGCTCGTACGCAAGCGCGGACCGAAGCGACAGGTCGAACTCCGCGCAGGTGCGGTGGACGTGGAGCACGCGACCGTGGCGTTGCAGTACATTGAGACATTGAATCATTGAAGTTCATGAGCTTATCGGACTCAAGGTTTTTAATGCTTCAATGACTCAATGCTTCAATGACTCAATCACGCCCCTCCGTGTGGTATGGTTTTCAGTGGATGTCGGCCTTCATTGAAGCCAGGGAAGTGCGCAAAACCTACCGGGTCGGCAAAGTCGATGTGCCGGCCCTGCGCGGAATTTCCTTCAGCGTGCAAAAAGGGGAGTTTGTCACCATCGTGGGCCCTTCGGGCAGCGGCAAGTCCACACTTTTCTATCTGCTCGGTGGGCTGACTCACCCCGACTCGGGAAGCGTTATCATCGACGACGTGGATTTTTCTACTCTTTCCGACGGCGAGCGCACCCGGTTGCGCAAAAAGAAGATCGGATTCGTGTTCCAGAAATTTAATCTTCTGCCTACGCTCAGCGCACGTTCGAACATCGAAATCGCCGCCGACATCGCCGGCGGAAAGCCTGATCCCGTATTCCTGAAAAAAATCACCGAGATGCTGGGCATCGGCCAGCGCCTGGAGCATCGTCCCAACGAGCTGTCCGGCGGCGAGCAGCAGCGAGTCGCACTCGCACGGGCTCTTATCAACCGGCCCGCCATCGTGCTTGCCGACGAGCCTACCGGCAACTTGGATTCGAAGAGCTCGAGCGTCGTCCTTGGCATGCTGCGCCAGTCCAACAAGGATCTGAGGCAGACTGTAATGATGATTACGCACAATCCCGAGGCCGCCGAGTATGGCGACCGCATCATCCACATGCGTGACGGCCAGATCGTAACGCCAGACGAAGATCCGCAGTGGGCAGCGCATCGTCCGGCTGAGCACTTGCAATCCTGAACAGGTTTCGAATGGCACATCGCGACGAATTCACCAAACCGATTCTTCCCGGCAAGGGAGCGACCGACTACGAGCGCTATTTGCGCACCGACGAATTGCTCGCCCTGCAAAAAGCGCCCGCCGAGTTGCTGCACCCAGACGAGATGACTTTTCTGGTTGTACACCAGAGTTCTGAGTTGCTCCTGAAAGGAGCGGCTTTCGAACTCGGCCGTGCCCTCGAAGCGCTGGAGCACGCCGACTACGGCAACACCGCGCGCTTGATCCGCCGCGCCATCCAGATGATTGAGCCGCCCATCGGCCTGCTTCACATCCTGGAGACCATTACGCCCTGCGACTATCACCTCATTCGCGCCGGCCTCGGGCACGGCAGCGGGCTTGATTCTCCTGGATTTCTTGCGCTGCTCCACATCGGTCCGCGTCTCGGCCACGCTTTTCACGAGCAGCTTAGCCGCGCCGGCGTCACTATCGGCGACCTCTATCGCCGTCACGAAGAATTCTTCGGTTTGCACGACATTGCCGAGCGCCTGCTCGATTTCGACGAACGCATGCAGCTTTTCCGTTTCCACCATCTCAAGCTCGCCGAGCGCATCATCGGAGGCCGCGTCGTCGGCACCATGGGAACGCCCGTGGAAGTTCTGCAGCAGCGAATGGAAAGCTGGCTCTATAAAGATCTTTGGGACGTGCGCAACCAGATCACCGCCGCTTCCAACCAGACCGCTGCGGGCAAGCAGTAGTATTGATGCCGTGAAAGCCGGCAAATCCGGATCGTCAACTGTATCCATCGCCCGACCGCCATGTTTGCTCCGCCGGGACGGCGTCGTTTATACTCGTAAAGCCGAGCGGGAGTAACTCAGTGGTAGAGTGCGACCTTGCCAAGGTCGAAGTCGCGGGTTCAAATCCCGTCTCCCGCTCCAGTTTCTTGAAGCCCTGCACCAGCAAGGGCTTTTCGTTTTAGGCGTGATTTACGGCGCGGTAGCCAAGTGGTAAGGCCGAGGTCTGCAAAACCTCTATCGTGAGTTCGATTCTCACCCGCGCCTCCAGCTTTCATCCCACACAAATCTCCCGCAGAAATAAAGAACGGTGGAGAGCCGGGCGTTCCCGGCTGGACGGGCGAGGCGCCCGTCTCTCCACCGTAGGATCATCACCTAGTTACTACTACATCCTGACGCACACCGCCTTAGTCTGGGTATAGAGTGCGAGAACATCTTTGCCCATCTCGCGTCCCCAACCCGACTGCTTGTAGCCGCCGAACGGCAGCGCTGCGTCGAAGATGTTGTAGCAGTTGATCCAGACCGTTCCGGCGCGCAGCAACGTTGCCGTCCGGTGCGCCTTGGAGACGTCGTTGGTCCACACTCCCGCCGCCAGGCCGTACACGGAATCGTTTGCCCGAGACAACAGCTCTTCCGGATTGTCGAATGGAATCGCCGCTACCACCGGCCCAAAGATCTCCTCCTGCACGACCTTCATATAATCTTTGGTATCGACCAAAACGGTGGGCTCGACGAAGTATCCCTTGCCGCCGATTTTGCGTCCGCCCGAAGCGGCCTTGGCGCCTTCGGCCATTCCGACTTCCAGGTAGTTGCAGACGCGCTGCAGCTGTTCCTCAGAAACCAGCGGGCCCATGTGCGTCGCGGGATCCAGTCCCGAGCCAACCTTGATCTTCTCCGCCTGTGCCGCCACGCCCTCGACCACGCGATCGAATACCGGCCGTTCGACGTACAGTCGCGACCCAGCGCAGCAACACTGGCCGTGGTTGAAAAAGATGGCGCTGGCCGCGCCGGCAATTGCCGTATCCAGGCTGGCATCTTTGAACACTACGTTCGGCGACTTGCCGCCCAGTTCGAGCGAAACTTTTTTCAGGTTTCCAGTGGCCGCGTGAACAATCAGCTTGCCTACTTCCGTCGATCCGGTAAATGCAACTTTATCGACCAGATCGTGCGCCGCTAAAGCCGCGCCCGCCGTCTCGCCATATCCCGGGACGATGTTGACCACACCATCCGGGAACCCGGCTTCCATAATCAGCTCGCCCAGACGGAGCGCGGAGAGCGGCGTCTGTTCGGCCGGTTTCAGCACCACCGTGCATCCTGAGGCCAGCGCCGGCGCCAGTTTCCACACCGCCATCAGCAGCGGAAAGTTCCACGGGATAATCTGGCCCACGACGCCGACCGGCTCGCGGAGCGTGTAAGCGTGGTAATTTACGCCGGGCGTGTACATTACCGAGAGTGGAATGGTGGTGCCTTCGAGCTTGGTTGCCCATCCCGCCATGTATCGGAACATATCGACGGCCAGCGGAACATCGGCGGCGCGCGCCACGGTGAGCGGCTTGCCGTTATCCAATGTTTCTAACGTCGCGAACTCTTCGGTGTGCTCTTCCAGCAGGTCAGCCAGTTTCCACACCAGCTTGCCGCGCTCGGAGGCCGTCAGGCGCGTCCATGGACCGCTGTCAAAGGCGCGCCGGGCGGCCTGCACCGCGACGTCAATATCCGCACGATCGCCTTCCGCGACCTGGGCCAGAACCTCACCGGTGGCTGGGTTATAGGTTGGGAAAGTTTTGCCCGACGCGGCATTCACCCACTTGCCGTCGATCAGCATTTTGCGCGGCTTCGCAATGAAGTCGCTGACGCGTGAATCAATCTGGATCGGGGAAACTGCGATGCCCATACATCCTCCTTGGAACGAGATTGAGTGAGAACTCCGCTGAGGTGAAATGAATTGGAGGAATTTTAGTCCCGCCTGACGAGGAAGGCAACGGCGGGGTCGACTAATCGGCTATGCGAGTAATTTCCCCGCGTCTACTGGCTGTGCAGAATGTAGCCGGGCTCGAGGGGAAGCTTGCCGTCGATCTTCAACACCTCGACGTTGCTGGTGATGGAATAAACATTCACCAGGCCGATTGCAGATGGATTCGACTGCAGTGTCTTTAGCACTTCGTCATCGTTCGAAACCACCAGGAACGTCGCCCGGGTCCTGTTCGCTGCGTCGATCAATTTCCTAAAGTCGTCGGGTGACAGCGACAAGAGTTTTTCGGCAACGATGCGCATCTCTGGCGAAGATGGGTCGGTGAGTACAACCGTCAGATCATACCCACCGAGCCATTTGTGGGTGTTCTTGATGGTTTTTGTCAGGTCGGCGGCTTTCATCACTTGGACCCGGCTGTTCTTGCCGGTCACGAGAGCAACGTCACGCGCGGCCGCGATCTCACTGCACACGAAAATACAAATCCAGACGACTGCCAGCGCAGCTCTCGGCAGATTTCGAAGCGCTATGTTCTTCAATCCCATCACTATCATTGCCTGAAACCCCGGACGACGAGCCAGTCCTCGAGGGTGGTGCCGTAATCAGCCTGCAGGCGCGCTCTGGTTTCCGCCGCATCGTGAGCATTCCCCGATGCCGCCTGCAATTCCGCGAGCTTCGACAAGGAAAATGGATACTCGGGGTCCTCCCGCAGTTCCTCGATGGCCGCGCCGATTTTCGACTCCGCAGCCAGCAGCGCCCCGTTGGCCCCGTGGTATGCGCGCTCGACCGCATTGTTGCGGTTCGCCTGGAGCATTTTCTGCAAACGCGAGACGGCAGCACGGGCCATCTCAAGTCTTCCCGCTTCCGCCGCCAAACGCGCTCGTGTGCGCAGTGTGCGCGCCAGCAGCCCACTGCGGACCTTGCCCGACACATGTCCGGATCCCTGCAAAATCACTTCTGCCTCAGTTAGATGTTGAAACGCGGCGTCCGGAGATTCCGACAACAGAGCCAGGTAGCGATGGATGGAACCGCGGTAGTCGTTCACTTGCAGCTTGGTCGCCGCCGCCAGCACTGCCGCCAGTTCCACCCGGGCTTGTTTCACATTCCCTTCACGGGCGTAGCTGATTGCGGATTGAATCTGACAGTTGAGCTTGTCCTGCGGTGTCAGCGCCATGGGAAGCGCTTGGGCGTATTCCTGGCGGGCACGGTCCTGGTTTCCGAGCAAAGCGTAGTCGTTGCCGAGGCCCAGCTGCGAAGTGAAAAACTGGGGATCCATCTTCAGGGCCTCACGATACTCGGCCAGCGACTCTTCCAGCCGACCTGCCTGCTGCAGAATTTCAGCCAGGGAATCGCGGGGGTTGGGATCGTTCGGTTCTGCCTCGACGTAGCGCTTCAGGGTAAGGATCGCTTGGTCGTACTCATGCATGTAAGCGAGGTCATACGCCAGGGTATTCAAAGCCCCGGCGAAATTGGGGTCAATCTCCAGCGCGCGCTTGGTGAGCTTGGCCGCTCCTTCGTAATCACCCTGAGATTGCAGCCAAAGCCCAGCCTCATACTGCAGTTGGCCGTCGCGCGGATACATCGCCAGCAGATCGTTCATGGCTGCAATGGCCCCGAGAAAACGTCCCTGGTTCGTCGATACCACCCACTTGACCAGAAGCTTTTCTCCAGGTGTCGCCTTCCGAGACGTCAGTTGCGCCTGCTCCGCCGCTTGCCTGGTTTCCCCAGGATCAAGTCCCACCCAGACGATGTAAGTCCAGGCCTGAGCGAAATGGGGGTCCTTAATGGCGGCTTCCCGCCATTTCACCAAAGCCTGCTCAATGTGATAGTCGTATCGAAGGCGCAACCCCTCCTCGAACAGCTTGGCCGCTTCCGGCGAACTCGTAGTAATGGGAAGCCGATCGGGATTGGCCGCGGGCCTCGGCGCTGAAGGCGAAGTCTGCCCAAGCGCACAGATTGGCTCCGAGCAGAGCAGTACGCCGAGAATTATGCCTGGAATTATCGCTCGCAGCACGATCGCGCGGCTGCGGAAAAGACGACTGCGCAAGGCAAAGAGAATCCGCATATTCCCACTGTAGCCAGCGGGCAGTCCATTCTCAAATTACGGAGGTACCGGGCTCTGAAGAAAATGGGGGGATGGGGAAGGCAACTGCGCCCAAGCTACTTGATATCCTTCATGGGTAAGAGCGTGCCGTAGTCGCGGCCTGAGGGATCGACGGCTCGCGCTACCACTCCGGCAAAAGCCTCCCGAAATTCGGGAAACTTCAAGACCAGGGCTTTGATCACGGCCGTATTTTCCTGAAACGTGCGCGCGGTATTCGATACGTCCGCGGCATCGTACCTTACTACCACCTCAAGGTCGTTGCCCACGGCAAGCGGAAAGATTGCGGTCAGACGATAGATCTTGCCGCTGGCGCTTAAATCCAGGGTGCTTCCGTTCGCGGGCAGATCGGCAGGCTGCATACCCTGGGTCTCGTCGTAAAGTTTGTCGGTGGCGAGCGTGCTCATAAAGTCCACGGGAGCGGACAGGGCGATCGCCTCGCGGTAGTACAACCAGGCATTGTGATTCTGGGACTTCGCCTTGAAGTCGCGGGCGTGCTGGATGAACCATGCGGCATCGTGTCCTGCTGCCTGCGAGGATCTGGGGAAAAAACCCGCCAGCCTCCAGTCGCTGCCTGCCTGTTTTAGGACCAGGGTCAGCGTCATGGCAGTCGGGCCGCCCCTAACGTCGACAATGGTGATGCCGTACTTGCCGGGCGGCAGATTATTCAGGACAAATACCGCGCTATCCTTCGTCTGGCCCGACTTCCCAAATACCCCGCACAGAAATTCAGCGCGGGTGCGCGTCTCCAGGCCATCCGCGGTCAGCAGAAAAGGCGGCTGCGCGGTCGCTTGCGCGCCCGTGAACGCGGCTTGGCTATCTTTCACCGCGGCTTCGATACCGTCAAAGCTGGCAGCCACGCTCGGAATAGAGTTCTGCTTCAGGCCAGCGGCATCGCCGCGCGCCGCCATTTCGAAGTAACGCTTCGCCGCGGTTTCGAGCGCGGCTCGCGCCGAAGCATCCATGTCCGCGGCGCTTTGGCAGAACTGCGCATGGGAAGATGCTCCCAGCAGCAGCAGACACAGCCATCGCCGGTAGCGCCGTCGGTTCCGAGGCGTCGGTTCTGAAGCAGTGCCCAAGAGAAAAGCCTCTGCTGGCATTTTACGCGCTCCCCCGGTCGGTGATAGTCAAACGATAGTCAAACGATAGCCAACTTCGACAGCCAACTTCCTTGTTGCAGGCCATGCCTGCCAGCGATCGTCGGTAATCACCGTGCAAGATTAAGGGCCTCCGCCGTTCTACATGCAATGGTAAAATCAGCCAGAACAGGTGTCCTTGGCCCTCACCGAGACGGGGTATTTTGATGTTGCTTAGACGCAGATGGGTTGCTGTAGGGCTGTTGCTGGCAGTTCCGGCCCTTCTCGCGCATGCCCTTCTTGCTCAGACTGCTGAGGCTTCCGCGTCGGCCACCGTGCCGCACCAACATACCCGTAAGCCCCAAAAGCAACTCGTTCTCCCCCCGCTGCCGAGAGGTCCACTGAGCCCGTTGCCGATGGACCAGCTCCCGCCAGCGCCGGCTAGGGTCAGCTATCAAGGCGGGTTGCTGAGCATCTCGGCGCAGAATTCGACTTTGGGCGAGATTTTGCGCGACGTGCGCAAGCTCACCGGCGCTTCGATTGAAATTCCTCAGGGCTCAGGCGCAAACGAGCGAGTAGTCACGCATCTCGGCCCGGGAGCGCCACGAGATGTTCTGGCCGGCTTGTTCAACGGCTCCTCGTTCAATTACGTGATGCTCGGCTCCAGCTCAGATCCCACTGCTGTTTCAAGCGTGATACTTACCGCAAAGCCATCGTCTTCAGGAGACACCCAGGCCGCGCCGACTGTGGCCGCGAATGTGAATGAGGAAATCCCCGGGCCACCACACCCGATTCCCCCGCGGCCGGTGCAGTTCCTCGGGCAGGTCCCCCCACACCGTGGGAATGGGCAAGCCGGGGTTACACAGACCCCGGAAGGCGACGATAGCAAAGACAAAGACGATGACGATAAGGATGATGACAGCGCCGACGATCCGGCCCAGCCCGACGCGACCGGCGCCAACGCCCAAGATCAGCAGCAGCAACCGGATCCCAATCAGCCCAACGCGGGGCCGAAGACCCCTGAGCAGATTCTGGAGATGATGCGAAGACAACAGCAGCCGCCCGCCGTGCCTCCGCAGACGCCACCCCAGCAGTAGGCACTACTCCGCGTACTTAGCGTAAAAGATGAAAAATTGAAGATTGGGGATGGGCGCTGGCCTAGTCGCCGCTTACAGGGCTTTGATGGGGTATCAACGCCGAAAGGGTCTTGGACAGTCGGGAGGGATTTACCGCGGCCAGGACGGCACATATAGCGCAATAGGCGCCAAAAATACCCAGAGCTACGGTCAAGATTGCAGTGCTGCAGATTAGGAAGCCTACGAAAAGTGCGTTCACGTTACCGGCCCTTGATGGCAGCCACGCTGTGAAGCGCGCGGCTGCAAATGATTCAATCTTTTGATCTTTTAATCTCTTAAACTATCCGCATTTGACCCCCGCCACTGTTAACAACTAAGATACGGGAATCGGACTGCGTATCTCCACTCTCCAACATTTCTTAGGACCCGTCCACGTTACGGAAGTCCAATTAGATTGCGTCAAATGGCCATCACCAGGATTTCGGTGCGCGGCGCGCGCCAGCACAACCTGAAGAATATTGACGTCGAGATTCCTCGCAATACTTTGACGGTCATAACGGGCCTGAGCGGCTCCGGCAAATCCTCGCTTGCTTTCGATACGATTTACGCGGAGGGCCAGCGGCGTTATGTCGAAACGCTTTCCGCCTACGCCCGCCAATTTCTCGACCAGATGGAGCGTCCCGACGTCGATTCGATCGACGGCCTCAGCCCCGCGATTTCCATCGAGCAGAAGACCACCAGCCGCAGTCCGCGCTCCACCGTTGGTACCATCACCGAGATCTACGATTATCTGCGCCTGCTCTACTCTTCGATCGGCGTGCCCCATTGCCCGAATTGCGGGAAGCCCATCACCCGTCAATCTGCGGAGCAGATCGTGCAGCGCGTCATGGCACTCACGCCCGATGACCGAGTCATGATCATGGCGCCCATCGTTCGCGGCCGAAAAGGCGAATTCAAGAAAGAAATGGAGAAGCTGGTCCAGCACGGTTTCTCCCGCGCCCGTGTTGATGGCGAACTGGTCAACCTTGAGGACGATCTCGCGCTCGACAAACGCAAAAATCACACCATCGAAGTTGTCGTGGATCGCCTGCTGGTCAAGCCGGGAATCGAACACCGCCTCGAACTCTCGGTCGGGTTGGCGATGAAACTCGGCGGCGGTCTCGTCCTGGTCGCAGTCGTCAACGAGGAAGAGACGCTGTATTCTTCGCGTCTGGCCTGCCCCGACTGCGGCATCAGCGTTCCGCAACTGGAGCCGCGATCGTTCTCGTTCAACAGTTCGTATGGCGCGTGTCCGGAGTGCCATGGCCTCGGAAGCCGCTACGATTTGGATCCTGCCAAGGTGATCGTCGATTGGTCGAAGCCGATACTCGATGGAGGCCTGGGGCCCGGTTCGTCATCGCAGAATCTGGTTCGCAGCATCCAGTTGGTTGTGCAAGCCTACGGCTTTAACTTGGCGACGCCTTTCGAAAAATTTCCCGACAAGATTCAGAACCTTCTGCTCTACGGCGAGCCGCAACGCGGGGGCAAATCAGGTTTTCTAGGAATTCTCGGTTACCTCAGGCAGAATCTGGAAGCTTCTACCTCCGATACCTATCGTGAATATCTGCTGGATTTTATGTCGGCTACCGAATGTTCCGTGTGCCACGGCAAGCGTCTGCGTCCCGAAAGCCTGGCCGTAAGAGTGAACGGCATGTCCATTGCCGATTTCACCAGCCTTCCGATTGCGCGCGCTCTCGAAGCCGCGCGCAGCATCCAATTGACGGGGAGGGAACTGACCATCGCGGGACGCATCGTCCACGAAATCACCGAACGCCTCGAATTCCTGCACGATGTTGGACTCGGCTATCTGTCGCTGGGCCGTTCCGCCGCCACGCTCTCCGGTGGAGAAGGCCAGCGCATCCGCCTTGCGACTCAAATCGGATCCAAGTTGCGCGGTGTTCTCTACGTGCTCGACGAACCTTCCATCGGCCTGCATCACCGCGACAATGGCCGTCTTCTAGCTGCGCT